>NZ_MOWM01000094.1 GCF_016082275.1 Variovorax sp. E3
GGCCGGGCGCGCGTCACCGACGCCGGCAACCTGAGTGGCCGCGCAGTGGGAAACGGTGAAGCAATCCGGCTCTGAGTCATTCACAAACCTTTGTGGCATCGAAATCAAGTCCAGACGAGTCGATGCAATATCAAGTCCTGGTAAGCACTACTGCCTCGGGCGTGACGATTAGTCTGCAGAATAACATGTGACGATTAGTCCGTGGCCGTTTAGTCTACAAACCGCGCCAATAGGAGGGTGAAGTCACTATCTATTCGGTTCGGCGAACGCTTGAGGGAGTTGCGAAAAGAGCGAGAACTCTCGCAAGAAGCGTTTGCAGCCGAATGCGGTTTCGACCGTACGTACGTCAGCGGGATCGAACGGGGAGTTCGCAACCCTTCTCTTGCCGCGGTTGAAACCCTTGCCGCGGCGCTTGGGCTCTCAGTTGGCGAACTCTTCAAGGGGTTGTAGGGGCTGGCGCCGCTCTTTCGGTAGCAGTTGCCCAGCCCCTTGGTCGGTCGTGCTCAAGCGCACGGTGAAGGTGATCCAATCCAACTGGATGTCTGCGCCGAAGTAGAAGGGGATCGGACAAAACTTGGACTATCAGGAGATAGTTCATGTATTCGTACGAAGACAGGATTCGAGCGGTCGAGTTGTACATCAAGCTCGGCAAACGCGTCGGGGCGACCCTTCGGCAGTGGGTTACCCGACAAAGAATGCGCTGAAGGGCTGGTACCGGGAGTACGAGCGGGTGAAGCTCGACGGCAAGCTCACGGTGTTCGAGCCGACCCAGCATCAGGCTCTCACATCGATCGCGAGTGACCGATTTCAGTTTGAAGCGCGCATACCACGATGGGCAGCTGTGCAGCGTGAGCCGCCCTTCGTCCTCGCGTCCCGGACGACTGCTCTAGGGCGGATCACCGCCACTGGCACGTTGATCAAGCTCGTCAGGTCCTCAGGTCGAGACGCAGCGTCTGTTCATGTCAATCAAGGCCGGTGCACTACGGGCACCAAGCAGTCGCAGGATGTGTACGGATCAGCGCCGAATCAACCGGTGCCCGCCCAGTACGGGTAGCGCGGCTTCAGCCCAAAGGCGCCTCTGAGGCCAGCAGCTCCTTCATTTGCTCAACACTCGCCTGCAGCTTGAAGTCCCGCCGAAGGCTCACCTCTAGTACTCCATTCACGAATCGGTAGGCCATCACGTGCATCACTCTGCCTCCAAAGCCATGCCGTATCGAGTCGGAGCTGTAGACATTCTTCTCTCCGGCGACAAGCCACACAGCTTCCAAGCCCGCCGTTTCCACTGTCCTCAAAAAAAGCTGCCGGTCGACGACTCCAGCACTGGCACCACGCTCCTTGAGCGACGGATCCATGAATCGAACGATGTCACTCGCATCCACATACACCGGCCCGCGACCATCCCGAAGCCGGAGACCCATCGCCGCGAGCAACCAGGACGAGGGCAGATCGAGGCTGAAGCTGTCCAGGATCGAATTGTCCTTTCCGGTCTCTTCCCGCAGCTCTACACTCACGGTCATCCAAGGCACGTTGATCCTTGACCACGGTTCCCTTCGGAGCCTCGGCGGCCCGGCCTCTGCCTCTCGCCACCCATGCTCTCCGAGGAAGCTGTTGCATGACTTGTCTTCGCGCAAAGTGCTCTCGTCACCCCTATCCCTAGCGATGAGCTCATCGACCAGTCGTTGACCGCTTCCTTTCTTTGTCAGAAGGCATGTGATACCGATCATGAAGGATGGGCGCAAGCTCTCCAGTGCTCACGGCTACGGCCAATTCCTCGATGGAACATGGACGAACACGGTGAACAGACACGAGGCGAAGTACGGAGTCGAAGGTGCCGGCAAACTGACGAAGGTCCAGGCCGGCGCGCTGCGCGGCGACACCAAGCTGCAAGCGGCGATGCTGGCCGAGTTCACGAAGGAGAATGTTGCGAAGGGCCGGAAGATGGGCGGCAGTGACGACGACGCGAACGTCTACGCCCTGCACAACCTTGGTGATGGCGATGCGGCCAAGCTGCTCGGCGCCCTCAATAAAAACCCCAGTACTTCGGTGTCATCGGTCCTGAGCGGCAACGTGGTCAGCAACAACAAGTCGCTCTATGGCGATGGCAGCATTTCTGTGGGTGAGGCCTACAAGCGCATGGGCTCCTACATGCGGCAGGGAGACCCGTACGCTCAGGATGCCCGGGTAGCTGCTGCGGGGCACCGTAGCGTGAATGTGGCGATGCCGAACATCCCTACCTTGGCGTCTTCGAGCGTGCCGTCGAGCGTGCCCGTGTCGATGCCGAAGGCCGCAGAGGTGCGCGATCTGGCTGTACCGTTGAACGGGGCCGGGGCGGGGCGTGGCACGATCAACATCAGCACGCCCGAGGTCGTCGGTCAAACGTCGGCGATCGCGGCATCGCGCACATCGCGAGCGGTGGCCTTGGCGGAGGCGCGACGGGCGGGTGGTAGGCCCAACCGGAGATCACCGGTTTGCCTGCCGGCGCCGCGCTCGTCACCAGAGCTACTCGAATGCTCTACTGACGCTGGCCCGAGAAGGCCGATCCCGGAAGGCGCTTCTTCATGGCGTCGCGCCGCCCGCACCGACCTGCCCTCGGAGCGCACTTCGTGCAAGTCACCTTCGCCCCATGGGGCGCGTCATCGTTGCCCCTCGAAGCACTGGGCCGCCGGGGGCTCTCTCACTCAGGAATGAGCAAAATCCCCTTCGCGCGCATCGTCAAGGGCAGAATCGCGGAAGGCGAACACCGTCTGAAAGGGCCACATATGAGCTGGGAGCACGTAAAGATTGAAGCGCGCTGCAAGGCATGCGGTCACGCTGGGTTTCGCGTCGACAGCTCGGATGACTGGGGGCGATCCGAGACGAGTTGGGAGGGCTTCCAGGCCGCACCCGCCAGCGACTATGAAGTAGCCCGCATGCGCGTCGGTGCGAATGATTTCCCTCTGTGCAAGTGCGGTAGTCGTGACATCGAAGTTGGGAAGGCGTCCGTCTGAAGAGCACCACCACCTGACAGTGCAGGGAAGCTGGCGAACACGGGCTACGGCGGCGACCGCCGCTCGGATTAAGCGGCAAATCTGCCGCATGTGTCTCAAACCCAAACCGCCACCATGTTGAACGTCTCCCCGCGCAGCGTTCGCGCCGCCGTGAAGGTGCTGGGTCAAGGCGATATTGCCAGCTCGAAAAGGAATGAATGTGAAGTTGCTGGACCAAATAATTGAACTACTGAGTAACGACAGCGGTTCATTAAATGAAGCCCTATTAAAGACAAAGGTCCTGCTGCACAAGATTGGCCAAAAAGAACTCACCCCCTGGGTTACTCAAGAACTCAACGGCTATGACAATGACACCGCAGTCCCCAGTTATCGTCAAGCCCATGCGACTGTTTTAGGGAATGTTACGAATGGGTATATGCGATACACCAATCATCCGTTGCCCATTAGGCATTTAACGAAGATGCAACAGGACGGACTGCAGAACGTGCCGCTTCGTCAAAGTTTGGCGGTGCTTCAGCAATACACATCAAAGCCGGAAGGCGTATTAAAGAGCAACATCCCCCTGGAGTACAACGGGCTGCTCGGAAAGACGATTTCAGATGGTTTTCACATTGAGCAGGCATGGACACAGATTCCATGCTCCCAATTCATCCAAGCAATAACCGAGGTTAGATCGCGGTTGCTGGATTTTGTATTGAACTTGCAATCAAAACTTGGCGAGGATATTTCTGAAGGGCAAGTAAAAGAAGCTGCGGCGAACATCGACGCAAAGGGCCTTTTCAATAACTCCGTATTTGGTGATGGGGCAACGATCGTTCTCGGAAACCAGAACGCTGTCACAAACGCGGCGACAGTACATAAAGGAGACTTTGCGTCATTGGAACGACTACTGAAAAAACACGGTGTCGCTGATCACGACGTCGTTGAATTGAAGTCTGCCATCGTTAAGGATGCTGATTCACCAGAACTCGCTCAAGGCAAGGTCGGACCGCAAGTTAACGGGTGGCTGAAAGGGATGCTTGCAAAGGCAGTAGATGCGGCTTGGCAAATTGAACTCGGGGTCGCTGGAGGGTTGCTCACGAATGCAATACAGGCCTACTATTTCAGTCAGTAGCGTCATGAGTACCCGGAGCTAGCAAAATGAACGCCGTAAAAATCCCAACCGAAACTATCCTTGACGGCCACATTCACGCGGAGGTCAGCAAGCTGATGGTCCAGACCCTGAAGCTCTCGACCGAACAGACCAAGTTCAACGCCGAGAGCGAGCGCGCATGGATTCCTATGGTCGCCATCATGGCTGCGGCAGGAGTTGGTGCAACGCTGACAGTTGCGTTGTCCCGGCTCTGTCACGGCTGAATGCGCGGCGCAGACCCCGCGCGCCGATAACGACGCAGGTTCTGCTCATCATCAACATCAGGGACCACTGCGATGACTGAGACGATTTTCGCGCTGCATGGCGGGGCGTGCATATGAACGACATTGGCACCATTGAGATGACCGTCGAGGAAAAAACGCTGGTCGACGTCATCGACTTCGGAGCTGACTTTCGAGATCGTGATGCCGTTCTCCCAATGCTGGCCGCAGCCGGCAAGGTCACACCGATGTTGCTCGCGCGTGGTGCGATTCCCGAACGGCGCCAACAATGCTTCACGCAGCCTGGATGGGGCGCAGGTCGCAAATCGCGATTGGAGGTGTTCGAAGGCAATGGGACCAGAGGCGCGGAGATATTCAGCCACGGCAATTTCCTGAAGTTCTTGCGCTTCTTCATCCACGGCGCCGAACTACCGCTCGCCGTCAAGGTCGCGATGCGTGATCAGGTGGACAACCCGCAGTGGTTCACCAGCGGAGACCGCGAACCGCTGCGGAAGCTAGGGCGACAACTGGCGCGCGCGCACTGCCTCGATGGCAGCAGTGCCGACGAGTTTATGTATTTGTGCGCCGACCTCGGCTTGGACGTTGATGACGCCGATTCGGTGCGCCGAGCCATTAAGGACGTGAGGGCGCGTTGATGCTGCACTATGTGCGGCTGCAGGCAACTCTCACGCAGGGCGCGTGAGGTGTTCGCGCTTGGGGCGGGGCTTTGGCGCGCCAGTGTTTTCAGGCGGTAGCTGCACCGATACCGGCCGTGCCAGCCGCTCCGGCCGTGCCGATCTGATCCGCGCCCAGCACGCGCCCATGAAAAAGCCCGCGCAAGGCGGGCCGGATGGGGGCTGGCGTCGGTCGGCGCGTCGGGCTACAGCGGCACTTCGTCCCAAGAGCCGTCATACCCATAGACGGTCTTGCCGGACAAGCTCTTGCCGCGTGGCGTGTAGCGCCGCTTGTACCGCTTGCCTTCAAAGTCGACGATGCGGCCGGAGTCCGCGTTGGGGAAGGCCTGATCGATGCGATTCGCCAGTTCCTCACTTTCGCTACGGGCCAGCAGGCCCCGCGCCTTCAGGTCAGCCTCGATCTCACGAACTTTCACCCGTGCATCGGTCACGCTCGACCGGTGCTTGTTGGGGTTGTTGCCGTCGTAGTTTTCCCATCGGCGCTCTGCCGATTCCAGGTCCGCCGTGGCCGCTTGAAGGTCATCGAGTGTGTACATCGGCGCAGTGTATCTAGCCACGTCGCCAACCCCGGAAATACTGGACAAATATACAGTTATTATCTAGGATGATGGCATGGACTCGACGCCTGCCGAACTCTGGATCGACGCCTGCGCGCACCGGCTTCAGCGTCAGTGGCGCACGGTCGATCCCGAGATGCTGGAAGAGGTCGCCACGGATCTCTGGCGCGATCCGCGCCTGCGCGCGATGACGCCGACAGAGGCGGCGATGGCTGGAGCCGGTGGCGCAGCCCCACGAGTCGAAGAACGGCATCCTTGCCAAGATTCCCGGCGACCTGATCGCTCGGGGGTCGCAAACCCTTCCACGGCCGGCCGATGGACAGCCCGAAGAGCGGCACGTCGTGCTCGACGCCGGCCATCTCGGTCGGGTGCGGATCACTTACCGCCTGTCGAGAAGCCAGCACCACAAGAGCAGGAACTGGTTCTGGACTGCATGCCATGCGGATGTGGAGTAGCGCAGAGGCCCGTTAGGCGGCCATCGGTCGTGCGCGAACGCGGCTTCATGCATCATCGCCCACCACTCACAGACCGGAGGCCACATGGCCGGCGAGCAAGCACCGCAAGACCCTGAAGACGACGAAGACGACGAGGCTCTGACCGAGGCCGAACGTGTGCGCCGCGTCGCGCTTCTGACCCGCTATTGCATCGACAACATTGCGAGCTACCGCGCGGGCTGGGCGACCGACTCCAACGGCAAAAGGCACGTCGTCGTGCAGCGCAATTTCTGGATCAGGGCGAACGGCAACTTCCTCGACATCGCGGTGTTGGAGTGGTGCAAGGTCTTCGCGGACAAGAAGAGCAAGCACCACTTCGCCCGCGTCGTGCCAGAGCCCGCGACCCTGCTCGCTGGGCTCACGACAGCCCTCGGGATGGACGAGGCGGCCTACGGCGCGCTGCTCGCCGGAGCCCGGGAATATCGTGACAAGTTCGTCGCCCACCTGGACGACTTGCGAGTGATGCACGTCCCCACGATGCAGCCGCTACTCGACAGCGCGATCTTCCTGTACAACACCTTGTGCACGAACGAGGCGACCGTGGTGCATCTGACCGGGCTGCAGCCCGACGCGAAGGAGTTCTACGACCAGCGTTTCGCCGAGGCCCTGGCCGAGTACCGCCGCGCGGAGCCCCAGCAAGGCGCGTGAGCGGCATGGTTGCCGAACAGCAGGGAGGGCGGGGACGGATGAAAAAGGCCCGCACGCGGCGAGGTTGGCACCAACCGGATTGCGGACTCAGGGGGAGATTAGTGGCGTGTAAGAGGCGGCGGTAGAGATCAAGCTCATGTACTCGCTCATGTCGGCGTCACTCTCAAGCGAATAGACGGTTGCCCGATCCTGCAGCAGTCGAACGCTTGCCTCCATGCCGACAATCTCTGCCCCGGCGACAACCACGTACTTCTTGGTCGTGTCGCCAAACACTCGCTGGGCCTCGTCCAGAACAAGGGTCTTTGCTTGAGCCTCAATGCGCTTGGCGGTCGCTGTGTGCAGAGCGAAATCAATCGTTTCGGTGATGTGCATCGCGCCATTCCTTAACGCGAACTCTGCCACGATGCCGTGATCCTGGGACAGCATGAATTGCTCAACGACTCGGTGCCGTTCGATATCGGCGTCTTGCTTGCTCCATAGTTTCAACGCTTGAAATCTCGCACGCAGATCGCGTCTCACACGGTTTCTAGGCCGACGGGGAGCCCGAGCCTTGGTCACGTCCACAGACTCGCTCATCACGGCCTGAATTTGGCTTTCGTACTGCGCATCGTCCGAGAAAACAAACGCTTCCTCAGACGAATGAAGACATACGCTTGCGCCTGACGCAGAGAGGTAGCTTCGGACCGACGCGATGTCGCGCGCATCAGAGCAGGCTCGTGCCAGAAAATCCCTGAGATGGGCGAGCCGTTGCGGCTTAAACGTCGGATCTATGGCGAGCATTTTGTGCACGTCAGAACCGGCTCGCACGTCCCACCTCGATCCGTTGTGGAACACCGCTCCCGCGACGACTTGATCAAGCCGCTCCGGTGTAGGGTGAATCATGAACAGCGAATATTTGCAGATAGTCATGGCAGCAATTTCTCGACCGCATCGGTCCGATCACTCCAGTCGGAAGTGCCCCACCAGCCGACCAAGTTCTGTCGATCCGCTGGATTTACCCATACGGTCGGGGCAGTGTCAATCATGGCATCGACCTCCTGGCTGGTGATGTTCCGCCAAGCGCTCAGGACGGTTTGAGAGGCAGCCAGATCCCAGGGAAGCTGAGAACTCCAGATCGCCGCCGCCATCATCGTCCGCGTCGCGGGGTCTGGCGGCGGTGCCGGCAACGGCCACCCAGAATGCCACCAGCACCTGCTGTGGTCCATGATTTTGGCGACAAGATCGCCAGCCAACCGCAAGTACAAATAGTTGTTGAGATGCCGGTCATCGTTGTGAACCAGCAGATCGAAGGTGAAGGCTGCGCTGAACAGGCTCGGGTTGGTCAGATCCAGCAAATTGACTTGAGACCAATCAAGCGCCCCTCCCTCCCACACCGAGCCAAACAAGAGTTGGCCGGGATGAGTCGGAACCTCAACGATGGCACACGCCGGAACTGGAATGCCGCACCGCCGTGCAAGTTGCTGGGAGAGCCATTCCGAGAGCGGAAGCCATGGTGCAACTTGCTGATCCTTGCAAAGGTAGTAGGTTGCATTCGCGCTATCGATTCCGATGCAGGCCGCGTCCGCAGATCGTGGCTTCGGCTTGGTTCGGTCGCACTGAACGATTGATTGGGGCATTCCGCCGAAGGTCTCGCGGTAGGGCAGCAGCGCCAATAGGGCGCCATCTTGTTTGCTGCATTCTCTTACAGTCTGCCGCCGCCGGTTCCGAACCTTCAAGACGGGCAATCGGCGGCATTCTGTCACCAGACTGTCACCGATTGATCCAAGGAAAAAGCCTGCTACCATTTTGATAGCAGGCTTTTCAACGCTGGCGCGGTTTTTGTGGTAGGCCGTGATGGGCTTGAACCATCGACCAACGGATTATGAGTCCGCTGGCTGCACAAGCAGCGCGCCCTGCGCCCCCTATCCCATACTCGCCCACTCGACTCCCAACCGCCGCAACTGCTCCCGCACCCTCTCCACCAACGGCGTCACCCGTCGCGACGAGAGCGCCAACCAGAGCGTGGCGCGCGTCATCGCCACATACAACAGCCGCAGTTCCTCGGACGCCGCCTGGTGCTTCGCCTCATCGAACGCGTCGATCGCACCCACGAACACGTGCGAGAACTCCAGCCCCTTTACGCTGTGCGCGGTCAGGATCCGAACGGCATCGTCACACCAGCGCAGGTCGCGCGGTTTCAGCGTGCGAAGCGACTGAAACGCGATGTCGTGCACCCGCAGCGCTTCTTCCAGCGCTTCCATCGCGGCCTTGAACCGGAAGACCACCGCGATCTGTCCCAGCTTCACGCCTTCGGCGCGCAACTGCGCAATCCGCCGCGCCTGCCAGAGCGCTTCGGCACGGCCCGAGGTGGCTTCGTGCAGGACCGGCATCGGGCCTCGGCGCCCGGCGGAGTCCGGACGAACCACGGTCACCGCGGAATCGCCGGCCGACTCGTCCAGCAGCGCGCCGAGTTCGCTGTCGCTCTGCTCCACGGAACCCGCACCCGCCACCCCCTGAGGCATCAACTCCGCCGCGCAGCGCAGCGCCAAGCTCAGCACCTCCGCCGTGTTGCGATAGTTCGTGCGCATGATGGTGCTGCGACGCCCGCCCACGACATCGATGCCCAGCGCCTTGAAAGGCGTCTTGCGGCTTTGCTTCCTGTAGATCGCCTGTGCATGGTCGTACAGCACCAGCAGCGCCTTGGTGGCTGGATTCACCAGCTCCACCGTCATGCGAAGCCACGCGTCCTCGAAGTCGTGGGCTTCATCGATCATCACCGCCGTGTACTGGCCCTTCGGCACGAAGCCGCTGGCCAAGGCCCGTTCGACCGTCGCCGCAAGCTCGGCGAAATAGGCATCCGCGGGACTGCGCGGCGCGTTCACCTGCAACTGGTAGGTGCGCACCATGTCCTCGCACCAGCTGTGAAAGGAGCGCACGACCACCCCGTGCCCCTCCTCCGTCACGCCCCGCGCCGCCAGGAGGAACGCGATGCGCTCGGCCAGCGCCCGGTTGAAACAAAGGACGAGGACGGGCCGGCCGACGGCCGCGGCTGCTGGTGCCAGGTAGTGCGCACGGAACACCAGGATCATGGTTTTTCCCGAACCGGCCACCCCGTGGATCACGCGGTGCCCATCGCCCATGCGGCGCGCCTCACGTTCCTGCTGCATGTCCATGACGTTCATCACGTCGTGCATGCGCACCGGCGCGCCTGCGGCACCGTCGCCTTGCGGCGCATCGAGACCCAGCGGCTCCTGCTGCGGGGTGACCCGCAAGCTGGGAAACAGGTGCCAGCGCACCCGGTCCTGCTGCGGCATGGTCAGCGTGTGCGGGAAGTTCACCTGCATCATCGACCAGACACGCCGGCTGAACGCCTCCGTGTCGACCTCGTCGGCCAGATCGTCGCGCAGCAGCGTGCGCTCGGGCGGGAACAGCTCGGCGAAGGCCGGATCCTGCACGTCCTGCTGCTTCATGTTCACGAGCGCGCAACCCCACCCCCACGGGAAAAGCAGCTTGCCCCGGAAGCGCCCTTCGCTTGCGACCAGCGCGCCATCGCGCTGCATGCGGTCCACCAGTGCCAGCACATGCTGGCGAGCCTGCGCCAACGGATGTGCGCTGCTGACAAGGCCCCGCTCGACATTCAGCTGGACGCGATGCTTGTCGGCGCCGGCCAGGGTGGCGCGCTTCCAGTCCTTCACCTCGAGCACCAACAAACCTTGGCGCGGGCTCAGGATCACGAAGTCCGGCTGCAGCCCCGCATTGCCGATCGGCAGGTCGTGCCACACGATGTGATCGTCGGGCAGGTGGCGCTTGAGCGCCTCGAACAGCTTGCGCTCACCGGCATTGCACCGTGCATGTACCGTGGTCTTGCCCTGCGGAAAAAGTGCCATCCCGTTGCCCCCGCCTGCCTGAAATGCTTGCTACGCCGACGCCCCGATGGTCGTCAACCGGGATGCCGCAAATGTGTCAGATTGTGACCGCTGCATAGCGTTTCCGTGTCCGCCGGTTCCCCGGTCGCAGGCCCAACGCCACGCCGGTCAGCGGCATGTTCCTCACATGCCCGCCCAGATCGCCTGCGCCGCAATCGCCACCACGAATGGCGCGCCGAGCTTTTCTCCGGACAGGAGGTGCCAAGACGGCCGGGCGGCCGTGGCTTCGATGTCCCGGCGGTTAACCTGCTGGACGATCTGACGGGCATCGTGAAGACACTGCGCTCATCGTGCAGACCATCGCGGCCCTCGAGCGGTTCGTTCCGCGTGCTTCCAAGTAAAGTCGTCTCCATGCGTCCCGACCTCACCCCTGAAGAACAGGCCATCTACGACACGGCTTTGCGTTGGGCAAAGAGCAACCGCACCAAATTTGCGGCGGAGTTCACGGATGCGAACAAATACCCGGGTGAAAAAGATCCGGTCGCCTTGTTCATGGCCGGATCTCCAGGAGCAGGCAAGACTGAGGCGTCAAAAGCCTTGGCCGAGGAAGTGGGCGCATTTCTGCGGATCGATCCGGATGAGTTCAGGGCTCACATACCCGGCTATACAGGGCAGAACTCATGGCTGGTACAGGACGCCGTGTCCCGCTTGGTCGAACGAGTGATCGACAAGGCTTTCAGCCAAAAACAGAGCTTTTTGCTAGACGGAACGCTCTCCAGCCTCGGCGTTGCAGATAGAAACGTCGCCCGATGCATAAAGCACGGTCGGGCAGTGCAGATTATTTACGTCTACCAAGACCCCGAGCAGGCTTGGAACTTCGTCAAAGCCAGGGAGCTCCAAGAAGGCAGACGGATTCCGCCAGAGCGCTTTGTGCACCAGTTTTTCGCTTCCCGTGACGTCGTCAACGAGCTCAAGGTAAAGTTTGGCCCTGCTATCAAAAATTGATGTAGTCTTGAAAAAACATCGACGGTACAAACAGGCTTTTCCACGCGAACGTGGATAGCTTGAATCACGTCGCCCCGCTCAAATATTCCAAGGAAGAAGTCGAAAAAATCGTTCGCTCCTAGACTTGAGGCCCCCATGTTCAACCTGTTTCGCCATCATCCTGACCTTGTCGAAGTTACTTCGCTTTCGCGTTTCGTGCGTGAAACCTCGTCTGCGGACAAGAAGAAGATCTATGCGAAGGTGATCTCGAAAGCATCGGAAGAGCAGAAGGCTTTGATGGAGTCGTCCGCTGCGATTGCGCGTGACCGCGCTGCCAAACAAAAAGCCGAACGCAACACTGCCGCTTAAGCTGGATTCACAGAGTCGACAAGCGCGCCGCAGCAGGCTGTACAAATAGTCAGCCGGCCGCTTGATCCAAGATGCCCCGCGATAGTGGGGCATTTTTCTTTGGAGCCACCGGATGCAACAAGGGCCCCAGCTCCACAGCGCCTGATGCATCCAGGCCGCGCCCGTCATGTTGAACCCCCTTTTGAGGTTGTAGGCCATCACGGCCAGCCTGAACTCCGCGCGCCCCCCTCGTGTGTCTCACCAGCAACCGGGCGTTGCCCAGGATCAGGTGCTTGGTGCTGGCGAACGGCGCTCTGTTGGTGCCAACTGTGGGTTAGGCCACTGCGCCAACCTTCGACTGCGCCACGGCGCTCCTCGAAACTTCAACAGCCGCGCGGGCTTGATTGCGTACAACTTGGCTCACCTAGTCAATACTTCCATTCTTCAACCTACCTGTGCCTATCCAGGTAGCAAGCCGAGATTTGGCGGTGACCGTCCTGCTGGTGCGTATTCCGGTGCATTTGAGCGCGCAATCCGGGAACATGGTCACCGTGTCTGATGACCACGAGCATCAGAATTTCGAAAATTCACCCCCTACTGGACATTCAGAATTCCTAGATCAACGCACCTGGATAGGTCGGTCTCGATGGAGCGGAGGAAAAGCGGACAGTGCGGATTTCAATTTTTCAATCTTCAGGCCCCTGCCGCACGCACGCACGGGCCGTGCCTGCCGCGACCTATTGATCAGCATTTCCCAGGCATGCGGACGGCAACCGCCGCTTCTGCATCGGTCGCACACACCATGTCGACCGTCGCAGCCTCCAAGGCAAACAACCCTTGATGCAAAGATAGGGCGAACCAAAGCGTTCGTCCGTGCGGCAGCGAACGCGACAAGTCGCATGAATCCGTGGGTGCTTGATGCAGATGCCCGCGTATTGCAACGGGTTCGTGGCTCTTCAAAGACAACGCCCCAGACCGGCTGACGGCTGCGTCGAGCACGGTATTTCAGCAGCCTGCTAGGCGCCCGTCTCACCGAGAACGCCTCGCCGTTCATCAGCCGGAGCGCCGCCTCGATGCGCTGCGCCGGGTCCCACGAGGCACCGGCGGCGTCACGCCCAGCGCCATCTGCCGCAAGGGCTCGGCGATGACCATCGAGAGCATCAGATCACACACAGCTTCAGGCTCCTTCAATTGCAGCAGTCCGTTCTTGCGCTGGCGCTTGAGCCAGTCGCAGAGCATCCGCCGGCCGCGCTCGATGCCGTTGCGCTCGTACACCTCCAGCAGGTCCGCCTTGGACGGAAAGTCGGTGGTGAGCAGGCGGAACAGGCCGACGGCATCGGCCGACAGCACGCGCGCCGCGATCACCCGCAGTATTTCCGCCAGCGCGGGCAACACGTCCGCTTGCGAGCGGACTTCGGTTGCCAGCACGGGCTTGAACTCTTCGGTCCAACTGCGCACCACCAGCGCCACCAGGTCTTCGCGGTTGGCCGCTAACCGATAGAGCGATTTCTTGGCAAGGCCGGCGCGCTTGGCCACGGCCTCCATCGTCGTGGCGGCATAGCCTTCGTTCAGCAGCAGCCAAGTGGCGGCGGCCACGGCGGCCTCGCCCATCTCGTGCTCGGGCCTTGCCGGGCGCCCGCGTGGCCGGGCGGTGGGGTTCGTAGCGTGTTCCATGCGGTCCTTTGTTGCAGTGCCTTCTGTGGGATATTGTCCAACATAACGAAACGTCAAACGTTTCTTTAATATAAGATCATTTTCTTCTTCACCAAATGATCGGAAAACACATGATCCAGCATCCCTTCCATCCAGAGATTTCCCGCATCGACGACCTCCTGCAGATCGGGCCCCTGCGGCTGGAGACGGGCATCTCCCGTCTGTCCAGCGGCTGCCTTGTCGTGGCGGTGCGCACCGATCTTCACGGCTGCACCGGCCGCATGCTCGACTGGTGGTTCAAGTTCTTCGAGACCACGCAGCACATCAAGTGGTGGCATCCGCACGACCACGTCGAACATCGCGGCTGGGACAAGCACTGGAAAAAGGGCGAAAGCTACATCGGCGCGTCGATCCGCGCGGTGGAGTCGCTGGCCGACATTCCGCCGGTGGCAGCGCAACTGAAGTTCCACGACCCACACGAGCTGTTCGACGCCGAACAGCTCGACCTGGCCTTCGCGCAGAAGCGCGCTTCTGCCGCGGTCTATGCGCGCATCGGCTTTGGCGAGCACATCCAGCTGGACGCCAACGGCGATCCGCAGGATGGCCAGATGGTGCACCTGGCCCGCGACACGCCCTTCGGTTGCGTGCTGCGCAGCCGCTTCCTGCTGGGTCAGTCGAGCGCGCAGCCGGCGGTCGATCTGCCCGACGAACTCGGCCTAGGGCTGCTGCGCCACTGCTACTCGGAGTTCACGTACCTCTCGCGCTTCCTGCCGTCGCTGTACTACGGCGAACATGCCAACGGCGAGGCAGCGCCGCTGCCCTGGTGACCAACGCCACGCTGTCATCCGTGAGCACTTCGCGCGGCGGTAGCCGGAGTAGTCGTCACACACGAGCGCGCCGCGCCATTCGCCCAGGAAGTCTTGCGCGTGCTGACCATGGGCACGCGCCCAACACGCTGTCGCTCGCTCATCCGCGCCGAACGGCGGCGTATGGCCGTCAGAGACAGGGAGGCACAAGGTCACCGAAGTCGTCGGCGACGCGGAGCAACTCACCCGTCTCATGCCTCCAGATGAAGACCTCTGGCCCAAGGCATCCGCCGCCCATGATCAAGACGAGCTTGTCACCCCCACCATTGCCGCCCAGTGCAACGGCGGTTGAGGGAAACCCATGCCAGGTTCTTGCACGCTCCGTCTCAGGAACAACGCCATTGAAAGTACGAGCGAGCCGCCTTCTATCGGAGTCATCTGCGATGGGGTACAAGTCCCAGTGGTCGTTCTCGGTTGCAATGAAACCTCCATTGCGTCTCATCATGGCCAGCCGATATGACGCCGGAAGGCTGATGCCCAACGCTTCCTCTGCAGCTTGCACATAGCGCTCAGCAACATCAAACGGCATCGAATCCCTTTCGTTGAAAGCTGGGTCCGAGAGACCGCAGTTGGGCCGACTGTAGCCGGTCGCGCAACCGTCGAGATCGGGCCCGAGGAAGTCGGTAGTCCTGCTACCTGTGCGTGGGTACCGACGCCGGAATTTAACGGCTAGATTCCAGGGTGAATGAAACAAACACTGGGGAATTCCATGTGGAGTGAAACAGCAGTTCCATCCTCAATGGTCGATCGGAGCTCAAGTGGATGACGCCAAAGGGACGCGCGTTCCAGGCGATCCCAATTCAACACCTGACGCGAGGACCGTCTGCCGCCACTGGCGCCATCGGCGATCGGATCGCTTGCCAAACACGTCGCTGGAGCCGCGGACTGCTCGCGGCTCATCCCCCGCATGTCGCCAATGTCGAATATATTGCACATGCCGCACCGCTTCTGCGAAAATACCGACATGTCAACGCTGCATGAAATTGGCAACGCGGTTCGCGTTCGCAGATCGGAGATGGGTCTCACCCAGGACGCCCTCGCGCGCCTCAGTGGACTTTCACGCTCGACCGTGATCGCCGTGGAAAAGCAGTCGATCGGTAACCTCAGCATCTCGAAAGCGATGGCGCTGCTCGAGTCGATCGGCCTGTCGATGCACGTTGCATGGAGTGGTACGACCGCCGCACCGCTGCACAAGACGGCCCTGCCCGCCCGCTCGGCGCTTGAACGCGCCGCGGCCACGGCCAGCGTGAGCTACAAACCGGTCATGACCGCCAGACAACTGAAGGCGGCACTCGTCGCGGGAGAGGCGCCACAAGGGGTCCGACCTCATCTTCAGGTCCTTCTGGATGAAGCGCCTGTCTCGCTGCTTGCGAAGGTGGTGGACGAGATCCACACCGAGGATGGCATCCCGAAGCCTCATATCTGGAACCAGATGCGTCGCCTGGCGCACGAGTTGCAGTGCTTCAGACCTCTGTGGCAATGACGAAGGTCGATTTCACGCGCAAAGGCCCCTGGCGCAGCCTTTGGCCCCAGGCGCTGGGCTTGATGTCGCACCTGGAGAAGGTCACGGTCGATCCGCAATGGACCTTCGGCGGCGGCACCGTCCTCATGCTTCGCTTCGACCATCGCTTCAGCAAGGACATTGATCTCTTCGTGCCCGACCTGCAGTACTTGGGGCATGTGAATCCGCGCTTGGGCGGCCCCGCAGAGGAGCTCACCAGCGACTACGAGGAAAATGCCGAATTCGTCAAACTCCAGTTGCCGGCGGGAGAAATCGACGTGGTGGTCGGCGCCCCGCTGACGCAGCCCAACTTCGAGATCGTCGACTACCAGGGACGCCCGATCCGCGTGGAAACATCCGCGGAGATCATCGCCAAGAAGATGTGGCATCGCGGCGACCAGGCCAAGGCGCGCGACCTTTTCGACCTGTGTGCGGTGGCCACGTTCGAGCCTGAGGCCATCGAGGTCGCGCTTCCCTGGATGGCACGCCATGCGGCCGCCTTCCTTGACAGACTGGATGCACGCGCGCAGGCCACCGAGGCGGAGTTCGCTCAGATCGATGCCCGCTCATTCCGACGACCCTTCTGGGAATGCTTGGTGCTTGCCCATGCGATCCTCGACCCCCTTGGATCGGTCCAAGAACCCATTCCCCCTGCCGGGGCGCTCCCAGGTAGCCGTTCAACACGGTGGCTACGTTGAGCTCGCTTCGTCGATCTGGAGCGCTCGCAAAGCCTCGCGCCAAAGGTGTGAACGCGAACGGCGTCCGGATTGGCGCTCGATGCAAGCGTGCATGGCCCACCGCTCCGCCTCCCATCAAGCAAGAGGCGCCGGTGGGCGCGTGAACGCTCACGATGCATCCAGGCCAGGCGGCGACGCTGGTGCACTCCGAGCTTGAGTGGAGCGACGCCCACATGGCAAAACGGCCCGACGCAGCGGCGCTCCTCAGCGGGCCAGTCCGAAGCCCCATGCGAACCTTATCGCCGCCTAGTCACTCTCGTAGCGTGAACACCACCGACAGATAGCTCACGGCCTCCTCGCCGATCGCTTCGATCCCGTGCAGCGCCGTCGCATCGAACAGCAGCGAGTCCCCTGCCCCCGCCGACACCACCCTGGACCCGTAGCGGTACCTCACCGACCCGGACAGCAGGTAGATGAGCTTCAGGCCCGGATGCTGGAAGGTCACATAGGGCTGGGCCTCGGGCAAGAGCGTGACCAGGTAGGGCTCGATGAACAGGTTGCCCGACAGCGAGTGCCCAAGCAGCTCGTACCGGTAGCCCGCCACCGCCCCGACCCGCTCAACCACCAGGCCGTGCCCCGCAGGCACATGGCAGAAGTCCGTGCGGCGTGCCTGGTCGCCGAAGAAGCGCGAGACCGGCACATCCAGGCCCCGAGCAATGCGCTCCAGCGTCTCCACCGAAGGTGAGACCAACCCGTGCTCAATGCGCGAGAGCATCGAACGCGACACCCCCGATGCGCAGGCCAAATCTCCCCCGGACCGCCCCGCCGCCATGCGAAGCGCACGAACCTGCTCGCCGATACGCGACGCGGACGCGCTGCGCACGACAGGCGCCGGCCTCCGCGGCCGGGCGCGCGTCACCGACGCCGGCAGACGAAGCGACCGGCTTGTAGGCAAGGGAGAAGCGACTAGTCGGGACATTTGGATTCGTAGGCAACGGCAAAAGCTTTGAATCGGCATCTGCGGCAATCTGCTTGAGAGGCAATCCCTTCGCTTGGCCCGAAACGCAGGCGATGAGTTCATTATGTACCATACAAGCGGGTGCATAAAGAAGTGCATGCGACGAGATTCGTCGTATGCGATCAACGCAAGATCCCGCGCTCCTGAAAGCCTTTGCGGCCGAGCTAAAAGCTCGGCGGGCTGTGCGTGGGTTCAATCAGGAAGAGCTCGGATTTGCCTCGGGCCTCAATCGCACATTCATTGCCAAATTAGAAACTGCCACCACAAGCCCTTCGTTGACCAGTCTCATCTGCTTGTGCAATGGGCTTGAGGTAGACCCGTCGGAGCTAGTGAGCTCCTTGATGAAGCGATACAAGAAAGAATTGCGAACCAAGCCGGCGGCCGAGTAAGACTACCTGCCGATCAGACCAGGGGGATCGATGCTTCGCTTGGGCTGATCTTTAGATCCCGTCGACTGACTGAGACGCTCAGAATCCATGCCACGATGAAATCGAAGACTTCGCACCGTGCCGCGTAGTCTTGAGGATGAGAACGCTGTCATTCGAGGTTCTCGCATGTATCGAGCCTCTTTGCGATACCGCTTCGCTTCAACTGCACCACCACCCGTCGGACGAGCACACAAGGCAACGAAGAGGACTTTGAATTCGCGGTGCCCTTGGGCATGCGAGTCTGCGAATGCGGGCGAAGGAACAGGCAAGCAGCTCAGCTCTGGCGCGTTGCCTTGCTGTGATGAACGTACAGGTAGATCAAGCCGACGGGTGCAATGAAGATGGCGAAGGCCCAGCACAACAGCATCGTAAGCAATTTCACGAAGAGCAGGAGGATGGCATTCACATAGAACCTGTTCTCGCCCAGAAGGAAATTGACCACGCCCTCATAAGCGAAGCGCGCATAGGGATAGAGAAGTGTGTTCACGACCAAGAAGAACACCATACCGATCGGCATCGCCTGAGGTGAGCGGCTGGCCATAAACAAGATGAACACGGCAAAGCACAGGCCGAACACGAACTGACGGAAATAGTATGCGGGAGACAATCCGCCGAGAGTTTTGGCAAGCAAGGGCGGCATGGTGTTCTACGTTCAGGCAGTTTTTGCGGATTGGTGATGACGATCGTACGCGTCAGATGAATCGGTTTTGGGGGCAGGCGCAGCTGTGATCTTCGCAACGCCCATTTGATTCAAAAGCTCGCTTTGAGAATGAAGTCGAGCATCACCTTCACGGTGCTGATCTCGACCCGGTTTTCTAATCATTTTTAAATTGGATTTTCCGGCTCTTGATTGCCCTGCAGCGTGGCCTTGGACTTCTGGTTCAGAGCGAACTCTTCGACGGAGCCTTCTTCGCCGAAGCCTTCTTGGCAGGAGCCGGGGCGATCGCGCGCTTGGTCAAGTCAATGCCGATGACCTTGATTTCTTCGACGCGGGGGTGCGCACTGGTCACCGACGCCCAGTGATCGTGAAGGGCCTCTACAAGCCCAGCGAAGTTGACCCATCTCTTGTTCGGTAGCTGCCAGCGTTTCTGCATACCACGCCAGACCAACAGGTAGATTCCTCGGACGGATGCGTCGTCACGCAGGTAGTCGCCCGCGAGCTGATTTTCCAGTCGTTCGAAGAGCTCGGGACCTGACCAGTTGTCGGCGATCTTCAGCTCTGTCGGCACAGGGCCGTTGAAAGCAGTACAGGTCCACCAGAGGTCGGGCCTCTTTGCATCGGGCAGCTCCAGTTCCTGCGGAATCACGTATCGCCCGCGCGCACGGTCGTTGCACCAGGCGCCGATCAGGTTTCGGAGAACGGTCTCTCGTTCGGCGTTGATCACCACGCTGGCGGTGCTGTCGTTGCCGTCCTTCAGGTGATGCTTGTAGTCGAGCAAGCGCAACACAGCCAGGTCGAAGAGCTCGCGATGATTGGCCGGCACGCGCTCGTACTCAATGTCGAATTGGCTGACCTGCGTGGCAGTCCATAGCGGACGCTCGCTGTCCGCCTCGGCCTCGGCCTTGGCCCGGGCTCGGGCTCGGGCTCGGGCTCGGGCTCGGAGCATGAACCAAGGGCGCGCGTTGGGTTCCGGGTGGCGTTCGGAGATATCCTTCAATGCCAGGTACGCATCGCGCCCCGGGATATCGCCCAAGATGTTCACCAGCTGTTCGCGTGCGTCCTGGGCGTTGTCGCGTAGGCCGGGTGAGTAGACCCCTTTGTTGGCGCGTTCAACGTCGTCGCTGGACCGGACGTACTCATGGACGAGGATGTAAAGCCGCCTCAACACCGCGGGCGTCCGGAAGGCCTTGCGCACGCGCGATGCCATGCGCCGGCCACCGAGCAGGTGGGTGACATAGGTCATCGTGAAGACGGTGCGCTTTTTCGCGTCATCCAGGGCCGCCATATGGCCCTCTACCGCGTCGATGGCCGCATCGGGGTCAACGCCCGTCCACACAGCGGCCCAGAGCGCCAGCCGTCTCGGGTCGCCGCGGGCTGCCAGCTTCTCAGCAGAAAGCGCAGCGAGCGACGCGTCGGGCAGGTTGGAGGCCAAGACGATGTCCACCATGTGCTGCAGCCGCTCGATGCCTTTGGGCGGGTGAGTGCGCAGCAGCTTGAGGATGTCAGGAGCGACTCTGTCCCAGAGCCAATCTCCGACCCTGCTCAGGTCGTAGATGATGTACTGGCTGGGCGCGCCTTCTTTGTCACTCTGCAACTCGAGATCGACCTCGGTCAGCGCCATCGACTTCACGACGTCAGGATGGGCAGACGACAGCGCCGCGAACCAGGGTGGAAACCCGTTGAGTTCGTGCATCGCGTAGCGGAACGCCACCGCAGCTTCGGCAGCGGTCAGCTGCCATGCGAACGTCGGATCTTCCGCAGCCTCGATGGTCAGGCCAGCCAGGCCAAAGAGATCAGCGAACGGCGTGGAGCCCTGCACGGCGCCTTCAGAGGCCAGCTTCGGCGTGTACCGGCGCCAGAAGCGGACCATGCCATGGCGGAACGCCCGAGGCGTCCTGGGACCAAACTCAGGCTCCAGGTCTCGCCAGTTCCCGATGCTCCACCGTGAGCTCTTGTCCCCCTCCAAGTTCCGCATCCGGTCGTACAGGTAGCGCTGCGACTTGGACACGTCCGCCGGATTCTTGAAGCCTGAGTCGCGCAGCGTCTCCAGTTGAGCCTCCAGCTTTGCGGGGGCCTCCAAGCGTGCCTTTTCCTCCCTCGCTTTGTGAGCCTCGGCCTTGCGGCTCCAGCGTTTGTTCTCGAGCTCGATGCGCTTCCACGCGGCATCCTTCTTGGGCGGCTTCAGCATGCCAGCCAGTCGGGCTTTGAGGTGCTTGTCAGCAGCAACGGAGGCCTTCAATTTCTTGAGGCGCTCAGGTTGGCTGTCTGCGTGCAAGTAGATCCTGTAGGCCAGCGTCAGCGCGACTTCCTTGTCGTCGCCCAGGGGTCGCTCGGAGATGGCCTGCACAGCGTCGTCGAAATCTTGAGCGTCGAAGTGCACGTAGGTCTGCACCGCCAGCGCTATCCAGGCATCGACAACACGCTCGCCCTTCTTCTGCTTGGTCCTACGCTCCTGCCCGATGACCGGCACCGCGCGGCGTGAGTCGAATCGACCGGTCCTAACTGCGCTCCTGGCGGCCGGCGTCGAGCAAGGCACTCTCGACGAAGGCATCCCGCGATCCGGTCACCATTCGATTTCCGATCAGTAGTTTTTGCAGGAGTGACTCTGCCGTTTTCTCGGTCAGCAGCAGATGCTCGACGAAGAAAACATTGTGGAACAACAGGTTGTCGAACAGATCGACCTCGGCTGCATCCGGCAGGAGTTTTGCGAATTCAACGGACTGGCTCTGCAACGTTGTCAACGCCCTGTTCGCCACCTCAAGGTCGGCCTTTTGCTCGCAGTTCAGTGCAGGCCCCGCTTCCAGCCTCATCCGAACAAACGACCGCATCATGTTCCGGAGGACGGCGCCATCGTGGAAGCCTCCGTAGTCCGCAAGAGAGATCACGCACTTTACGACGCGTCGCCCGTCCAAGCGAAGCCTGGTCCCATCGGACAGTCGCAACTCACCGTCGCGCCTCAAGGCGATCTCATGCCTCGCCAGCTGGTTGACACCGCGCACCAAGCCGCGAGCGAGATCTGCAGCCAACTGCAGGCCGTCGCCGGCGTTTGTCTTGCGCGTCAGCCCCTTTTTCTTCAACTCGAAGAGCGCAACGACCTTGTCCGTCTCCAGGAGCAGATCGATGTCACCGGCGGTCTTCCCCTTCGACCCCAAGACCTCGGCGCGTCGGCATTCGATGCCCAACCGCTTCATGCGCGCCAGCATCTGCGCTTCAAACGCGACCCCGATTTTTGTGTTGATGTCCTTGTCGAGCTTCGCATAGAGGCCGACCAGACGTGCGAAAAACGCGGGCCCGAGAAACGGTCGAGGCGCGATCCAGTAGCGGTCACCCGATGCCAGCACGATGGCACACTCGCGGGTGTCCGCGCCGATCGCATCTGAAGGCACGCGATAGTTGCGATTGGGTCTGGAAAGAACGAATGCGTCCATCAGGGCCTCGCAGGCAGCAGGTCCGACCCTTTGGGCCAACCGAAGTCTCAATTGCGAACGCTTGACGAAAGTAGCTGTGGGACTTGGAGACGCCAGGGACAGCAGGACTTGCCAAAGCCCGATCGCATCCTCATGCGCCCACCCTTGCCCCCGAATCCTATCGGCCTTGAATACCTCCGCGAACAGGTCCTCGATGAGACGCTCCATGTGCCCCGGGTTGCACTGCGGAACGGTGAACAGTTCGTCGTAGAGGACGACCCGCATCAGCGCCTCGAGGCCCCGCGTCGGATACGGTGGGAAAATCGTTTCATAGATCGAGAACGGCTCGACCTCGTAGAGTGCCGCCAAATGCATTGCCGACACGCCGATGGACGCGGGCGTGCCAGCGGCCGGCCGCGGTCTCGCTCGCGCCCCAGCACCCCGAGAGCGCTGCGGTACAAATGCCCGCAGGGCAGCGAACGATCCATCTTCCACCCCATCGCATCCGGCGTGGGATGAAGGCGCACACGACCCAGCACAGGGTCGAATCGGGCAGACAACCAGGCGTTCATGTATGCCATCGCACCGGTGTCACCGAGGGCCGCCAGCGGACTGGCAGCAGTGGCCGCGAGGGCTGACCAGACGCCGTCGGAGCCCACGATGACCTGATCGCCCAAGAGTGGCAGACGGATGCCTTTTGTGTTGAAAAAATGCACGGCGTTCGCGAAGGTGATGTCTGCTGCCTGCATCTGTGCAGCTCCGCCCAACTGCGGGTCCTTGCGTTCGTTGTAGGTCAGCGCGATCTGAATGGCGTCTATCCATCTCTCGTCGTTGGCGCACACGGTGGGAACCAGGCCGCTTTGCCGCAGGGCATCGCGCAGGATGTGTGCGATCGAGAAGTACGGCTCCAGTGGAGTGCGGTCCAGCATGCTCGCCAACGCTATCTCTTTGGCCAGCGCCCCCAGTTCGCTGAAGATCTCCCCATTCATCGGTCGGCGGGCTTCAGCAACGTCCGTCGCATGCGTCAGCAATTTCGACGCTATATCGTCGAACGCCTCGACGTAGGAGAGATACCGGCCAACCGGCGCGGCGGGGCGGGCCAGTGCAACAACCACCGCCTCACGGAACCTCAGCCAGCGCGGAAACCTGTGCGCCGTTTTTGTCTTCATCGGCCCCTCTTTTCTCCCGTTGCAATTGGACGCGAGTCCGATCTCCGCGCGCGCTGAAAAAACCATTCTGCATACCGCAATCACGTCCATCGGACATGAATTCCGCTGAGGACTCAAGATTGGACGCTTTCACCATCTTGGCACGCCAAGGCGTCGCGTGCGCGGTGCGCGGTGCGCGGTGCGCACGGTACCACCGGCATGGTGCAGACCGGTGACGGCATCTACATGTCTTCCAAACCGGGCAGCATGGCGACCTTTAACGGCGGCCAGGTCAAGGCCGAGCTCTTCCAGGAGGCGTCCGAGTTCTGCGCGAAAAGCGGCAAGTGCTCGGTCCCAGTGAACCCGACGTCGAAGGACTCCGGCCTCGGAACATATGCCTCCGCTGAGGTGCAGTTTCGCTGCGAATGAGCGATGAACTCGTGGCCGCGCGTTCGGCGCCCCCCATGCAGACCGTCTGCCTCGTGACCGAGAGCTCACGTGGGAGTTTTTGAGTGAGATCATCACGGCGCGCCCAAACCCCGAGCTAGCGGGAAGAATCCCCGTCGCAGGTCTTCCCCGTTTGGCCGCGCGCTACCGGGATGAAAGCGTCAAGTTGTCGAAGTGGTTGCACGAAATTGAACGCCAGCATCCTGACATCAGCGCGCACGTCCTCTTTCACGACTGAGCATATTGAAACGATGCCAGACCGGCAGAATCCGGCTACAACCGGTCGGTCACCGATGGACGACGATGACCGCTTCGGACGGCGGACGCAACCGGTCGATGGTTCTGATCCATCAAAGTATCGACGGTCTCGGGTGTGTAAAACGGTACACTCGAATCACCAATAGACCCAGCAGTGACCAGCTCCTACGATTGCCAGCAGGAGGTCAGAGAAGGCTGTCTTGTCTGCTCCAAACAAGAGGAAATCATGGGTCTGTTCAATTTCGTGCGCGACATCGTGGATGCCACTTCAGACGCTATCGGCTCTGTCGTGGACATCGTGGCGGAAAACCCCGTTAAGTCCATCGCCATTGGCGTGGCGACCGTGGCCAGCGGCGGCGCTGCGCTGGCGTTTGCCGGCCCGATCGCGGCGGCGGTGGGGACCGCGGGCCTGCTCGGCGCGGCCAGTACCGGTACGGCCATTAGTACGCTGTCCGGCGCAGCACTGGCCAACGCGTCCTTGGCGACACTGGGTGGCGGTGCCTTGGCCGTCGGTGGCGGCGGCATGGCCGCCGGCACCACCGTGGTGGCCGCCGCCGGCGCGCAGTGGGTGCGGGAGTGTCTGGTGCGGCGGCGGCGTTCACGTCCCGGGCCGAATAGCGCCAAGCACATCAGACCAGATTCGCGAGCAAGAGCTCACCTCTTTTTCTTTGGAGCACGATTTTGGGCCGAATCGCAGCCTCTCACGTCGCAGGCTTGGACCTGATCGACAAGCTGTTCTTCAATCAGGTGTTGGTGTTCTGCCTCTTTGAGGAAGAACTTGTCTGGCTCAAGGAACTCGCTGCGGACCTCGATCGCGAATTGACGGGCAAGGGCATCACTGGCGTCCATCGGCAAGTGCTCAAGCACTGTGTCTTGTGCATGATGGAAATCGAGCTGTCCGATTCCCTGTTGCGGCTCAGAGAAGCCTATCCGGACAAGTTGCCCGCGCTGCCCGAGGCCATGAGCGAGGAGGGATTCCAGGAGACAGAGCGCTACACGCTCGAATTTTTTCAGGGCATGGTGCTCGCGGCAGCGAGCTTGTCCCACCAAAGCGACACGCAGCTGGTCATTGAGATCACCAACGCGCTGCTGGAGAAATACCGTGAGGCACCAGCGACCGTGAGGTTCCGTTTGGTGGATCGCATGTTCGCCTTCGAGTTCATGCCAGCGCCGATCGACTGCTTCACCTGGCTGGCGAAGATGGGGGTTTTGGACAGCAGCAAGCACCCTGGCGTTGGATTGAAGTCCAGGTATCAGCCTGAATTCCTGCAGCGCCTGGCATTGATGTGCGAATTCGACTTGCATCGTGATCACAACTGGCGCACGGCACGGCTGGATGTCCTGGCCAGCTCCGGCCTGCATGTGATCGCCAAGGAGACGCCACAAGAATCAAGAGATCTTCTGCTTCAGCAAGAGATCAAGCGCATGGAGGTCCTCAGCAAGCCGGAGCTGAATCATCGCATTCCTGGAGTCGACCTCGGCGAACTAGAAAACCCTGCCAGCATTCAGCGCTTCTTTACCCATCTGAACACGTATGCGCTGCGATTCCGATTTTTTCAAGGGTCACTGGCCAGTTGGACCGGGATGATGTGCGGGGGCGGCGTAGAAATTTTGCACCGGCTTCAGGACCGGAAAAGACCCATCTATGCCGATGAATTCAACGAAGGCTCCTTGACGCAATTGATCTCCGAAGGCATGAGCGCCCGCGGTTTTGAAATCACTGCGCGGACCATCTATGAGCGCCACCGCGACTTCAAGGAAACGGTCCTCGCGATGATCACAACGTATTACCAGTTGCTGCTCTTCCAAGGTGTGGCCCCTCCACCGAACATCATCGACATGACCCACCATGGGCTTGCGCTTCGCTTTGATCGGTTCAAGCCGAAGCTGCGGCGCCCACCTCGTCAGCGAGCGTAGACAGAACACACCCTGCGCCATGGACGCCCAACAAGCGCCTGCCTTTCCTTAGTAGACAGGACGCCCCGGGCGCCACTTTTTCGGCCACCGCCGATACAACCTCTCAGGGATTTTGGGCCTCGGCCTCGGACCCCATGCCAAATATATGGATCAGACTGTTCATCGCGCCGCTGATACTGCGGCTCCAAGCTGGGCCGTAGACAACCCGTACCTCGGCATCCTGGCCCCTCGCTTCTTCGAGCAATCCGCTCAAGCGGACTGGAGCGACCTAGCGCGTCGCGTGGTCCGAATGTTCACGACGGTGGAACGCCGGCATGTCTCCGAGACCGAAGCCCTTGCACTGGCTGACCAGCTCCATGCGCTGGTGCACGACGGGGCGTTCATGCCCAATTCCCCGGTCATGATGAACAGCGAGCACGACAGCGGCATCAACCTGTTCGCATGCCATGTTCTCGCGCCGCCGGTGGATGCGCAATCCATGGAGATCGCGGGCAAGATCCACGATGGCTGCGGGGGCATCGGCTACGACTTGACGTCGGTTGCCGATCCCGTCGCGATGACGCGGTTCATCGAGACACAGACCGCGCAACGCAACCCGACGCGCAAACGAAAGGCCCACAGCGCCGTGACGCTTCACGTGGATCATCCGATGGTCACGCGCTTCATTGACATGAGCAGCGCTCTGGAGATCACGCACACCAACGTCGAGCTCGACGCTGCGTTTTTGTCGCGCTGGAACGCCAGGACCCCAAGGCCGTCTCCATCTGGGCCGATCTCTGCCAATCGATCCACAGCAACGGCCGCCCGGCGATCGCATTCGGTGAGCACAAATCCTTGAGGTCCCCCAATGGGGAGCGACTGATCCTGAACGTTTGCGGGGAATCCTTGCTGCGGGAGAACGAATCCTCCCTGATCGGTTCGCTGAACGCCTCCCGGTTCGTGAGCGACGGCGCGTTCGATGACGCCCGATTCAAGGAGGCTGTCGCCATGGCGGTTCATTGCCTAGACAACCTGCACGACATCCAGGACCACGCATCGCCCGTCGTCGCCGCGCGATGCCTTCAAAGCCGCAAGATCGGTATCAGTGTGATGGGGTACGCCGATGCGCTCCTGCTCATGGGCGTGCGATACGGCACGCCCGAAGCCTTGTCCGTCGCCACCCGCATCATGGGGCTGGTCCAAAGCACGGCAAGAACCACGAGCGAGCGGCTGGCAGTCAGCCGGGGGAGCTGCGATTCGAGCCTGCTGCGCGCAGGCGAAGCGCCGCGTCGCAATGCATCCTTGATGGCCATTGCCGCCAATGGAACACTCAGTCTCCTGGCCAACGTCTCGGGTGGCATCGAGCCGATCTTCAGCTATGTGATTCGCCAGACCGTCGAAGGACGGGTCATTCACCAGATGCAGCCCACCCTGCGCCGCCTGCTGCAGCAGAACGGCCTTGGCAGCGCCGAGATCGCCCGGATTACCGAGGCCCTGGTTCAGGGCGCCTCGCCCGAGGAACTGGCGCTGATACCCAGTGGCGTCAGACGAGCGATGGTCCGCGCACATGACCTCAAGGCCAGCGATCACATTCGCACCCAGGCCACGTTCCAGGCATTCATCGACGGCGGCATATCCAAGACGATCAACCTACCGCCGAGCAGCACCGTGGAGGAGATCTCTGCGGCCATTCAGGATGCGCGCGCCAGCGGATGCGTCGGAATATCGCTGTATCGCGATGGGAGCATCAGTGGCCAGCCATCGCAGGTGGCCAGAGCCCGGGATCGATCTGAACAAGGGGCTGCCGCATGAGCGGCGCATTCTTCGTCTCGTTTGACGGACCCAAAGCGACTGGCAAGACGACGGTGCTTGAGGCGGTCGCGGCGGCGCTGAGGGAGGACGGCCGCTACCAGGTCGTGTCGCTGTGCGAAAAAGAGCTGGATCCTTTCAGAAGTGAGACCCTCGGGCTCATCAAGGCGCTCACCGCCCATCCGAGCCGGGACCTGGAATCACTGGTCTGCGAGCGCCTGGCCGCGGGACGTTCCTGGATCACCAACAACATCGTGTGTAAACAGGCGGCGGGCAGCGTTGTCCTGATGGATCGCTGGTACCCCTCGGATGCCGCTTTTCGCAGGACCGTTCCCTTCGCAGACATCCTTGCGATGAACCTCGATCGTCAGGTTCAGATCCCGGACTTGCACGTTGCGGTAGTTACCGCGCCTGACATATCCTGGGCCCGCGCACAGGCTCGGCCCAAGGGACTCAGCAGCGTGGTGATCAACTCCAAGGAAGATCACGTGAACAGCACCGAAGCCTTCGATCTTGCGGCGGCCCGGCAGAACTGGCTTTCTTGCCGCAACGAAGGATCGGTCGCGCAGGCCACGCTGCAGATCACCACGCGGATCCACCGAAGCGCGCGTTGAGGCCGACGCAAGCGTTTGCCTGCCTGCCGCCTGAAGAGCGGTTCGATCACGAGACTTCAATCCCGCCGGCACTCTCCCTGAGAACATGCGACGCCAGTGCGCCGCTCGACGGTATTAAGCTTTTCGGCTTGTCATTGGAGCTCAGGCCGTATCAGCTTCTTGAAGAAAAAATGGCGTCATCTTCGCAAGACGCCCATCGCAATTCGCCGTGGCCAAGGGGGGCACTAAGACGCATTGCGCCCACGAGAGCCTGAAAGCATGCGCACTCTCCATAAACGCCCTGCGGCCGCACTCGGCCAGGGCCAGCGTGGCGTCGATGCTGCGCGAGATTGCGTAGCCCACTATCTGCACCACCCTGAGCAGAGGTGGCGGCTGGCCATGGTGCGCCTGCGCTGCGCCCAAGACTTGCACGACGCGCGCCAACAGGCGCTCGGCGCTGGCGCGCATGTCGATGGGGTCCGCCGCCAGCCACATCGCGTCGATGCGGATCATCGAAGCACCTCGCGCATCCAGAGCGCACAGTCGTTGGCCGCACCACCCGACAAAATGACCGCGATCGTCGTCGGTCCACGCCGCAGTTCGATTCGAATGTCTGGGGCCTGGGCCTGGGCCTCGGCTGGGGG
>NZ_MOWM01000095.1 GCF_016082275.1 Variovorax sp. E3
GTTGCCGGCGGTTCGGCGGCGATGTGGCGCGCAGCGACCGCGAGGGCCTCGGCATCGGCCACGCGCACCGGCGGGGGCACGGGCTCGCCGGCCAGCAGCGCGTTGGCCACGCGGCTGAACGAGGCGGCTTTCCATCCGTGCGGCTGGCCCGCGGCAATGGCTTCGACCCACTCGCTGAATTCGTGCAGCGTTCTTTCGGTGCCGGCCAGCAGTTCGGGCGTGGCGGCGCGCTGGTCGGCCAGCCAGGTGTTGAGCACCTGCTCGAGCGACCAGGCGGCGTCGCCGAAGTCGGTGAGGCCGACCATGCGCGAGCTGCCCTTGAGCGTGTGGAAGGCGCGGCGCAGGATCGTGAGTTCTTCGGTGTCGTCCGGGTAGCTGCCGAGCTCGGCGATGGCGGCCAGGCCGTTCTGCACCACTTCGCGGGCTTCGTCCAGGAAGATGTTTTGCAGGTCGTCTTCTTCGAGCTCGGTGACTTCGGTGTCGGGCAGTGCCGACGGACCCGAGATCTTGTTCGTCCAGCTGTCGGCCTTGTTGCTGAATTCCTCGATCGGCGAGACCTTGGCCTTGCGGTTGGGCGTGGCGAGCGCGGCGAGCTTCGAGGCGATCTGCGCGTCGACTTCCTCGATGCTCAGCACGGCTTCGGCCGCCGGGGCCGGGCCGGCGGCGGAACCGTCTTCGGGCACGCTGTCGGTGGCCTGGCGGCCCATCAGCGGCTTGAGTTCGCCGGCTTCGGCGTCGAACACGAACAGGCGCTTGGCCAGCGCGGGCTGGTAGCCCAGCATGTCGATCAGGAAGCCGAGCGCGCCCAGGTTGTTGCCCAGCGCGTCGAAGCCGGCCATTTCCTCGGCCGGCGAGGTGCTGACGAGCATGGCCTCGACGTCGTCGCGCATGCGCTGCACGGTGAGCGCGGCCTGGTCCAGGCCGAGCACGGAGAACACGCCGCGCATCTGCATCAGCTGCGTGGGCACGGTGCGCAGCAGGCCCTTTTCGGCCGGCCGGCGGAAGTACTGGTCGAGCGACTTCTCGAGTTCGCTCAGGTGGCTGCGCAGCTCGTCGACCACGGTGCCCATGGTCTGGCGGTCGCTCACGCGGCGGTAGAGGTCTTCCATCCACGGCTCGAGCGGCTCGGAATGGCCGCCGCCCTGCACGCGTTCGATGCGGCCGGCCAGCTGCAGCGTGCGGGCCGTGAGTTGCGGGTCGCTCGGGTCGAGGTCTTCGAGCGCGGCTTCCAGGTAGAGCACCGAGGTGGCGACTTCCATCGCCAGTTCGGTGTCGGGCGGCTGGCCGGAGCGCAGCGAGGCCTCGACCGCGTGGGTCAGCGCCTGCACCATCGGCAGGCTCGGCGGATGCAGCTTCTGCAGCGACTCGCCGAGCTGCGCGAAGGTGTCGGCCACCTGGCGCGTGCGGGTGACGTCGCCGCCCGAGAGCGCCGACCACATTTCCTTGGCGGTCTCGATGCGCTTGCGGGCCTGCGAGAGCACCAGCGGATCGAAGCGGCCGAACTGCTCGACCGTGTAGTCGACGCGCGGCTCGTTGGCGATGCCCCAGGCGCTGCGCACGGTGCGCAGCGTGGACGCCTCGTCGCGCGCGGTGGGCACGGCCTGCGCGCAGAAGAACAGCAGGTCTTGCCCGAGGCGGTCGGACACCAGGCTGTCGCCGCGCGCCAGCGTGGCGTATTGCAGCAGCACGCGCGAGGCGGCGCGCTTGACGTACGAGTCGGCCGGAACCAGGCCCAGCGCCAGTGCCTCGAAGAAGCCGGCGGCCAGCGTCCAGAAACTGGAAACGCGGGGCAGCAACGCGCCGCGTCCGAGCCCCAGGCACAGCGCATGCAGCCGCCGCGCGGCCTGCGTGTCGCCGGTCTTGACCAGCTGCAGCACCTCGCGGTCCAGGCGCGAGCGCACGGACGGGTCGTAGGCCACGGCGGCCTGCGTCAGCGCGGGCTTGATCTCGACCCAGCGCCACGTGGCGCCCCACAGGTCGGCGGGATGCACGCGCTCGTTGCCGACCAGCTCCAGCACGTCGCGGTATTGGGGGAACAACGCCACCGACGACACGGGCTTGCCGGCCAGCAGGGCGTTGAGGAAGTCGGTGACGGCGAAGCCGGCACGCTCGATTTTCTGCACGGCGGCATCGGTGCAGCGCTGCGGCTCGGCAATGAAGCCCTGCACCGCGAACTCGATGGCGCCGAGCACCAGCGCGGGCGACGAATGCCCCACCATCTGCAGCGCGCCGACGGCCTGGTGCAGTTGCTGGCGGGCCATTTGCAGCGGGCCGCTCTCGGGCTCCGAGGCCGCGCCCACGTCGCGCACGAAGCGCCGCAACGACTTGCCGACACCGTCGAGGGATTTCTGGATTTCTCCCAGCACCCAGGCCAACGGCCCGAGGTCTTCGGTGGCCGGCACAGTGCCGGCGAGGGGGGCCGTGGCAGGGGTTTGAATCGACACGTTGGGTGCTCGCCGTTCTTATCTATCTTGTGGGTCAGGCAATCTTGAAACGGGCGACAGAGCGGCGCAGTTCTTCGGCCATCTGCGACAGTTCGCGCACCTGCTGGGCCGTGGTGCGCGTGCCTTCGCCGGTCTGTTCCGTCACGGCAAAAATGTGCTGGATGTTCGCGGCCACCACGTTGGCCGAATCGGCTTCGCGGGAGGCCGATTGCGAAATCTGCTCGATGAGGTCTGCAAGGCGGCGCGACACGCGGTCGATCTCGGACAGCGCGGTACCCGCGTTGTCGGACAGCTTGGCCCCTTCGACCACACCCTGCGTGGAACGCTCCATGGCGCCCACCGCGTCTTGGGTGTCGGTCTGAATCGCCTTCACCAGCGCAGAAATCTGGCGCGTGGCGTCCGCGGAGCGTTCGGCCAGTCGCTGAACTTCTTCCGCCACCACCGAGAAGCCCCGGCCGGCTTCACCGGCGGACGCGGCCTGGATGGCGGCATTCAGCGCCAGCACGTTGGTCTGCTCGGTAATGTCCGAGATCAGCTCGGTGATTTCGCCAATTTCTTGCGACGACTCGCCCAGGCGCTTGATCCGCTTGGAGGTTTCCTGGATCTGGTCGCGGATGGAGTTCATACCGCCGATGGCGTTCTGCACGGCTTGCAGGCCCGACGATGCGGCTTGCAGCGACTGGCGCGCCACCGTGGCGGACTCCTGCGCTTGCGAGGACACGCCGTTGATTCGCTCGGCCATGGTCAGCACCGACTGGCCGGTTTCGCGAATTTCGCGCAGCTGTTCGGTCGAGGCGGCCAGCAGCTCGGTCGAGGTGCTTTCCACCTGCGACGTCGTCTGTGCCACGCGGGTGGCCGTGTTCTGCACGTTGCCCACCAGCAAACGCAGTTCTTCCACCGTGTAGTTCACCGAGTCGGCGATGGCGCCGGTGATGTCCTCGGTCACGGTCGCTTCCTGCGTCAGGTCGCCTTCGGCCACTGTCTGCAGTTCGTTCATCAGCCGAAGAATGGCGGCCTGGTTGGCGTTGTTCACGCGGCCGGCTTCTTCGGAAGCCTGCTCGGCGGCCAGACGCTCGCGTTCGGCGACGACGGCGCGTTCGCGGCCTTCGCGCACCTGCACGAAACCGATGGCGCCGGCCAGTGCCAGGGCGGCCAGCGACAGCACGAACAGCAGCACGATGGTGCCGGCGCCCAGGCCGGTACGGGCCGAGAGCTTGTCCTGCAGGTCGCCCAGCGACTTACGCAGCGGCTCGCTGTCGGTCAGGATGGACGCCTGCGCTTCGCGCGCCGCCACCAGGCCCTGCAGGTTGCCCAGAATGGCCGAAGCCTGCGTGCGCATCTGCTCGTAGGTCTTCAGGATGGCCTCGAGCTGCTGGCGCGTCTGCGGGTCTTTCGAGCCGGGGAAGCGCTGCTGGGCGTTGCCGTCGAGCAGGCCGCGCGTGGTTTCCTGGAAGGTGTTCAAGTCCTTGCCGAGCAGGAACACGGCGTCGGGGTTCACGCCCTCGACCGTGAAGAACTCGTTGGTCGACTTGCCGATGCGCTGCGTCAGCATCACGAGCTGGCCGGCGGCCGAGATCTCGGGCAGCGTGGCGTTCTGCTGCATCTTCAGCGACGCGACGGTTTCCGTCATTTCGAGCAGCGTGGACGACTGCTGGTTGATGTCGCGCAAGGCGGCGCCCACCTGCGTCAGGATCTGGCGCTGGGCCAGCACGGCCTTGGCGCTGGTGTCGGCGCGGGTGACCAGGGGATTGATCTTGTTCATCTCCTCGTCGTACTGGTTGCCGACGCGCTCCAGGCGCAGCGCGTCGTCGCCGTTGGTCAGGCCCGCCACGCGGCGCGAGAGGTCGTCGGCGCTGTCCTTCACTTCGACGAACGCCGAGGCGCTGCCCACGAGGGCCTGCGAGATCGACTTGGCAAGACGCTGCGACTGCATCAGCGACTGGCCGGTGGCCGCCACCTGCTGCGCCAGGCGTTCCGCGCGAAGAATGGCGGAGCCGGCCACCAGCAGCAGCAACAGCACCACGACCGCCAGCAGGATCGCCAGCACGCGCTGCTGCCGGGCGGGGTTGGCACCCGCGCGGCCACCGGTACTGTCGGGCGCGGCTTCGAGCGCGGCGGCGCCGGGCTCGTTGGCGGCGTCGCCGCCGCCGGGCAGTTGCTCGATGTCGCCGAAGCTGGTGTCGGCGCTGCCCTTCTTGGCGAGCCTCACGGTTTTTCGTCCGGGACCTGGACCGTATCGACATCGTCGATCGATATCGAACCGGAGCCGTCGACGCGGGCCTTGTCGTTCCCGTTGGTGGGGATTAATTTCTTGAACTTGTCGGCGATCGAGCTCACGGTCGGTCCTTCAGGTGGTTGCCGGTACGGGGTGCCGGGGCACTACGCACCAATACTCAAAAACTGGGGTTGCTGCGAAAGCGCCTGCAGGTTGACTTCCTGCCAGCGCTCCCCTGCCGCGTCGGTGTACAGATGCCCGTGCCAGGCAGGTGCTTCTGCGCCCGGAGGCTCGGAGGCCGTGAAGGCTTCCGCGCCCCGCAACCCCGCCAGTCGATCGACCAGCAATGCGCAGTTGACTTCGAGCAGCTCGTTGAAGGCAACGAGCCGCGACTGGATGCGCGCCGCCTCGGAGGCGGCTTGCGGTGCGCCCGCGCCGCCGGCGGCGAAGGCCGACAGCTGCACCACGCCGTAAAGGCCACCCCGCAGGTTGGCCACGCCGAGGAACCACGGCGCCGTGTAGGGCACGGGCTGCGGCGGCGTCCAGGGAAAGATTTCGCCGGCATGCCCCAGCGGAAAGAGGAACTTGCCCTCGCCCGCCTCGACCGCCAGCCACGTCGCGGCCACGCCGGTGGTGCGAGCGGCCTGCAGGCGGCTCGCCAGCCGGGACTGGAAGGCTCTCAGAGCATCGCGATTCGCCATGGACTCGGCAGGCTTTCGCTCAGTTCAGCGCGCTGATCTTGGACATCAGGTCGGCCGCGTTGACCGGCTTGACGATGTAGTCGCGAGCGCCCTGGCGCATGCCCCAGACGCGGTCGGTTTCCTGGTTCTTGCTGGTGCACAGGATGATCGGGATGGCCGCGTACTTCGGGTCGCGTGCGATGGCGCGCGTGAGCTGGAAGCCGTTCTGGCCGGGCATCACGACGTCCATCAGGATCAGGTCGGGGTGCTCTTCTTCCAGGCGGCGCATGGCGTCGTCCGCGTTCTCGGCGGTCTTGACGGCAAAGCCGTTCTTCTGGAGGAGGTCGGTGAGGAAGACGAGCTCCGTCTTGGAGTCGTCGACGACGAGGATTTTTCGAATGGGCATTACTGCACTTCCTGTTGAACGATGCCAAACTGCTGCACGGCCTGCAGCAGCTGGTCTTTGGTGAAAGGCTTGGTCAGGTAGTCCTGGGAGCCGACCATGCGGCCGCGCGCCTTGTCGAATACACCGTCTTTCGAAGACAGCATGACGACGGGTACATTGGAGAAATGAGCGTTGCGCTTGATGATGGCGCAGGTCTGGTAGCCGTCGAGCCGCGGCATCAGGATGTCGCAGAAAATCAGATGCGGCTTGTGGTCGTTAACCTTGGAGAGCGCATCGAACCCGTCTTCCGCCAGAAGAACCTCGTGCCCGCCCTGCTTCAGAAAAATCTCGGCACTGCGCCGGATGGTGTTGCTGTCGTCGATGACAAGCACCTTGTAACCTGATCCATTCGGGCCCATTGCAAACGCTCCTGCTCATGAGACTTGGAAGCCCGCCGCGCCGAACACCGACGCAGACCGCGTAGCTCTATCTATGCCATGCTTTCAGATTTCCACCATTTCGAAGTCTTCCTTGCGCGCACCGCACTCAGGACAGGTCCAGTTCATCGGCACATCGGCCCAGGCCGTGCCTGCCGCGATGCCGTCCTCTGGTACACCAACCGCTTCGTCATAGATCCACCCACAAATCAGGCACATCCAAGTTTTCGTATTCATCGGAGCTTAAAGTCCTTGTTCATTAAATGCAACGAGTGTATCTATGCGTATCTCACTGGCGGACCGTAAACGTCGCGCCTATGCCACCATCCAGGGGATCCAGCCCGGCGTATGACCATCTACTTACTTCCAGCAGATAACGCCCGCAAACCGGGCGATCTTAACGACCCCTCGCAGGCCGGGGACGAGGTGGCCGAGCGCGACCTGAATCCGCCCTGCGTGCTGGTCTTCAACGCCAGCGACCCCAGCGGCGCGGGCGGCCTGGGCGCGGACGCGCTGGCCATGGCCTCGGTGGGGGCGCACGTGCTGCCCGTCGTCACTGGCGCCTACGCCCGGGACACGGCCGAGATTTTCGACCACTTCGCCTTCGACGAAGAGGCCATCGCCGAGCAGGCGCGCTCGATCCTCGAGGACGTCGAGGTGCAGCTGATCAAGGTCGGTTTCGTCGGCACGCCCGACGCCCTGAGCACCATCGCCGAGACCGCCGCCGACTACCCCGAGGTGCCCGTGGTGGCCTACATGCCCAACCTGTCGTGGTGGGACGAAAACCTCATCGAGCCCTATCTGGACGCCTTCCGCGAACTGGTTTTGCCCCAGACCACGGTGTTGGTAGGAAACCACAGCACGCTGTGGCGCTGGCTGCTGCCGGACTGGAACGGAGAGCGGCCACCCACTGCGCGCGACATCGCCAAGGCGCCGGCGAGTTCGGCGTGCCCTACACGCTGGTGACCGGCCTGGTGCTGCCCGACCAGTTCATCGACAACGTGCTGGCCTCGCCGCAGTCGGTGCTCGCCAGCGAGAAGTACGAGCGGCTCGAGGCCGTCTTCGCCGGAGCCGGCGACACCCTGTCGGCCGCGCTGGCCGCCCTGCTGGCCAGCGGCACCGACCTGGTGGCCGCCACCTCCGAAGCGCTGGCCTACATGGACCGCTGCCTCGACGCGGGCTTTCGCCCCGGCATGGGCCACGTGCTGCCCGACCGCCTGTTCTGGGCCGAACCCGAAGACGACGAAGACGATGAAGATCCCGACGCCCCGCAGGACTTCGCCCTGCCTCCCCACGACACCCGCCATTGACCGACAGACCGATTGACCGACAGACCGATTGACCGACCCGACCCGATGACCGACCGCAACGACACCCTCTTCGAACGCGCCCGCGCCGTGATCCCCGGCGGCGTCAACTCGCCCGTGCGCGCCTTCAAGGCCGTGGGCGGCACGCCGCGCTTCATCCAGCGCGCGCAAGGCGCCTACTTCTGGGACGCCAACGACAAGCGCTACATCGACTACATCGGCTCCTGGGGCCCGATGATCCTGGGCCACGGCCACCCCGCCGTGGTCGAGGCGGTGCAGAAGGCGGTGCTCGAAGGCTTCTCGTACGGCGCGCCGACCGAGCGCGAGATCGAGCTGGCCGAGGCCATCCTCGCGCTGGTGCCGTCGATGGAAATGGTGCGCCTCGTGAGTTCGGGCACCGAAGCCGCCATGAGCGCGCTGCGCCTGGCGCGCGGCGCCACCGGCCGCAAGAGCATCATCAAGTTCGAGGGCTGCTACCACGGCCATGCCGACGCGCTGCTGGTCAAGGCCGGCTCGGGCCTGGCCACCTTCGGCAACCCCACCTCCGCCGGCGTGCCGCCCGAGGTGGTGCAGCACACCATCGTGCTCGAGTACAACAACCTGCAGCAGCTCGAAGAAGCCTTCGCGCTGCACGGCCACGACATCGCCTGCCTGATGATCGAGGCCATTGCCGGCAACATGAACTTCGTGCGCGCCACCCCCGAGTTCGCCAGGCGCTGCCGCGAGCTGTGCACGCAGCACGGCGCGCTCTTGGTGTTCGACGAAGTGATGACGGGCTTTCGCGTGGGCCTGCACGGCGCGCAGGGCGTGCTGGGCATCAAGCCCGACCTCACGGTGCTGGGCAAGGTCATCGGCGGCGGCATGCCGCTGGCGGCCTTCGGCGGCCCGCGCGCCATCATGGAACAGCTCGCGCCGCTGGGCCCGGTCTACCAGGCCGGCACGCTGTCGGGCAACCCGGTGGCCACGGCCTGCGGCTTGGCCACGCTGAAGGAAATCGCCAAGCCCGGCTTCTACGAGGCGCTCGGCCAGAAGACGCGCTCGCTGGTCGACGGCCTGAAGGCCGCGGCCGCCGCCGAGGGCCAGCCCTTCAACGCCGACAGCGAAGGCGGCATGTTCGGCTTCTTCCTCATGAAGGACCTGCCGCAGAACTACGCGACCGTGATGACCACCGACAACGCGCAGTTCAACGCACTGTTCCACGGCCTGCTCGACCGCGGCGTCTACATCGCGCCGGCGCTTTACGAAGCGGGCTTCGTGAGCGCGGCCCACACCGACGACGACATCGCCGCCACCGTCGAGGCCGCGCGGGACATCTTCAGGAAGCGCTGACGGGCCGCCTGGGCCGGCCACGCAACACCACGCGCGGTGTCACGAATTTCGAGACAGCGCCGTGTATATTGCCCCGGCACTCGACGAAGCCAACGAACTTCGCGGGCGCGGCACCAGGGAATCAAGAAGAAGCGGCCGCCACCGAAGCGGACCGCCAGACAGATATCGAGGACGCTCCAGCCCATGACCCCCTTGCGCACGCTGCCGGTGTTGGCGGCCCTTCTGGCCGTTGCTGTTCCGGGCCTCTCGCTGGCACAGTCCTTCGAGCCGAAGAACATCTGGGTCAACCCCGGCTTCTACTCGGCGCACTTCGACAGCGGCAAGGGCCTGGAAAACGTCAACCAGGGCCTGGGCTTCGAGTACCCGCTGAGCGACACCTACCGCATCACGGCGGGCACCTTCCACAACAGCGACCGCAAGCAGTCGAACTACCTCGGGCTGTATGTACTGCCCTTCGAGTTCTACGGCGTGAAGTTCGGCGCGGTGGTCGGCGGCTTCGACGGCTACCCCAACTACCGCAACGGCAACTGGTTCCCGGCCATCATTCCGACGGCCGCCATCGAAGGCAAGAACTGGGGCCTGAACATCGCCTACGTGCCGACCATCAAGAACCGGCTGTACGGCGCCCTCACCTTCCAGGTGAAGTACCGGTTCGGCAACCACGAGTAGACAGTCAGCGCCAGAAACACCGCGGAACCGGCTTTGCCGGGCCGCAGGTGTTGCCCCCTCGAGGGGGAAGGAGAAGCGACACGCAGTGCGCGAAGCCTGGGGTGGGCTCAATGCCGGAAGTGGCGAACGCCTGACAGCACCATGACCACGCCGCGCTCGTCGGCGGCGTCGATCACTTCCTGGTCGCGCATCGAGCCGCCCGGCTGGATGACGCAGCTCGCGCCCGCGTTCACCACCACATCCAGGCCGTCACGGAACGGGAAGAAGGCGTCACTGGCCACGGCCGTGTCCTTCAGCGACAGGCCGGCGTGCTCGGCCTTGATGCTGGCGATGCGCGCCGAGTCGAGGCGGCTCATCTGGCCCGCGCCCACGCCCATCGTCATGCCGTTGGCGCAGAACACGATCGCGTTGCTCTTCACGTACTTCGCGACCTTCCATGCGAACAGCAGGTCTTGCAGTTGCTGCGGCGTGGGTTGCTTCTTGCTGACCACCTTGAGGTCGTTGATCGACAGCTCGTGGTTGTCGGCTGTCTGGATCAGCAGGCCCGAGCCGACGCGCTTGACGTCCATGGCGTTGCGGCCGTTGTCCCAGTCGGTCGTGCCGCCCTTGGGCAGCGCGATTTCGAGCACGCGCACGTTGAGCTTGGCCTTGGTGGCCTGGAACACTTCGAGCGCCTCGGGCGTGTAGCCCGGCGCCATCAGCACTTCGACGAACTGCTTGGCGATCTCTTGCGCGGTGGCGCCGTCGACCGGGCGGTTGAAGGCGATGATGCCGCCGAAGGCCGAGGTCGGGTCGGTCTTGAAGGCCTTCGAATAGGCCTCGGCCGCGTCCTTGCCGACGGCCACGCCGCAGGGGTTGGCGTGCTTCACGATCACGCACGCGGGCACGTCGAAGCTCTTCACGCATTCCCACGCGGCATCGGCGTCGGCAATGTTGTTGTAGCTCAGCTCCTTGCCTTGCAGCTGCCTGGCCGACACGAGCGAGCCGGGCGCCGGGTACAGGTCGCGGTAGAACGCGGCCTGCTGGTGCGGGTTCTCGCCGTAGCGCAGGTCCTGCACCTTCACGAAACGGCCGTTGCTTTGCGCCGGGAACAGCGAGCGCGTGGGCGCCGGTTGGCCGATGCTGGCGTCGAAGTCGATGGCCGAGAGGTAGTCGCTGATCGCGCCGTCGTAGTCGGCGATGCGGTTGAACGCGGCCACCGAGAACGCGAACTTGGTCTTGTCGCTGAGCTTGCCGCCGGCCTTCAGTTCGGCCAGCGCCACGGCGTACTGCGATGCGTCGGTGAGCACGCCCACGTCCTTCCAGTTCTTGGCCGCGCTGCGCACCATGGCCGGACCGCCGATGTCGATGTTCTCGATGGCGTCTTCCAGCGTGCAGCCGGGCTTGGCCACGGTGGCTTCGAACGGATAGAGGTTCACGATCAGCAGGTCGATGGTGTCGATGCCGTGTTCCTTGATGGCCGCCACGTGCGCGGGCACGTCGCGGCGCGCCAGCAGGCCGCCATGGATCTTCGGGTGCAGCGTCTTCACGCGGCCGTCGAGCATTTCAGGAAAGCCGGTGTGGTCGGCGACCTCGGTCACGGGCAGGCCGGCGTCGGCCAGCAGCTTGGCGGTGCCGCCGGTGGACAGCAGCTTGATGCCCAGCGCGTGCAGCGCCTGGGCGAATTCGAGAATGCCGGTCTTGTCGGATACGGAAATGAGTGCAGTCTGAGCCATGGATATGCCGTGGAGTTATTTCAAAAGTTTGTGCTCGACCAGCTTCTTGCGAAGGGTGTTGCGATTCAGGCCCAACCATTGCGCGGCCTTCGACTGGTTGCCCTCGGCGCGCGTCATGACGACATCGAGCAAGGGTTTTTCGACCACGCGCACGAGCATCTCGTACATGCCGTCGGGTTCGGTGCCGCGCAGATCGCGAAAGTAGCTGTCCAGACTGGTGCGCACGCAGTCCTCGATGTGTTTCTTGCTCATTGCTTCTTCTTTTCCTCTCAATCGACGGCGCAAGCCGCCTCCTCTTCACCCGACGGATCCCCGTCCGCCAGGTGCTGTACGGGCATGCGGTCCATGTGGTCCGCGAGCCCGTCGAAATAGTCTCCGACCGCGCGCAGCTGCTCGCCGCAGTCCTCGATGGTGTTCATCCGGCCGCGGAATTCTTCGCCGCCGGGCAAGGTGCGCACGTACCAGCCGATGTGCTTGCGCGCCGTGCGCACACCGCTGTAGTCGCCGTACAGCGCATAGTGCTCCACGAGGTGGTCCAGCAGCAAGCGGCGCACCTCCGCCACCAGCGGCGGCGCGCGGTGCGTGCCGGTTTCCAGGAAGTGCGCGATCTCGCGAAAGATCCACGGCCGGCCCTGCGCGGCGCGGCCGATCATCACGGCGTCGGCGCCGGTGACGGCGAGCACGTCGCGCGCCTTCTCGGGCGAGCGGATGTCACCGTTGGCCACCACCGGCACGCGCACCGCGGCCTTCACGGCGGCGATGGTGTCGTACTCGGCGTGCCCCTTGTAGCCCTGCTCGCGCGTGCGGCCGTGCACGGTGAGCATCTGCACGCCGGCCGATTCGAAGTCGCGCGCCAGCTTCACGGCGTTGCGGTGGTCGTGGCTCCAGCCGGTGCGCATCTTCAGCGTGACCGGCACGTTGAAGGGCTGCGCGGCATCGACCACGGCCTGCACGATTTCGAGCGCCAGCGGCTCGTCGCGCATCAGCGCCGAGCCGGCCCACTTGTTGCAGACCTTCTTGGCCGGGCAACCCATGTTGATGTCGATGATCTGCGCGCCGCGCTCGATGTTGTAGACCGTGGCCTCGGCCATCATGTCGGCGTCGGTGCCGGCGATCTGCACCGCGATGGGGCCCGGCTCGCCGTCGTGGTTGGCGCGGCGCGAGGTCTTGAGCGTGCCCCACAGCTCCTTGCGCGACGTGACCATCTCGCTGACCGCGTAGCCCGCGCCCAGTTCGCGGCACAGCATGCGGAAGGGCCGGTCCGTCACGCCGGCCATGGGCGCGACGAACAGGCGGTTTTCCAGCGTGTGGGTGCCGATCTGCAAGGTCATTTGGAAGGGAGCGGTGCGCGTTCGGCTGCTGAAAAATGAGGCACGATTGTAGCCACGTGGCATTTCAGCGACTGAAACGATTTGCGCCCGGGTACCCGTGTAAACACCGGTGCGCTCCGGGGCCTTCTCCCACGCGAATGCGACGCGGGCGCTGCCTATACTGCCCGTCCCTATGCAAGCCTGGCTCGATTCCCTCATGGCGCTGCTGGCGCTGCCGCAGTACGGTCTGTCGACCTTGTTCGTCGCGGCCTTCGTCTCGGCGACCCTTGTGCCGGTGGGCTCCGAGCCCTTTCTGTTCGGCCTGCTCAAGCTCAACCCCGACATGTTCTGGCCGGCCATCGCGGTGGCGACGGTGGGCAACACGCTGGGCGGCGCGGTCGACTGGTGGATGGGCTACGGCGCGCACAAGGTGGCCGACAAATACTCGCACTCGAAACACCATGTGCGAGTTCTGGGCTGGCTCGAGAAGCTCGGCCCGAAGGCCTGCCTGCTGAGCTGGTTGCCGCTGGTGGGCGACCCGCTGTGCGCCGTGGCCGGCTGGCTCAAGCTGCCGTTCTGGCCGTGCGTGGCCTACATGGCGATCGGCAAATTCCTGCGCTACATCACCATGACGGTGGCGCTGCTGCAGGTGTTCTGACCGATCAGCTCAGCAGGCCGTAGGGGCCGCCGCGCTCCAGGGCGCGCTTGTAGGCCGGGCGCGCGTGGATGCGCTCCAGGTAGGCCATGAGCTTCGGGCGCTTCGCGTCGAGCCCGCCGCGCGCCTGCGCGGCTTCCACCGGAAAGCTCATCTGGATGTCCGCGCCCGTGAACGCGTCGCCCGCGAACCACTCGCTCTTGCCGAGTTCGGATTCCATGAAGTTCAGGTGGCTCACGATGTTCGGATGGATGAACGCCGACTTCGTCTTGCTCGCGATGGCCTTGGCGATCGGCTTGGCGAAGAACGGCATCTTCGTCGTCTCGATGCGGTCGAACACCAGCTTGAGCAGCAACGGCGACATCGCCGAGCCTTCGGCGAAGTGCAGCCAGTAGCGATAGCGCACCGCATCCGGCGTGCCCGGCGCGGGCGCGAGGCGGCCGTTGCCGAAGCGCTCGATGAGTGTCTCCACGATCGCCCCCGACTCCGCGAGCGTGAGCCCGTCATCCGTCGTTACCACCGGTGACTTGCCCAGCGGATGAACGGCCCGCAGCGAAGCGGGCGCCAACATGGTTTGCGGATCGCGCTGGTAGTGAACGATCTCGTAGGGCAGTTCGAGCTCTTCGAGCAGCCAGAGCACGCGCTGCGAGCGCGAGTTGTTGAGGTGGTGGACGGTGAGCATGGGGGGCGGGCCTTTGGAGGAATCGGGGCGGCGCGCAGTCTACCCAACCGGGCGCCTACTTCACGCCGGCCCTGCGCAATTCCTCGGCCGTGATGCGCACCGGTTTCTGGTCGCGCTGGATCACGATGGCCGTGTCCGTGCGCACCGCCGCCTCGCGCGCCGCACGCGCGGCGCGGCGCATGGCAACCACGGAGGCCGCCAGATCCTTGTCCTTTGCCTGCGCCAATTGATCACTGGTCATGGTGCTTCACCCCATTCGATGAGAGCCGGCTCTTCGCCGGCGTTGTCATACAGCGCCCAGGCATCTACCGCTGTGCGGTAACGGTCCTTGAAATTCAGCCGGCCCGCCTCGAAGCGGCGGCGAATCACGTCTTCGGGAATGTGGTGCCCACCTTGCCTGACCCGCTCCGCGACGCGGGCAATCGCCAATTCTGCCGTCGGCAGCGCCAGGAAGAAAAGCTTCACGTGGTAGCCCGATGCACGCCACGCGCGGACATGGCGCAGATAGCCGAGCCCGGACAGCGTCGTCTCGAAGCCGAAGCTCTCCCGGCGGCCGACACAGGCGGCAATTTCTTCCAGCATCAATCTGCCGGCCTTGATCGCCTCGGCCTCCGGCGCAAAAGGCGACAGGCCAGCGGCGATCAGATCGGCATTGATGAAGCGCGGGCACTGCGCTTCTTGAGGAAGAAAAGCGCGGGCAAAGGTGGTCTTTCCCGCGCCGTTCGGCCCCGCAATGATGACGATCTTGGGATGACTCATCGGCGGGGCGCTTGCGCGGGGCTCAGGAACTGAACAGGAAGTTCATCACGTCGCCATCCTTCACGACGTATTCCTTGCCTTCCGAACGCATCTTCCCCGCGTCCTTCGCGCCCTGCTCGCCCTTGTAGGCGATGTAGTCCTCGAACGCGATGGTCTGGGCGCGGATGTAGCCCTTCTCGAAGTCGCCGTGGATCACGCCGGCCGCTTGCGGGCCGGTGTCGCCGATGTGGATGGTCCAGGCGCGCACTTCCTTCACGCCGGCGGTGAAGTACGTCTGCAGGCCCAGCAGCTTGAAGGCCGCGCGGATCAGGCGGTTCAGGCCCGGCTCTTCCTGGCCGATCTCGGCGAGGAACATCTTCTTGTCTTCGTCGTCCATCTCGGCCAGGTCGGCTTCGATCTTGGCGCAGATGGCGACCACGGGCGCGCCCTGCTTGGCGGCGTATTCGCGCAGGCGGTCGAGGTAGGGGTTGTTCTCGAAGCCGTCTTCGGCCACGTTGCCCACGAACATCGCGGGCTTGGCGGTGATGAGCGTGAAGCTCTTCACCAGCGGCTGCTCTTCCTTCGTGAACTCGAGCGCGCGCACCGGCGTGTTCTCGTTCAGCGCGGCCTGGCAGCGCTCGAGCAGGCCGACCAGCTTCTGCGCGTCCTTGTCGCCCGAGCGGGCGACCTTGGTGTGGCGGTGCAGCGCCTTCTCGACCGTGGCCAGGTCGGCCAGGCAGAGTTCGGTCTGGATCACTTCGATGTCGGAGATCGGGTCGACCTTGCCGGCCACGTGGATCACGTTCTCGTCGTCGAAGCAGCGCACCACGTTGACGGTGGCGTCGGTCTCGCGGATGTGCGCCAGGAACTTGTTGCCCAGGCCTTCACCGGTGCTGGCACCGGCCACCAGGCCGGCGATGTCGACGAACTCGACGATGGCGGGCACGATGCGCTCGGGCTTGACGATCTCGCTCAGTTGCGCGAGCCGCGGATCGGGCACTTCCACCACGCCCACATTGGGCTCGATGGTGCAGAAGGGATAGTTTTCCGCCGCGATGCCGGCCTTGGTCAACGCATTGAAAAGGGTGGATTTACCGACGTTGGGCAGGCCGACGATGCCGCATTGCAAACTCATTGGGGGTCCTCTTGGGTAACCGCCGATTTTAGGCGACCATGGCCGCGCGCCCTTCCGGCAGGTCTTCGGGCCCGCATCGGCCGGCCCTGAAACTCAGGGTTAGTCCCGACTGGCAAACGTTTGCGCAAACGTTTGCCTCAGCTAATATCGGACACCCGGCACAGACCGGCGTACCGCTCTGATCAACCACCTCAGGAGACATTCACCATGAAGTTCACCCGCCGTACCCTGCAAAGCGCTGCCGCCCTGACGCTGCTGGGCGCCATCGCCGCCACGCCCGCCTTCGCCCAGGACAAGCCGAAGGTCGCGCTGGTCATGAAGTCGCTGGCCAACGAGTTCTTCCGCACCATGGAAGACGGTGCCAAGGCGCACCAGAAGGCCAACGCCTCGCAGTACACGCTGGTTGCCAACGGCATCAAGGACGAGACCGACACGTCCGCACAGATCAAGATGGTCGAGCAGATGATGGCGCAGAAGATCAATGCGCTGGTCATCGCGCCGGCCGATTCGAAGGCGCTGGTGCCGGTCATCAAGGCCGCCATCGACAAGGGCATCCTGGTGGTCAACATCGACAACCAGCTCGACGCCGCCGCGCTCAAGGAAAAGGGCATCCAGGTGCCCTTCGTCGGCCCCGACAACCGCGCCGGCGCCAAGCTGGTGGGCGACGCGCTGGCCAAGGACCTGAAGTCGGGCGACAAGGTCGGCATCATCGAAGGCGTGTCGACCACCTTCAATGCGCAGCAGCGCACCCTGGGCTACCAGGACGCCATGAAGGCCGCCGGCATCACGGTGGTGGGCGTGCAGTCCGGCCAGTGGGAAATCGACAAGGGCAACACGGTGGCCGCCGGCATGCTGCGCGAGCACCCCGACCTGAAGGCCCTGCTGGCCGGCAACGACAGCATGGCACTGGGTGCAGTGGCCGCCGTCAAGGCCGCGGGCAAGACCGGCAAGGTGCTGGTGGTGGGCTACGACAACATCGGCGCCATCAAGCCGATGCTGGCCGACGGCCGCGTGCTGGCCACGGCCGACCAGTTCGCCGCCAAGCAGGCGGTGTTCGGCATCGAGACCGCGCTGAAGGCCATCGCCGACAAGAAGAAGCAGGCGGACATGCCCGCCGAAGTGAAGACCGACGTGGTGCTGGTCACCAAGTCGTCCAAATAAATGTTGCTCGCCCCCAGGCTTTGCGCACTTCGTGTCGCTTCGCCCTCCCCCGCCCGGGGGCAGCACCCACGGCCCGGAAAAGCCGGTTCCGTGGTGTTTCTGGAATGAGGTTGCCGATCGATGGCTGATAACAATCGCAGTGCCCCCGTGCTCTCCCTGAGCGGCATGGGCAAGGACTATGCGGCGCCGGTGCTGGACGACGTCTCGCTCGTGCTCAACGCCGGCGAGGTGCTGGCCCTCACGGGCGAGAACGGCGCCGGCAAGAGCACGCTGTCGAAAATGGTCTGCGGCCTGGTGCAGCCCACGCGCGGCCAGATGCTGCTGGGTGGCCAGCCCTTTGCGCCCGGCTCGCGCCGCGACGCCGAGCGGCTGGGCGTGCGCATGGTCATGCAGGAGCTGGGCCTCGTCACCACGCTTTCGGTGGCCGAGAACCTGCTGCTCGACCGCCTGCCCAACAAGACCGGCTGGATCCGCAAGGCCAGGCTGCACGAGCTGGCCGCGCGCCAGCTCGCGAAGATCGGCATGCAGAACATCGACCCGGCCACGCCCGTGGCGCGGCTGGGCATCGGCCAGCAGCAGATGGTCGAGATCGCGCGCAACCTGCAGGACGACACGCGCGTGCTGGTGCTCGACGAGCCCACCGCCATGCTCACGCCGCGCGAAACCTCGCACCTGTTCGAGCAGATCGACCTGCTGAAGGCGCGCGGCGTGGCCATCGTCTACGTGTCGCACCGCCTTGAAGAATTGCAGCGCATCGCCGACCGCGTGGCCGTGCTGCGCGACGGCCGGCTGGTCGACGTGCGCCCCATGGCCGGCGTGCGCGAATCCGAACTCGTGCAGCGCATGGTCGGCCGTGAAGTGCACGAGCACGAAGGCCGCGCCCGCCGCGTTGCCGGCCCCGTGCTGCTGAGCGCGCGCGGCATCGGCCGGGCGCAGGTCGTGCGCGACGTCGACATCGACCTGCGCGCGGGCGAAGTCATGGGCCTGGCCGGCCTGGTCGGCTCGGGCCGGACCGAGCTGGTGCGGCTGCTGTTCGGTGCCGACCGCGCGGACCGCGGCGACATCACCCTCCATGAAAACGGCCAGCCCACGGTGCATGCGCGCAAGGGCTGGCGTTCGCCGATGCAGGCCATTCGCGCCGGCATCGGCCTCGTGACCGAAGACCGCAAGTCGCAGGGCCTGTTGCTGACGCAATCGATCCGCGTCAACGCCACGCTGAGCGACCTCGGCGCCATTTCTCACGCCGGCTGGCTGCAGCGCGCCAAGGAGCGCGGCATTGCGCAGAAGCTGGTGGAGCTGCTGCGCATCCGCTCGCGCAGCATCGAACAACCGGTGTCCACGCTGAGCGGCGGCAACCAGCAGAAAGTGGTGTTCGCGCGCTGGCTGCACCGTGAATGCAAGGTGCTGCTGCTCGACGAGCCCACGCGCGGCGTGGACGTGGGCGCGCGCGCCGACCTGTACGCCGAGCTCGACCGCATGACCGACGCCGGCAAGGCGCTCCTGATGGTGTCGAGCGACCTGCGCGAACTGATGGCCATGTGCGACCGCATCGGCGTGATGAGCGCCGGGCGGCTGGTCGCGGTGTTCGAGCGCGGCGAATGGACCGAGCAATCGCTGCTGGCCGCCGCCTTCAGCGACGCCACCGGACGCGCCGCCACCACAGTTCCCTCCACGGCCCCCGCGGCCGTGGCCTCCATCGCCGCCCCCGATTCGACCCCGGTCACCGCCGACACACCATGAACGCTGCCGCCACTCCGACCCCCACCGCTTCGCCGTCCGCGCTCAAGGGCCAGCTCGGCACCTACCTGGGCCTCACGGTCGTGCTCGTGGGCATGATCGCGCTGTTCGGTTCGCTCAGCGAATACTTCCTGACGCGCGAGACCTTCATCTCGATCGCCAACGAAATCCCCGCGCTGGCCGTGATGGCCGTCGGCATGACCTTCGTGCTGATCATCGCGGGCATCGACCTGTCGGTCGGCTCGGTGCTGGCGCTCAGCGCGGCCGTCACGGCGGCTGCCATCCTCGAATGGAAGCTGTCGGTACCGCTGGCCGCGATGCTGGGGCTGGCCACGGGGCTGGTCTGCGGCACCGTCACCGGCGCGGTGTCGGTGGCCTGGCGGCTGCCGAGCTTCATCGTCTCGCTGGGCATGCTCGAGGCGGTGCGCGGCGGTGCGTACCTCGTCACCGATTCGCGCACGCAGTACGTGGGCGACGCCATCTCGGGCCTTGCGGCGCCGTGGATCGGCGGCATCTCGGCGGCCTTCGTGCTGGCGGTGGTGCTGGTGGTCATCGGGCAGATGGTGCTCACGCGAACGGTGTTCGGCCGCCACGTGGTGGGCATCGGCACCAACGAGGAAGCCATGCGCCTGGCGGGCGTCGACCCGCGCCCCATCCGCATCATCGTGTTCGCCGTCACCGGCCTGCTGGCCGGCCTTGCGGGGCTGATGCAGTCGGCGCGGCTCGAAGCGGCCGACCCGAATGCCGGCGTCGGCATCGAGCTGCAGGTGATCGCAGCCGTGGTCATCGGCGGCACCAGCCTCATGGGCGGGCGCGGCTCGGTCATCAACACCTTCTTCGGCGTGCTGATCATCGCGGTGCTCGAGGCCGGGCTGGCGCAGGTGGGCGCGAGCGAGCCGAGCAAACGCATCATCACCGGCGCGGTGATCGTGGTGGCGGTCATCATCGACACCCTGCGCCAGCGCCGGGCCGACCGCCGCCTGGCCTGACGACCGCATACCGCCTCACCAGGAACACAAGAAATGGCCACCATCAAGGACGTCGCGCTGAAAGCGGGAGTCTCCGTCACCACCGTGTCGCACGTGGTCAACGACACGCGCCACGTGAGCGCCAAGGTGCGCGAGCGCGTGGAGCTGGCCATTCGCGAGCTGGGCTACGTGCCCAACGCGATGGCGCGAAGCCTGAAGAGCAACACCACCTCGACGCTGGGCATGCTGATTCCCAACAGCTCGAACCCGTACTTCGCCGAGATCGTGCGCGTCGTGGAAGACCGCTGCTTCGGCGCCGGCTACACGCTGGTGCTGTGCAACACCGACGACGAGCCGCACCGCCAGACCGTGTACCTGCAGGTGCTGGCCGAGCGCCGCATCGACGGGCTGATCGTGGTGCTGACCGGCACCGGCGACGACGACGCGCTGGTCAAGCAGCTGCACGGCCTGCGCGTGCCCACGGTGCTGGTCGACCGCGAGATCGCCGACCCGACCTGCGACCTGGTGGAAACCGCGCACATGCAGGGCGGCCTGCTCGCGGTGCGCCACCTGCTGTCGCTGGGCCACAAGCGCATTGCCTGCATCGGCGGGCAGCCCGGCGTGATGCCGAGCGAGCAACGCATCGAGGGCTGGCGCATGGCGCTGGCCGAAACCGGCGCCACGCCCGACATTGCCAACGGCAGCGCATTGCTGTGGCGCGGCGGCTTCACGAGCCAGGGCGGCTACGAGGCCATGCACGCCATTCTGCGCACCGAGCAGAAGCCGTCGGCCGTGTTCGTCTGCAACGACCTGATGGCAATCGGCGCGCTGCGCGCCGCGCATGAAAGCGGCGTGCGCGTGCCCGACGACCTGTCGATCGTCGGCTTCGACGACATCGAACTCTCGGCCTACACGAGCCCCCCGCTCACCACCGTGGCGCAGCCCAAGGAGCGCATCGGCGCGATGGCGGTCGACATGCTGCTCGAGCAGGTGGGCGGCAAGCGGCGCGAGGCACGCAAGGTCGTTTTGCAGCCCGAGCTGCGGGTGCGCGCCTCGACCGCGCGCCACGCCAGCTTCCGCGAGGCCACCGTGCCCGCTTTGCCTACATCGCCCATCGCCAACGAAACACCGTCAACGGAAACCCGAAAGTCCCGCACCCCGTGAGCATCCAGCCCTCTTCTTCCAGCAGCAGCAACGCGCCGGCGCCACGCATCGTGGTGCTCGGCAGCCTCAACATGGACCTGGTGCTGCGCGTGCCGCACGCCCCCGCCGCGGGTGAAACCCTGCTGGGCCATTCCATCGCCAACATCCCTGGCGGCAAAGGCGCGAACCAGGCCGTGAGCTGCGCGCGCGAAGGCGGGCAGGTTCAAATGATCGGCTGCGTCGGCAACGACGCCCACGGCACCGCGCTGCGCGATGCACTCGGGCGCGACGGCATCGACACGGCCGCGCTGCGCACCGTGGCCGGCGAGCCGACCGGCACCGCGCTGATCCTCGTCGAGGACAGCGGCCAGAACCGCATCGTGATGATTCCCGGCGCCAACGCCAAGGTCGAGATCGACGAGGCCGCGCTGAAGCAGCAGCTGCAGGGCGCCGCCTTCCTCGTCACGCAATTCGAGACGCCGATGGACCAGGTCGCGCGCGCCATTGCCGTGGCGCACGGCGCGGGCTGCAAGGTGCTGCTGAACCCGTCGCCGGTGCAGGCCATCGCCGAGCCGCTGTGGCCCCGGATCGACACGCTGGTCGTCAACGAGATCGAGGCGCAGACGCTGTGCGGCCAGTCCGCCGACAGCCCGCAAGAAGCCGCCGCGGCCGGCCAGGCGCTGCGTGCCAAGGGCATTGCGCGCGTGGTCGTCACGCTCGGCTCGCGCGGCGCGGTGGCGGTCGATGCCGACGGCGCGCGCCACCACCCCGCGCCGAAGGTGCAGGCGGTCGACACCACGGCTGCCGGCGACACCTTCCTGGGCGCGCTCGCGGTCGCGCTGGGCGAAGGCCAGTCCTTCGACGAGGCCGTGCGCCTGGGCATCCGCGCCGCGGCGCTGTGCATCCAGCAAGCCGGCGCCCAACCCTCCATTCCGCAGCGCGACGCCGTGCTGCGCAGCCCCCTGCCACCCGACTGGATCACGCTGTGAAACGCACCCCTTTGCTGCACGCCGAACTGTCCCACCTGATCGCCACGCTGGGCCACGGCGACATGCTCGTGCTCGGCGACGCCGGCCTGCCGATTCCCGACGGCCCGCGCCGCATCGACCTGGCCGTGGCGCGCGGCGTGCCGCAGCTCACCGACGTGCTGCAGGCCGTGCTGTCCGAAATGCAGGTCGAGGGCATCGTGGTGGCCGACGAGGCCGTCGGCGACGCGAAGAAGCTGCCGGGCTGGTACCCGCAGTCGCTGGGCATCGCGCCGCAGACGGTGTCGCACGAAGAATTCAAGCGCCGCAGCGCCAAGGCCCGCGCCATCGTGCGCACGGGCGAATGCACGCCCTACGCCAACATCATCCTGATCGCCGGCGTGGCGTTCTGACGCGCCTGCCGGGCGCCGGCAGTCACTCGAACCTGTAGTTCGCCCCCACGGGCTGGCCGACCTTGAGGATGTGCTCCACGCCCTGGATCACGATGCAGTTCATGCCGAAGGTGATGCCGCCGTCCACGCGCGCATCGGCGCGGTAGGTGCGCAGCGTGTCGCCGACCTCGGGGCTGCTGAGCGCGGTGGCCGGGTCGATGTCCGGAATCGGGCAGCGCGTGCAGGGCTTGACGGGGCGCAGCTCGGCCCCGCCTTCGCCGGTCGTGATGTGCAGCGCTTCCACGCGGTCTTCGTCGTGCGACTCCATGCCGGCCAGCACGACGTTCGGGCGAAAGCGCTCGATGCCGACGGCGTCGTGGCCTCCCGCCGCCAGCCGCTCGTTCAACTCTGCCAGCGAACCCTCGCTGGCCACCAGCACGGGATAGCCGTCGGCGAACTGGTTCTCGGCCTCGATGCCGTCGGTCCACTTCAGGCTCGACAGGCGCTTCTGCTCGGGGTCGAAGCGCACCAGCCGCAAGGTCTGCGGCTTGCCGGGCTCCGACAGAAAGTCGCTGAACCACTGGGCGGCGATGTCGCCCATGTCGTAGGCGGCCACTTCGTCCTTCCACACGCGCACCCGCACCGGCTTCTCGACGCGGTCGAAGGCCAGGTGCAGCGCCAGCATGCCGGGGGCGCGCAGCACGACTTCCATGTGCTTCATCTGCGGCTTGATCAGCGCCATGCGCGGCAGCTGCCGCTGGGTGACGAATTCGCCCTGCGCGTCGACCACCATCCAGGCGCGATCGAACTCCAGCCCCGTCTCGGTCAGCAGCATTTCGGGGAGCTCGACGCCGGCACAGGACTTGACCGGGTAGATGAACAGGCGCGCGATGGTGGCTTCGATGTCGAATGCGGGCTGGGACACGGTGGGGTTTCCTTGGGAATCGGCGGCAATGGCGGCGGCAATTGTCCCGTATCGCGGCGCCCGGAAGACCTTCGTGCCCCGGGGGGCAAGGCGCCGGACGCGGGTGGGCGGGCAACTCCTACAATTGTTTCATGGCCCTCCCCCCAGAAGTTTGCATTCGCGGCGCCGGCATCGTCGGCCGCACGCTGGCCCTGCTGCTCGCGCGCGAGCGTGTGCGCGTCGCGCTGGTGGCGCCGCCGGCCACGCAGGGCAAGGAAGACATCCGCGCCTACGCGCTGAACACCGCCTCGCGCACGCTGCTCGAATCGCTGCGCGCCTGGCCCGACGCCGCCCACGCCACGCCGGTGCGGGAAATGCTCGTGCACGGTGACGAAGGCGGCCGGGTGCAGTTCAGCGCCGCGCGCCAGAAGGTCGATGCGCTGGCCTGGATCGTCGACGTGCCCGCGCTCGAACAGCAGCTCGCCGACGCGGTGCGCTTCCAGCCCCTGATCGAAGTCGTGGCCGAGCCCGTGGCCGCCCCGCTCACCGTGGTGTGCGAAGGCAAGGCCAGCACCACGCGCGAGGCGCTCGGCGTGAGCTACGAAGTCACGCGCTACCCGCAGCACGCGGTGGCCGCCCGGCTCGATGCCGAGCAGTCGCACGACGGCATCGCGCGCCAATGGTTCAACGACAAGGGCGAAGTGCTCGCGCTGCTGCCGCTGGGCGGCACGCACGGCAAGACGGTCGCGCTGGTGTGGTCGGTCGACCAGCTGCGCGCGCCCGCCCTGCTCGCGCAGGGCGACGAAGAATTCAACGCCGCCATCACCGAGGCCAGCCACGGTGCGCTCGGCGCCCTCAAACTCACGAGCGAACGCGGCGCCTGGCCGCTGGCCCGCGCCATCGCCGACCGCTGGACCGGCGCCATGCCCGGCCAGCCGACGCGCTCCTGGGCGCTGGCGGGCGATGCCGCCCACACAGTGCACCCGCTCGCCGCCAGGGCCTGAACCTGGGCCTGGCCGATGCGGCCGCGCTGGCCGAGGTGATCAAGAACCGCGACTACTGGCGCAGCGTGGGCGACGCACGCCTGCTGCGCCGCTACGAGCGCGCCCGCCGCGCCGACGTGCTGCAGATGAGCCTGGCGACCGACGGGCTGCAGCAACTTTTCTCGCACAACCTGGGTCCACTCCCTGCCCTGCGCAATTGGGGCATGCGCGGTTTCGACCGCACGCGCCTCGTCAAGCACTGGATCACGGCGCAGGCCATGGGACTGAAGGCCTGAAGGCCTGCAACCCGCCCCTCATTTCTCGAATTCCCGAATCGAACCAACGGATCTCCCGATGACACTCGCACGCAACCTCCTACTCGCCGCCTGCACGCTGGGCGCGGTCGTGGCCGCCACAGCCGGCGAAGCCGAGATCCGCAAGAACCTGCAGTCGCGCATTCCGCAGTTCCCCGCCATCGACGAAGTCTCGAAGTCGCCGATCGCGGGCGCTACGAAGTGCGCGTGAACGGCTCGCAGATCTTCTATACCGACGAACAGGGCAACTACCTGATCCAGGGCAACCTGATCGACGTGAAGTCGCGCAAGAACCTGACCGAAGAGCGCGTGGAAAAGCTCAGCGCCGTCGCCTTCGACCAGCTGCCGCTGAAGGACTCGATCAAGATCGTGCGCGGCAACGGCAAGCGCAAGCTCGCGGTGTTCGAAGACCCGAACTGCGGCTACTGCAAGCGCTTCGAAAAAGACATGAAGACGGTCGACAACGTGACCGTGTACCTGTTCCTGTACCCGGTGCTGGGCCCCGATTCGAACGTCAAGTCGCGGGACATCTGGTGCAGCAAGGACAAGGGCAAGGCCTGGGGCGACTGGATGGAATCGAGCGCCAAGCCGGCCGCCGCGCCCGCCAGCTGCGACGTGACCGCGCTGCAGCGCAACGTCGAGTTCGGCCGCAAGTACAACATCACCGGCACGCCCACGCTGATCTTCAGCGACGGCACGCGCACGCCCGGCGCCATTCCCGCAGAGCAGGTCGAGAAGCAACTCGCCGCTTCGTCCAGCTGATGGCGGCGACGAAGGCTGTTTCGCGGCGCGCCACCGTGGCCGTGCCTGCCGCGGGCGTGCGTTACCGCGTCGAGTGCGCGGACCTGCACGCCCACCTGTTCAGCGTGACGCTGACCATCGACGCACCCGCCGCGCAGCAGCACGTGTCGCTGCCGGTGTGGATTCCGGGCAGCTACCTCGTTCGTGAATTCGCCAAGAACCTGCAGGGCCTGCGCGCCACGCAGGGCCGCCGCAAGCCGGTGCTGACGCAGCTCGACAAGTGCAGCTGGCAGGTCGAATGCACGCCCGGCCAGCCGCTGGTGCTGCACTACCAGGTCTGCGCGTACGACAACTCGGTGCGCACCGCCTGGCTCGACGCCGAACGCGGCTTCTTCAACGGCACCAGCGTGTGCCTGCGGGTAGAAGGCCAGACCGACGCGCCGCACGCCATGGATATCGTCGCGCCCGCGCTGGCCGACGACGCCGCGCGCTGGTCGTGCGCCACCGCGCTCGTGCCGCTGAAGGCCGACAGGCACGGCTTCGGCAGCTACCAGGCCGCCAACTACGACGAGCTGGCCGACAGCCCCGTCGAAATGGGTGCGTTCTGGAGCGCCGAGTTCGACGCCTGCGGCGTGCCGCACCGCTTCGTGGTCGCGGGCGCCGCCGCCTCGTTCGACGGCGACAGGCTCATTGCCGACACCAAGGCCATCTGCGAAGCCGAAATGCGTTTCTGGCACGGCGACAAGGTCGGCAAGCGCGGTGGCCCGAAGCTGCCGATCGACCGCTACGTGTTCATGCTCAACGCGGTGGACGACGGCTACGGCGGCCTCGAGCACCGGCACTCCACGGCGCTGATCTGCAACCGCCGCGACCTGCCGCAGCGCGGAGAAAAGAAGAAGCAGCCCGAGGGCTACACCACGCTCATGGGCCTCATCAGCCATGAGTACTTCCACACCTGGAACGTCAAGCGCATGCGGCCCGCCGAGTTCGCGCGCTACGACTACAGCCAGGAGAACTACACGCAGCTGCTGTGGTTCTTCGAGGGCTTCACCAGCTACTACGACGACCTGCTGCTGCGCCGCGCCGGCCGCATCGACGACGCGGCCTACCTGCGCCTGCTGAACAAGACCCTCAACCAGGTCATGCAGACGCCGGGCCGGCTGGTGCAGCCGGTGGCCGACGCCAGCTTCGACGCCTGGGTCAAGTACTACCGCCAGGACGAGCAGACGCCCAACAGCACGGTGAGCTACTACACCAAGGGCGCGCTGGTGGCGCTGTGCTTCGACCTCACGCTGCGCCACGAAGGCAAGGGCACGCTCGACGACGTGATGCGCCACCTGTGGACGCACAGCGGCGGCGGGCCGATCAGCGAGGCTGACATTGCCGCCGCGCTGGAAGCCGTGAGCGGCCGCTCGTATGCGGCGGAGCTCGCGCGCTGGGTGCATTCGACCGAGGAACTGCCGCTCGCGCAACTGCTGCGCGCGCACGGCGTCGCTACGCTCGAAGACCCGTCGCAACAGGCGCAGGCACTGGGCCTGCGCGTGGCCGAAACCGGCGGCAGCGTGCAGGTGAAGGTGGTGCTGCGCGGCGGCGCGGCCGAGAAAGCCGGCTTCTCGGCGAACGACGAGTGGATCGGCATCGAACTGCCCGCCGTCGGCAAGAAGGGCCAGCAGCGGCCGGCGCAGGCGTGGCGCATCGCCAAGCTCGACGACCTGGCGCTGTACCTGGGCGATGCGACGAAGTGCACGGCCATCGTGGCGCGCGACCGCAAGCTGATCAGGCTGCCGCTCGTGCTGCCGAGCGGTGCGACGACGTGGCGCCTGTTCGCGCACGACGCCGCCAAGGTGACGGGCTGGCTGGCCAGCTAGGGCCGGCTACACACTTTCAGTCGCGGTGGGGTGCCGCACGAACAGCATCGGCTGCGGCTCCCCCACCAGCACGCAGGGCTTGCCCGTCCTGCGGCAATGGTCCTGCACCCGCCAGTAAGCGCCGTGGCTCACGCAGCCGGTCTGGCAGATCACGAGGTCGGCCGCGCGCAGGCTGGCTTCGAGCGCGGGGTCGTCGGCGTGGTCGCCGCCGTCATGGTGCAGATAGCGGCCGCCGGCGATCTCGACCAGTTGGCGCGCCAGCGACGGCGCGTCTTCTTCGTGGCCGACGCACAGCACGGCCTTCTCGCGCAGATCGGCGGGCACCTCGGGCTGCGCCGGCTTCAGGTGGCGCCGGCTTGCCGGCGACAGCAGCGCATTCAGCCGCTTGGGCAACGCCCCGCCCATGGCCGCGCGTGCCGCCAGCTCTTCGCGCACGATGGCAATGGCCGAATCGCGCGCCACCAGGGCGCCGCGCAAGCGGACGATCTGCGCCTCGAGCCTTTCGACGAGCGCGGCCTGCTCGGCCAGCAGGCGCGAGCAGCGCTCCTGCACGCGGGCATAGGCCCTCAGCAACACGGCATGTTCTTGCATCGGCAACTCCATGCCGGGCATTCTAGATGAGAGCAATTCTCAATTGAAAGCCCTGCCGTGTTCAGTGCGAAACCGACTTCGAGAACACGTTCACCACCACCATGCCCGCGATGATCAGCCCGAGCCCGGCAATGGCCGGCCCGTCGAGCTTCTGCCCGAACCACAGCCAGCTCACCAGCGAGATCAGCACGATGCCCACGCCCGACCAGATCGCATAGGCAATGCCCGTGGGAATGGTGCGCAGCGTGAGCGACAGGAAGAAGAACGCCACCACGTAGCCCGCCACCGCGGCCAGCGTGGGCCACAGGCGGGTGAAGCCGTCCGAGCCCTTGAGGAAACTGGTGGCGATGACTTCGGCCACGATGGCGACGAACAGGTAGGCGTAGTTGGAACTCATGGCGGGCACTCTATGGGAACTTGCACGGCCCTGTCACCCGCCCCGGCCATGCTGGGTATAGTGAAGCGCGTTTTTTCCCCTTCCCCCGGAGACACCATGAGCTACGAAAACATCGAAGTGCGGACCGAAGCAGGCAAGGTCGGCATCATCACCCTCAACCGCCCGAAGGCCCTCAATGCGCTGAACGACGCGCTGATGACCGAGCTGGGCCAGGCCCTGAAGGCCTTCGACGCGGACGATGCCATCGGCTGCATCATCCTCACGGGCAGCGAGCGCGCCTTCGCGGCCGGCGCCGATATCGCGGCCATGGCCAAGTACAGCTTCATCGACACGTACAAGGGCGACTACATCACGCGCAACTGGGAAACCATCCGCTCGATCCGCAAGCCGGTGATCGGCGCCGTGGCCGGCTTCGCGCTGGGCGGCGGCTGCGAGCTGGCGATGATGTGCGACTTCATCATCGCGCCGACAATGCCAAGTTCGGCCAGCCCGAAATCAAGATCGGCGTGATCCCCGGCGCCGGCGGCACGCAGCGCCTGCCGCGCGCGGTGGGCAAGAGCAAGGCCATGGACATGGTGCTCACGGCCCGCATGATGGACGCGGCCGAAGCCGAGCGCGCCGGCCTCGTGAGCCGCGTGGTGCCGTTCGAGAAGCTGGCCGACGAGGCACTGGGCGCGGCGCTGATCATCTGCGGCTACTCGCAGATCTCGGTGATGGCGGCCAAGGAGTCGGTCAACCGCGCGTTCGAAGGCGGCCTGAGCGATGGCGTGATGTTCGAGCGCCGGCTGTTCCACGCGCTGTTCGCCACGGTCGACCAGAAGGAAGGCATGGACGCCTTCCTGAACAAGCGCGCACCGGATTTCAAGAACGCCTGAGGGCGTTGCGCGCTGGCCGCCCCGGTCAGCGCGTGAGCAGCGAGCGCAGCGCGTCGAGCGTTTGCGCCGGCGGTGTGCCCACCAGCGCGGCGCCGCCGGGCTGCGGCGTCCAGCGGACCTGGGCGCCGGCAATTTCCAGCACCGCGACGAGCGTGCCGCCGCGATACAGCGCGA
>NZ_MOWM01000096.1 GCF_016082275.1 Variovorax sp. E3
TCGGACGCTCTGCCCGCCCCCATCCCAACCTTCCCCCAAAGGGGGAAGGCGCAAGACAGAGAGAGTCGCTTCATCAAGGCTTGCCCGCCGAAGCCAGCTGCAGCCGCACCGTCGCCGGCATGCCCAGCCGCAGGCGATCTTGCTTGTCGTCGACCATCACGCGGATCTCGTAGACGAGGCTGCTGCGCAGTTCTTCCGTCTGCACGGTCTTGGGCGTGAACTCGGCCACCGACGAGATGTAGCCGACCTTGCCCGCGATGGCCTCGCCGGGCTGGCTGTCGGTGCTCACACGGGCTTCCTGCCCCGCGCGCACGCGGCCGAGGTCGGGCTCGGCCACATAGGCGCGCACCCACTTGGGGTCGGTGATGGCGAGCGTGAACGCGGGGCGCTGCGGCGAGGCCATGTCGCCGGGCTCGAGCAGGCGGGCGCGCACGACCGCGTCGATGGGGGCCTTGAGCTCGGCCTCCGTGAGCTGGTGGTTCATGAGCGCGAGTTCGGCGCGGGCCGCCTCGAGCTGCGCCTGCGCCTGCCCGATGTCTTCCTTGCGCGGGCCCGCGACCACCAGCTGCCGGGCCTTGCGCGCGTTGTCGAGCTGCGCCAGCGCCACCTTGCGCCGGGCCTGCGCGCTGTCCAGGTCCTGCTGGCTCACGGCGCGCCCGGCCGTGGTGGCGCCGATGGCCTGCAGCCGCGCGAGCTGCTGCTGCGCCAGGTCGGCGTCGGCCTGGGCGGCGGCCACCTGCGCTTCGGACTGCGCCACTTCCTCGGGGCGGCTGCCGGTCTTCAGCCGCAGCAGGGCCTGCTCCTGCACGCCGATGCGCGCCTGCGACTGCGCCACGCGCAGCACCAGCGAGCGGGTGTCCAACCGGCCCAGCACCTGCCCGGCATGCACGCGGTCGCCTTCGCGCACCGTGAGCTCGGCCACGCGATCGTTGGCGTTGAAGGCCAGCGACACCTGCCGCAGGTCGACGTTGCCGTACAGCACGAGCTGGTCGGAGGGCTCGGCCTTGCGGTGCGTGTACCACCAGCCGCCCGCCGCCGCGATGACGGCGACGGCTGCAATGGCGATGAGGGCTTTCTTGTTCATGGCGTGTGTCCTGACGAGGCTGCGGTCCGGGAGTCGGCGTCATCGTATCAAATTCAAATTTGAATTTGAAGTGATTTCGGGTTTGAGGTAGCTCGGGGCATGGCAACCCGCACTCCGCGCCCCGACGGCAACACCACGCGCCTGCACATCCTCGAGACGGCGGGCCAGCTGTTCGCGGCGCAAGGGTTCGCGCAAACCACGAGCAAGGAAATCTGCACCCGCGCCGGCACCAACATGGCCGCCATCAACTACCACTTCGGCGGCCGCGACGGCCTCTACGAGGCGGTGCTGATCGAGGCGCACAAGCAGCTGGTGAGCCTGGACGAGCTGATGGCGCTGTCGCAGGTGTCGAACGACCCGCGCCTGAAGCTGCAGGCCTTCCTCACGCACATGGTGGAGATGAGCGCGCAGCCGAAGGCGCCCTGGGGCTTCCGGGTGGTGCTGCGCGAGGCGCTGTCGCCGTCGTCCGCGCTGCCGGTGCTGATCCAGCGGGCGGTGCTGCCCAAGGCCAAGCTGCTGCGCGCCTCATCGGCGAGATCATGGGCCTGCCTGACGACCACCCCTCGGTGCAGCGCAGCCTGCTGCTCACGGTGCTGCCGTGCCTGGTGCTCACGGTGGCGCCGAAGGACATGAGCAGCAAGGTGCTGCCGGCGCTGAAGGACACGCAGGCGCTGGCCGAAGACCTGATGCGCTATGTGCTCGCGGGGCTCGACGCGGTCGCGAAGGGCGCCGGGCCTACTCCGGCTGCCCCGGCTGCCCCGGCCACTCGGCCCGCCGTGCCCGCTAAAGCTGGAAGGCGACGGTGAGCAGCAGCCCCTCGGCCACGTCGCGCACCAGTCCCGGCCGCCGCGCGCGGTAGGGGTCGCCGGCCGAGGCGGTGGTCTCGATCCACTCGGCGAGCCACTCGATCTCCTCGGTGCCGTAGAACACCACCGCCGCTTCGTGGTTCAGCAGCAGGCTGCGCAGGTCGAGGTTGATCGAGCCGCACATGGCCAGCTCGTCGTCGACCACCACGGCCTTGGCGTGCGCCATGAACGGCAGCATGCTGAAGCTCACGCCCGCGCGTGCCAGGTCGCGCATGGCGCGGGCGCGCACGAAGTCGGCCAGCCGGTGGTTCGACTGCGCGGGCATCGCGATGGTCACCTGCACGCCGCGCCGCGCGGCCAGCCGCAGCGCGTCGCGCAGACCGTCGCCGGGCACGAAGTAGGGCGTGATCGCCAGGATGCGATGCTCCGCGCGAAAGCACGCGTCGACCAGCAGCGCATGCGCGGTGTCTTCGGTCTGGTCGGGGCCGCTCGGCAGGAACTGGGCCATGGCGGTGCCGGGGCCGTTGGGCACGTCGTCGGCCGTGATCGCGCGGGCCTTGCGCGGGCGCACCGAACTCCAGTCGTGATCGAACTGGCGCGCCGCCGCCGCGGCCACGCTGCCGCGCAGGTCGAACGACAGGTCGCGCCAGGCCTCGGGGTGCTTGGCGTTGCCGGTGAAATATTCGCCCGCCAGGTTGCGCCCGCCCGACCAGAGCCAGGCGTCGTCGGCAATGGTGAACTTGCGGTGGTTGCGCAGGTTGCGCGGCCCGATGCGGCGCAGGCTGAAGAAGGGGCGGAACACCGCCACCTCGCCGCCCGCCGCGCGCAGCCGGTCGAAGTGATGGCGCGGCAGCGACAGCGCGCCGAAGCCGTCCAGCAGCACCCGCACCTTGACGCCTTCGCGCGCGCGCTGGGCCAGCCGCTCGATCACGGCATGGCCCAGCGGGTCGTCGCCGATGATGAAGGTGCACACGTCGATGCGCTCGCGCGCGCCGTCGATCACCTGCCACAGCGCCTCGCGCGCGGCCTCGCCGTCGGCGTGCATGCGGATCGCGCAGCGCCCCGGCGGCGCCAGGCCGAAGCTCTCGATGAGGTCGGCCGCCCAGTGCCCCGGCGGCACCGAGCGCGGCGGCCGGGGCGAGCCCGCCGGGCGCAGCTTGCGCTGGCCGAACAGCAGGTACATCGGCAGGATGAAATAGGGCATGAGCACCAGCCCCATGACCCACGCGATGGCCGTGGTGGGGGCGCGTTGCTCGCGGCGCGCGCGCGTGGTCAGCACATAGACCAGCAGCGCGAAAGTCACGACCAGGAAATGCTGGGAGGGGGAGGGTAGCCAGTCGAACCTTGTATTCGGCATGAGACCGATGATGCCTCAGCGCTGCAGGAACTCCGGCACGCCGCGCCCTTGCGAGGCGAGGAACTTCATCATCGGGTCGACCACCGCGCGCACGGCGGGCCGGTCGCCCACGCGCTGGCGCCAGGCCAGCAGGCGCGGCGTGGCGCGGGTCATGCCGGCGCCCTTGCGGTCGGCGAACACGCAGGCCATGTAGAAGGCGATGTCCGCGAAGGTGTAGGGGCCCGCGAGGTGGTCGCGGTCGGCCAGCAGGGCTTCCATCTCGCCGTAGAAGCGCGCGCAGGCGGCGCAGGCCGCCACGGCCGGGGCGCTGTGCATGTCGTGCTGCAGGCCGAAGAGCTTGATGACCTGGGGGAAGAACACCTCGTCCGACTTCTGCTCGAGCTGCCGCGCGCGGGCCCGCTCGGCAATGCCGCGCGGCCACAGCGCGGGGGTAGGGTGGCGGTCTTCGAGGTACTCGAAGATCTGCGTGGAATCGAACAGTTCGACCTGGTCATCGGTCAGCACGGGCACCTGCTGCTTGACCGGGTTCACGCGCAGCACCACGGGGTGCTTGGGCTCGTAGGCATCGCCCTCGATGAAAGGCACCATGACCAGTTCGAAGGCAATGCCCTTTTCGCGCGCCGCGATCTCGACCTTGGCGCCGAACATGCTGAGGGGACCGGAGTAGATGTGAGTCGTCATGGGCTCCGACTTCACCAGAAACCGCCCCTCAATGCATCAGGTCGAGCCCCAGACCTCCTGCGCCGTCTCGACCACCAGGCGCAGCTTGGCGCGCTGCGCTTCCACCGCGATGTTGTTGCCATGCACCGTGCTGGAAAAGCCGCACTGCGGCGACAGCGCGAGCTGGTCGAGCGAGGCGTACTTGGCGGCTTCGTCGATGCGGCGCTTGAGTTCGTCCTTGTCTTCCATCTCGCCGAACTTGGTGGTCACCAGGCCCAGCACCACCGTCTTGCCCTTGGGCAGGTAGCGCAGCGGCTTGAAGTCGCCCGAGCGCGCGTCGTCGTACTCCATGAAGTAGGCGTCCAGGTCCATTTCCTTGAGCAGCGCCTCGGCCACGGGCTCGTAGTTGCCGGCGGCCGCGTGCGTGCTCTTGAAGTTGCCCCGGCACAGGTGCATGGCCAGCAGCATGCCCGGCGGCTTCTGCGCGACCACCTTGTTGATGAAGGCGGCGTAGCGGTGGGGCAGCTCGTTCGGGTCGTCGCCGCGCTTGCGGGCGGCTTCGCGCATGTGCTCGTCGCACAGGTAGGCCAGGTTGGTGTCGTCCATCTGCACGTAGGTGCAGCCGGCGGCCGCGAGCGAGCGCAGCTCGTCGCCGTAGGCCTTGGCCACGTCGTCGTAGAAGGCGGGGTCGAGCTCGGGGTAGGCGTCCTTGCTGATGCCGGCGCGGCCGCCGCGAAAGTGCAGCATGGTGGGCGAGGGGATCGTCACCTTGGGCGTGCGGCCCGCCGACACCTGGCTCTTGAGGTACTGGAAGTCGGCCAGCTGGATGTCCTTGATGTGGCGCACCTTGTCGATCACGCGCATCGCGGGCGGGGCCAGTTCCTCGGTGCCGTCGGGCTTGCGGATGGTGACTGGAATGTCGGTCTTCACGCCGCCGAGCTGGTCGAGAAAGTCGATGTGGAAATACGTGCGGCGGAACTCGCCGTCGGTGATGCTCTTGAGGCCGATGTCTTCCTGGAAGCGGACGATCTCGGTGATGGCCTTGTCTTCGACCAGGCGAAGCTGCTCGGGCGTGATCTCGCCCTTGGCCTTCTGCTCGCGGGCTTCGAGCAGGTATTTGGGACGCAGGAAACTGCCCACGTGGTCGTAGCGGGCAGGCAGGGCGGCGTGCTGTGACATGGATGACTCCGTCGTGATTGGGGGGGAACGAGCGAAACATCGTATCGCCTTCAAAACGACATCATATGTATACAGATATCTCGGTGTTTACCCTGAAAACGCTTTGTATTACTGGAAATTTCCCTATTTCTGTATACATTGAGTATTCATGAAAACGCCCACGACCGCCTTTCCACTGAACGCCTGGTATGCCGCCGCCTACGACGTCGAAGTGCGTCACGCGCTGCTGCCGCGCACCATCTGCAACCAGAAAGTGGTGCTGTTCCGCCGCACCGACGGCCAGGTGGCCGTGCTCGAAGACGCCTGCTGGCACCGGCTGATGCCGCTGTCGCTGGGCCGCCTCGAAGGCGACGAGCTGGTGTGCGGCTACCACGGCCTGGTCTACAACAGCCAGGGCCGCTGCACCCACATGCCGAGCCAGGAAACGCTCAACCCCTCGGCCTGCGTGCGCAACTTTCCGGCCGTGGAAAAGCACCGCTTCGTCTGGATCTGGCCCGGCGACCCGGCCAAGGCCGACCCGGCGCTGATTCCCGACATGCACTGGAACGACGACCCGGCCTGGGCCGGCGACGGCAAGATGATCCGCGTCAACTGCGACTACCGCCTGGTGGTCGACAACCTCATGGACCTGACGCACGAGACCTTCGTGCACGGCTCGTCCATCGGCAACCGCGAAGTGGCCGAGGCGCCCTTCGTGGCCACGCACGGCGACCGCTCGGCCACCGTCACGCGCTGGATGGAGAACATCGACGCGCCGCCGTTCTGGGGCGGCCAGATCCGCCATGCGCGCGGCTACACGGGCAAGGTCGACCGCTGGCAGATCATCCGTTTCGAGGGGCCCTGCACGGTGAACATCGACGTGGGCGTGGCCGAGGCCGGCAGCGGCGCGGTGCCGAAAGACGGCAACCCCGGCGACCGCGGCAAGGGCGCAACGGCTACGTGCTCAACACCATCACGCCCGAGACCGACAAGACCTGCCTCTACTTCTGGGCCTTCTCGCGCAACTACTGCATCGGCGAGCAGCGCCTCACGCACGAGCTGCGCGAGGGCGTGGCCGGCATCTTCCGCGAAGACGAGCTGGTGCTCGAGGCGCAGCAAAAAGCCATGGACGACCACCCCGACCACCAGTTCTACAACCTCAACATCGACGCCGGCTCGATGTGGGCGCGCCGGCTGATCGACCGCATGGTCGAGAAGGAAAAGCCCGCGCGCGCGGCCATTGCGATCCGCCCCGCCGACAAGCAGGCCGCATGAAAGTCGCCCCCGTGTCCAGCGCCGCCGCCGAGCCCGGCGACAGCGGCGGCTCGCAGGCCGTGAAGGCGCAGCTGCGGCTGCGCGAAATGATCCTGGCGGGCGACCTGCCCGGCGGCGCGCGCATTGCCGAGGTGGCCATCTCCGAGCAGCTCGGCGTGTCGCGCACGCCGGTGCGCACGGCGCTGATGCGGCTCGAGCAAGAAGGCCTGCTCGAAGCGCTGCCCAACGGCGGCTATGCGGTGCGCACGTTTTCCGAGCGCGACGTGGCCGATGCCATCGAGCTGCGCGGCACGCTCGAAGGCCTGGTGGCCCGGCTCGCGGCCGAGCGCGGCGCGGCGCCCGTGGTGCTGCGCGAAGCGCGCGCCTGCCTCACGCGCATCGACGAGCTGCTGCGCGAACCCGCGCTCGACGACGCGGCCTTCTCGCGCTACGTGACGCACAACGAGCGCTTTCACGCGCTGCTGTGCGAAATGGCGGGCAGCCCCGTCATCGCACAGCAGCTGGAGCGCGTGGTCAACCTGCCGTTCGCGTCGCCCTCGGGCTTCGTCATCGTGCAGGCCAATTCGCCAGCCGCGCGCGACATGCTCGTGATTGCGCAGGACCAGCACCTGCAGGTGCTCGACGCCATCGAGTCCGGCGAGGGCTCGCGCGCCGAGGCGCTGATGCGCGAGCACAGCCGCATTGCGCGGCGCAACCTGCGCGACGCGCTGCACGGCACGCCGACCGCCGAGCAGCGCCCGCTGCCGGGCGTGCAGCTGATCCGCCGCCGCGGCTGAACCTCCCTCACGACAAGAAATTCCCGATGAAAAGCGATCTTCAATGGATGCAGGCGCAGGTCGTCGCGCTGCGCGACGTCACGCCCACCGTGCGCGAGTTCGAGCTGCGCCCCGAGGGCGGATTCGCCGACGCCCACGAACCCGGCGCCCACCTGCAGGTGCAGGTGATGACGGCACAGCGCAAGGTGCAGACCCGCTCGTATTCGCTGGTCGGCGAGGGCGACGGCCGCTGCTGGCGCATTGCCGTCAAGCGGCTGGACGACGGCCGTGGCGGCTCGCTCGCGATGTGGCGGCTGGCCGAGGGCGACCGGCTGCAGGTCAGCGCGCCGCAGAACCACTTTCCGCTCGACCTGTCGGCCCCCGGCTACCTGCTGGTGGCGGGCGGCATCGGCATCACGCCGCTGGTGCTGATGGCGCAGCGGCTGGGTGCGCATGCAAGGCGCGCCGGCGTGCCGGTGACGATGCTCTACGGTGCGCGCCACGCGGGCGAGTTCGGCTACCTGGCGCAACTGCGCGAGGCGCTGGGCGAGGGCGTCCGGGCGCACGAGGGCTCGGCCCCCATCGACTTCGCCGCCGCCATTGCCGCGCTGCCGCCCGGCGGCCAGCTCTACACCTGCGGCCCGGTGCCGATGCTGGAGGCCGTCAAGCGCGCCTGGCACGCGGCCGGGCGCCCCCTCGCGGACCTGCGCTTCGAGACCTTCGGCAGCAGCGGCCGGCTGGCCACGCAGCCGTTCACCGTGCGCATTCCGCGCCACGACCTGGCCATCACCGTGCCGGCCGACTGCACGCTGCTCGAGGCGCTCGACGCGGCCGGCGTGCAGACGCTCTCGGACTGCAAGCGCGGCGAGTGCGGCCTGTGCGCCATGGACGTGATCGCCGTCGACGGCGAGATCGACCACCGCGACGTGTTCCTCAGCGAGCACGAAAAACAGGCGACCACGCGCATCTGCGCCTGTGTGTCACGCGCGGTGGGTACGCTCACGCTCGACTCCGCCTACCGCGCCGACAGCTGACCGACTGCTTGCGCGATGATCGCGCAGTTCATTTATTGATCGCGCAACAAGGCCCGCGAGGGTGGCCGGGTAGGTGATTGCCTGCTCCGCCGTTTGTTGCAAAGTGTTGAAAATAGCCCCGGTTTCGAGTTCCGTCCCTGAAGGAAAAAACATGCAAAGACGCCATCTCATCCAGACCGCCGCCCTGTCGGCGCTCGCGCTTTCAATGTCGCTGGCCCATGCCCAGGACAGCAACAAGTTCAAGATCGGCCTGATCCTTCCGATGACGGGGCAGTCGGCCTCCACGGGCCGCCAGATCGAAGCCGCCGCGCGCCTGTACATGGCCCAGAACGGCGACACCGTGGCCGGCAAGAAGGTCGAGCTGATCGTCAAGGACGACACCGGCCTGCCCGACGTCACCAAGCGCCTGGCGCAAGAGCTGGTGGTGAACGACAAGGTCAACGTGCTGGCCGGCTTCGGCCTGACGCCCCTGGCCCTGGCCGTGGCGCCCATCGCCACCCAGTCGAAGACGCCCCAGCTCGTGATGGCCGCGGCCACCTCGAGCATCACCGAGGCTTCGCCCTACATCATCCGTTCGAGCTTCACGCTGCCGCAGGTGTCGGTGGCCATGGGCGACTGGGCGCCGAAGAACGGCGTGAAGACGGTGGTCACGCTGGTGGCCGACTACGGCCCCGGCAACGACGCCGAGAAATTCTTCAGCGAGCGCTTCCAGCTCAACGGCGGCAAGGTCATCGAGAAGCTGCGCGTGCCGCTGCGCAACCCCGACTTCGCGCCGTTCCTGCAGAAGGTGCGCGACGCCAAGCCCGACGCGCTGTTCGTGTTCGTGCCCTCGGGCGCGGGCGCGGCGGTGATGAAGCAGTTCCTGGAGCGCGGCATGGACAAGGCCGGCATCAAGATGATCGCCACCGGCGACGTGACCGACGACGATCAACTCAACGACATGGGCGACGGCGCGCTGGGCGTGGTCACTTCGCACCACTACTCGGCCGCGCACCCCTCGGCCATGAACAAGAAGTTCGTCGAGGCCTTCGAGAAGGCCAACCCCAAGATGCGCCCCAACTTCATGGCCGTGGGCGGCTATGACGGCATGCGCGTGATCTACGAAGCGCTCAAGGCCACCAAGGGCCAGGGCGGCGGCGAGGCGCTGCTGGCGGCCATGAAGGGCCAGGTCTTCGAGAGCCCGCGCGGCCAGGTGCTGATCGATGCGCAGACGCGCGACATCGTGCAGGACGTGTACCTGCGCAAGGTCGAGAAGAAGGACGGCCAGCTGTACAACGTCGAGTTCGACGTGATCAAGAGCGTGAAGGATCCGGGCAAAGCAAAATAAAGGGCTCGCCCCCAGGCTGCGCGCACTTCGTGTCGCTTCGCCTTCCCCCTACCGGGGGCAACACCTGAGGCCCGGCAAAGCCGGTTCCTCGGTGTTTCCCGACCAGGCCGCGTTGCGTCGCACGCTGATAAATAGCTGACATGCTCACCATTCTTTTCGACGGCATCGCCTACGGCATGCTGCTTTTCGTGCTCGCCGTGGGGCTTGCCGTGACGCTCGGGCTGATGAATTTCATCAACCTCGCGCACGGCGCCTTCGCCATGGCCGGCGGATACCTCACCGTGTTCGCGATGCAGAAGCTCGGCCTGCCGTTCCTGGCCTGCCTGCCGCTGGCTTTCATCGTCGTCGCGCTGGCCGGGGCCTTGCTCGAACGCACGCTCTACCGGCCGATGTACGGCAAGTCGCACCTGGACCAGGTGCTGTTTTCCATCGGCCTGGCCTTCATGGCCGTGGCCGCCATCGACTACTTCGTGGGCTCGTCGCAGCAGAACGTGCAACTGCCCGAATGGCTGCGCGGGCGCACCGAGATCGGCGACGGCGCGCTGCTGCTGGGCATGGGGCACTACCGCCTGTTCATCATCGGCGTGTGCGCCGTGCTGACCGTGGTGCTGCAGCTCATTCTTTCGAAGACCCGCTTCGGCAGCCGGCTGCGCGCCGCGGTCGACGACCCGCGCGTGGCGGCGGGGCTGGGCATCAACGTGAACATCGTGTTCCTGTTGACCTTTGCGGTGGGCTCGGGGCTCGCGGGGCTGGGCGGCGCGCTGGGCGCCGAAATTCTCGGGCTCGACCCGACGTTCCCGCTCAAGTACATGATCTATTTTCTGATCGTGGTCTCGGTCGGCGGCACCTCGTCGATCACCGGGCCGCTGGCGGCCGCGCTGCTGCTCGGCATTGCCGACGTGGCGGGCAAGTACTTCATTCCGAAGATGGGGGCGTTCACCGTCTACCTGCTGATGATCATGATCCTGATGTGGCGGCCGCAAGGGCTGTTCACGCGCAAGGGGGGCCGCTGAATGCGCACGCCTTCCGCTTCCGGCGACACCGCCGCCGAGTTCCAGTCGGCCCTGCTGCGCAAGGCGCGCTGGCGCCCGCTGGAGTTCGTGGTCTGGGCCGTGGCCTTCGCGCTGCCGCTGGTCATGCCTTCGCACTCGCTGCTGGTCAACGAGATCGCCATCGTCGCGCTGTTCGCGATGTCGCTCGACCTGATCCTGGGCTACACCGGCATCGTGTCGCTGGGCCACGCGGCCTTCTTCGGCTTCGGCGCGTACGCGGCGGCGCTGTTCGCCAAGCTCGTCATGCCCGACCCGACCGTGGGCCTCGTGGTTGCGACCGTGCTGTCGGCCGTGCTCGGCCTCGTGGCCAGCGTGACGATCTTGCGCGGCAGCGACCTCACGCGCTTGATGGTCACGCTGGGCACGGCGCTGCTGCTGCTCGAGTTGGCCAACAAGCTCGACTGGCTGACCGGCGGCGCCGACGGCCTGCAGGGCGTGGTGATGGGCCCGGTGCTCGGCCTGTTCGACTTCGACCTGTACGGCCGCACGGCCGCCTGGTATTCGCTGGCCGTGATGCTGGTGCTGTTCCTGCTGATGCGCCGGCTGGTGCATTCGCCGTTCGGCGCCACCCTCAAGGCCATTCGCGACAACCGGCTGCGGGCCATGGCCATCGGCATTCCGGTGGTCTCGCGCCTCGCGGTCATCTACACCATCGCGGCCGGCATTGCGGGCGCGGCGGGTGCGCTGCTGGCGCAGACCACGGGCTTTGCCTCGCTCGACGTGCTGGCCTTCGACCGCTCGGCCGACGTGCTGCTGATGCTGGTCATCGGCGGCGTGGGCTGGCTCTACGGCGGCGTGGCGGGCGCCATCGTGTTCAAGCTGCTGCAGACCTGGCTGTCCGCCGTGACGCCGCAGTACTGGATGTTCTGGATCGGCCTGATCCTGGTGCTGATGGTGCTCACGGGGCGCGAGCGCCTGCTCAAGCCGTGGACGTGGTTCGGCGGCGGCAGTGCGGCCGCCAAGAAGAAGACAGGCGGTGCGGCATGACCGACACCGTGCTCTCGACCCACGGCCTCGTGATGCGCTTCGGCGGCATCACGGCCACCAACAACGTGACGATGGAGCTCAAGCGCGGCGCACGCCATGCGCTGATCGGCCCCAACGGCGCGGGCAAGACCACGCTCATCAACCAGCTCACGGGCGTGCTCACGCCGACCGAAGGCCGCATCACGCTGCTGGGCGAAGACATCACCACGCTCGCGCCGCACAAGCGCGTGGCGCGCGGCCTGGTGCGCACCTTCCAGATCAACCAGCTGTTCGACTCGATGACGCCGCTCGAAACGCTGGCGCTCGTGGTGTCGCAACACCAGGCGTCGGCGCGCAATGGTGGCGTCCGCTGGGGTCGAGCAAGGCGATCGCGGAACGCGCGACGCAACTGCTCGAGCAGTTCCACCTGAGCGACGTGGCACAGCAGCAGGTGAAGCACCTGGCCTACGGCAAGCGCCGCCTGCTCGAGATCGCGATCGCGCTGGCCTGCGAGCCGCGCGTGCTGCTGCTCGACGAGCCCGTGGCCGGCGTGCCCGCCGGCGAGCGCGAAGAGCTGCTGCAGACCGTGGCCGCATTGCCGGCCGATGTGTCGGTGCTGCTCATCGAGCACGACATGGACCTGGTGTTCAGCTTCGCCGACCGCATGACCGTGCTGGTCAACGGCACGCTGCTGACCGAGGGCGACCCCGAAACCATCGCCAACGATCCGAAGGTGAAAGAGGTCTACCTGGGCCACGGAGAAGCCGCCCATGTCTGAGCTGCTGCGCATTGAAAACCTGAGTGCCGGCTACGGCGAGGCCGTGGTGCTGCACGACGTGGCGTTCGCGCTCAGCGAGGGCCAGACGCTGGCGCTGCTGGGCCGCAACGGCACGGGCAAGACCACGCTGATCAACACGCTCGCGGGCGCCACGCGCCAGCACGGCGGCAGCATCACGCTGGGCGGGCAGGCGCTGCACAAGCTGGCGCCGCACCAGCGCGCGGCGGCCGGCATCGGCTGGGTGCCGCAGGAGCGCAACATCTTCAAGTCGCTCACGGTGCACGAGAACCTCACGGCCGTGGAACGGCAAGGCAAGTGGAACCCGCAGCGCGTCTACGAGATGTTCCCGCGCCTGGCCGAGCGCAAGAGCAACCTGGGCACGCAGCTCTCGGGCGGCGAGCAGCAGATGTTGGCCGTGGGCCGCGCGCTGGTGCTCAACCCCAAGCTGCTGCTGCTCGACGAGCCGCTCGAGGGGCTCGCGCCCATCATCGTGGAGGAGCTGCTGCGCGCCATCCGCCGCATCACGCAGGACGAAGGCCTGGCCGCGATCATCGTGGAGCAGCACCCGCAGGCGATCCTCGCGATTTCCGACGAGGCGGTGGTGCTGGACCACGGCACCATCGTGCACACCGACTCGGCCGCCGCGCTGCGCACGCAGCCGCAGGTGCTCGACCGGCTGCTGGGCGTGGCGCGCTGACGGGCGCTTTCAGTTCAGATCGCGCAGCCGTCGGGGCCGCACACCGACGGCGTCGCCGGCGTGGCGGCTGCGTCGGTGGTCGCGGGCTGCGAGGACGCGACCAGCGCTGCAAGCTGCGCCTTCCAGTCGTCCGCGCGGCCCAGCCACGGGCCGATGTCGATGCGGCCCGAGCGGCCGTCGGCCTGCGTCAGCACGAAAGTCGGAAAGCCCTGGCCGCCCGCGCGTTGCAGCAACTGGCGGCTCTGCGCGATGTGCTGCGCCGTCGCTTCGCCCGACAGGCGCGTGAATGCCGAAGCGAAGGCCTCGCCGTCGAAGCCGAGTTCCGCCGCCAGCGCCTTCAGCACGTCGACGTCGGCAATGCGCCGGCCTTCGACGTAGTGCGCCTGCTGCAGGCGATGGGCCATGTCCAATCCGCCGCCCTCGCGCAGCGATTCGGCCGCGAGCACGGCGGTGGTCGGCGGCTCGGAGTCCATCACCGCGCCGGTGTCGCGCAGCAGCCCCTCGAAGTAGTTCTGGCCGAAAGGCTGGCCCGTCATCTCGGCGATGCGGCGGTCGTGCGGCATCACGTAGTCGCGCCACTGCGGCGTGATCGCGCGGCGGTTGGCGCCGGTCATCATGCCGCCGCCGTGGAACGCGACCCGCAGGCCCGGCACGTGGCGCGCCGCGTCGACCAGCGGCGCGGCGGCGTAGCACCAGCCGCACAGCGGGTCGAAGATGTAGTGCAGGGTGGTGGCGGTGCTTCGTTGTTCACTGCGGCCATTTCATTTCTCCCTTGATGACCTTGGCGCTCAGCTCCAGCGACGAGGTGTCTTCCAGCTTCGGGTAGCGCGTCTTCATCGCGGCGATGAGCGCGGCCGAGTCCTTGGCCTTGGCGGCTTCGGTCTCGAAGGCCTTGAGGTAGTCGCGCGTGAACTTCACCGAGGCCAGGGTGTGCGGGGCCGAGCCGTTGGCGTTGGGCAGGTAGTGGCCGGGCACCACGGTCTTCGGGTGCAGGGCCGTGATGCGGTCCAGCGTCTGGAGCCACTCGCGGCGCGACGCGGGCGTTTGCGTGTCGGCCACCCACACGTGGATGTTGGCCGACACCGGGATGCCGCCGACCACCGCCTTCAGCGACGGGATCCACGCGAAGGTGCGCGCGGGCGCGGGGCCGTCCAGGCCCACGACCTGGATCTTGCGGCCTTCGAGCGCGAGGCTGTCGCCGGCCAGCGCCTCGGGCACGACCACCGCCTTGGGCGCGTTGTCCTTGAGGATCGGGCCCCAGTAGGCCAGCTTGCCGTCCTCGAGGCCTGGATGGCGGCCACGGTCTGCGGCGTGGCGACGATCTTCGCGTCGGGGAAGGCCGCCTGGATCACGTCGAGGCCGAAGTAGTAGTCGGGGTCGCTGTGGCTGATGTAGACCGTGGTGAGCTTCTTGCCCGTGGCCTTGATCTTCTGCACCAGCGCCTCGGCGTCGTTGCGCTGGAACTGCGCGTCGATCAGCACGGCGTCGGTCTGGCCGGTGACGATCTCGGACGACACCGGGAACATCGATTGGGTGCCCGGGTTGTAGACCTCGAGCTTGAGCGGCTGGGCGGCTTGCGCGGCCAGCGGGGCGAGGCTCAGGGTGGCGGCGAGGGCGGCGGCGGAGAGGAGGGCGCGGCGGAACATGGTGTGGTCTTTCAGGAGGTTGGCGACGGTGTGACAGCGCGGTATGACCTGAATATTAGGTTGCGCGAAACGAAATAAAAACCCGTTTCGGCACAACGGATAGTTTCTGTTTTCGTGCAGGTGGCGGGGTGCTCGCGGGGCGCTCGGTCAGTCGGTGGCGCATCGCTCCAGGTGCGCGACCAGTAATTGCGCCGAGGGCGACAGCGTGGCCTCGTCCCGGAAGCAGATCGCGAATCGGCGCCGCGCCCAGGCGTCGGTCAGCGGCATCAGCCGCAGGCCGTAGGCGTCGGTGAAGGGCCGCGCCACCTCGGCCGGCACCACGCTGATGGCCAGCCCGGCGCGCACCACGCGCAGCGCGGCGTCGAAGTTCGACACCAGCACCCGGTGCACCAGCGGCTTGCCCGCCACCGCCGCTTCGCGCGCCAGCATCAGCTGCACGGCGCTCAGCGCGGGCATGCCGACGAATTCATGGTCGAGCACCTGCTCGAAGCGCACCTGCTCGTGCCGCGCCACCGGGTGCGAGGGGTGCGCCACGATCGCCAGGTGGTCGGCGCGGTAGCTGCGCCGCTGCAGGCCGTCGAGGTCGGCCGCGTCCCAGCACAGGCCGATGGAGGCAATGCCCTCGCGAATGCCGCGCACGATCTCCGGGCTCACGCGCTCTTCCATATCGACGCGGATGTTGCGGTGTGCCGGGTCTTGCAGAAAGCCCGCCACGTCTTCGGCCAGCGACTCGGCCATGACCGAGGCCGAGGCCAGGATGCGCACGTGCCCGCGCGCCCCGCCCGCGTAGGCCGCCATGTCGCGCTCGATGCGGTTCACGCTGCCGAGCATGGCGCGCGCGTGCTCCAGCAGGGTTTCGCCGGCGGGCGTCGGCACCACGCCGCGCCGCTTGCGCAGCAGCAGGGGCGTGCCCACCGCCTCTTCGAGCTGCGCCAGCCGCTTGCTGATGGCTGAGCCGACGATGCTGGCCTGCTCGCCGGCGCGCGCGATGCTGTGCGTTTCGCAGACGGAGACGAACAGGCGAAGGGTGGTGAGGTCGAGGTCTCGCATTTTTTGGTGTTCCGATTTGGAAGCAAATGGCTTCCAAAATATACCTTCAGGACCGAATCGGAACTTCTAACATCCGCCTCATACCCTCACGACGGAGACAAAGATCTTGATTCACGCCTTCCTGCCGCCCCGCGCGGTCGTTCGCGAAGTGGGCCTGCGCGACGGCCTCCAGAGCATTGCCCGCGTGCTGTCCACCGAGCGCAAGCGCGAATGGATCCGCGACGCGCACGCGGCCGGCCAGCGCGAGATCGAGGTCGGCTCGTTCGTGCCCGCGCACCTGCTGCCGCAACTGGCCGACACGGCCGAGCTGCTGGCCTATGCCAAGACGTTGCCGGGGCTTTTTGCCTCGGTGCTGGTGCCCAACCTCAAGGGCGCCGAGCGCGCCATTGCCGGCGAGGCCGACCTGATGATCGTGCCGCTCTCGGCCAGCCACGCGCACAGCCTGGCCAACCTGCGCAAGACGCCCGACGAGGTGGTGGCCGAGGTCGGCCGCATCCGCGCGGCGCGCGACGCGGCGGGCTCGAAGACGCTGATCGACGGCGGCGTGGGCACGGCCTTCGGCTGCACCTTGCAAGGCCGTGTCGAGCCCGACGAAGTGCTGCGGCTGATGCAGGCGCTGCTCGACGCGGGCGCCGACCGCGTGAGCCTGGCCGATACCGTCGGCTATGCCGATCCGGCGATGGTGCGCAGCCTGTTCGAGCGCGCGCTGCGCATCGCGGGCGACCGGCTGTGGTGCGGCCATTTCCACGACACGCGCGGCATGGGGCTGGCGAATGCGTATGCGGCACTGGAGGTCGGCATCACGCGTTTCGACGCGTGCCTGGCCGGCATCGGCGGCTGCCCGCACGCGCCCGGCGCCAGCGGCAACGTCGACACCGAAGACCTGCTGTTCATGCTCCAGAGCATGGGCGTGGCGACCGGTGTCGACCTGCCCAGGCTGCTCGACCTGCGCCGCCGCGTGGCGGGCTGGCTCGAGGGCGAGACCTTGCAGGGCACGGTGTGGCGCGCGGGCTTTCCCAAGACGTTCGCTGCGGCAGAGGAAGTCGCGGCATGAGCGCCCACACCACCACCGACGACAAGAAGCGCCTGCCGCTCGCCGGCATTCGCGTGGTCGAGTTCACCCACATGGTCATGGGCCCGACCTGCGGCATGGTGCTCGCGGACCTGGGCGCGGAAGTCATCAAGGTCGAACCCATCGAGGGCGACCGCACGCGCCACCTGCTGGGCGCGGGCGCGGGCTTTTTCCCCATGTTCAACCGCAACAAGAAGAGCATCGCGCTCGACCTGCGGCACCCCCAGGGGCTGGAGGCCGCGCTGCGCCTGTGCGCCACGGCCGACGTGGTGGCGCAGAACTTCAAGCCCGGCACCATGGACAAGTACGGCCTGGGCTACGCCGCGCTCGGCAAGCTCAACCCGCGCCTCGTGTACGTGAACCACACCGGTTTTCTGCCCGGCCCCTACGAGCACCGCACGGCGCTGGACGAGGTGGTGCAGATGATGGGCGGGCTGGCCTACATGACCGGCCGCCCCGGTGACCCGCTGCGCGCGGGCACCAGCGTGAACGACATCATGGGCGGCATGTTCGGCGCCATCGGTGCCATCGCCGCACTGATGCAGCGCGCCGAAACGGGCAAGGGGCAGGAGGTGCAGTCGGCGCTGTTCGAGAACAACGTGTTCCTGGTCGGCCAGCACATGCTGCAGTACGCCATCACGGGGCAGGCGGCGGCGCCGATGCCCGACCGCATCTCGGCCTGGGCGCTGTACGACGTGTTCACCGTGAAGGACGGCGAGCAGATCTTCCTGGCCGCGGTGAGCGACGCGCAGTGGAAGACCTTCTGCGACGCGCTCGGCTTCGACGACCTGAAGGCCGACCCGGCGCTGGCCACGAACAACGACCGCGTGCGCCTGCGGCCCACGCTGCTGGCCGACCTGCGCGAGCGGCTGGCCGGCCGTTCGGCGACGGAACTGTCGGCGATCTTCGAGGCGAAGGGCTTGCCGTTCGCGCCGATCACACGGCCCGAAGACCTGTACGAAGACCCGCACCTCAAGGCCACGGGCGGGCTCGTGGACATTCGCCTGCCCGACGGCGAGCGGGCCGGGGAAATGGCGCAGACCACGCTGTTCCCGATCACGCTGGGCGGCGACCGCCTGGGCGTGCGGCTGCACCCGCCGACGCTCGGCGAACACACGCGCGAGCTGCTGGCCGAACTGGGCTATGCGCGCGAGCAGGTCGATGCGCTGCACGCCGATTCGGCGGTGGCCTGAACGACGCGATTTTCAAAACCATAAAGAGAGACAAAGCCATGACCGACAAGACCTTCCCCCTGACGATGAATCGCCGCGCGGTGCTGGGCCTGGGCGCCTGCGCCGCCGCCGTGGCGGCCTGCCCCGCGCTCGCGCAGGGCTCCGACAAACCCATTCGCTTCATCCTGCCGATCAGCGCGGGCTCGGGCGTGGACACCATCGTGCGCGCGGCGGCGCCCGCGCTGGGCAAGGCCTTCGGCCAGCCGGTGGTGATCGAGAACCTGCCGGGCGCGGGCGGCATCACCGGCGCGGCGGCCATCGCCAAGGCCGCGGCCGACGGGCTCACGCTGGGCATGGTGTCGAACAACCACGTCATCAATCCGGCGGTGTTCAAGAAGATGCCCTTCGACGCCCTCAACGACTTCACGCCCATCAGCGTGGTGGGCGCGACGCCGCTGGTGCTGGTGGCCAACCCCAAGCTGCCCGCGAAGAACGTGCAGGAGCTGATCGCGCTGCTGCGCGCCAAGCCCGGCGGCTACAACTACGCGTCGTCGGGCAACGGCACCATCCTGCACCTGGCCGACGAGATGTTCATGGATGAGGCCGGCGTGAAGGCGCGGCACATTCCGTACAAGGGCACCGGGCCCATGATGACCGACATGATCGGCGGGCAGGTCGAGATGGGCGTGATCGCGCTGCCGGCGGTGCAGCAGCACATCAAGAGCGGTGCGCTGCGCGCCATCGGCCTGTGCGGCGCGACGCGCTCGCCGGCTGCGCCGGACATTCCGACCATCGCGGAGCAGGGGCTGCCGAACTACGCGATCGAAGGCTGGTTCGCGGTGATCGGGCCGGCGAAGATGCAGGCGGCCGAAGTGCGGCGCGTGCACGACGCGGTGGCCGCGGCCTTCACCAGCGCGGAGGTGCGCGAGGCGATGGACAAGCAGGGCAACGTCATCAGGCCGACGACGCCGGAGCAGGCGGCGAGCTACTTCCGCAGCGAGGCGGCGAGGTATGCGGCGCTGGTGAAGAAGGCGAACGTGACGCTGGAGTGACCCTGTCTTGCTCGTTCCCCTTCCGGGGGAAGGCGGGGATGGGGGCTGGCCTTCGATCAGGCGCCGCGTATCCATGAAGGCCGTCGTGCCCCCACCCCGGCCCTCCCCGAAGGGGAGGGAGCAATGCGGGGCCTTACGCCGGGCCGACCGCGCGGTACAGCGCCCGCACGAAGTCCGACTGCGTGATCATCCCCGTCAGCCGCTTCTCGCCGTCGATGATCGGAATGTGGTGGTGGCCGCCTTCGGAGAACAGCGGCACCAGGTCGACCACCGGCCGGTCGGCGCTGGCCACGCGCACCTGGCGCGTCATGATCTGGCCGACCACCTCGGGCTTGTTCGACATCACCGTGCGCGTGGCGCGGATCAGGTCGCGCAGCTTGCCGGCAATGCCGTCGTGGTGCTGCAGGTCGAGCTGGCGAAAGAAGTCGGCCTGCGTGACGATGCCGACCACGCGGCGCGTGCGGTCGGTCACGGGCAGGGCCTTGATGCGGCGCTCGTGCATCAGCGCCCAGGCCTCCTGCAGCGGCGTGCCGAACTCCACCGACACCGGCTCGCGCGACATGATGTCGGCGCAATGCAGCGTGCCCAGCCGGCGCTTGTACGACTCCAGCTCGGTCTGCTGGATCAGCGATTCGAGGTCGTCGCGGCTGATGTCCAGCACCTGGTTGTAGCGCGCCAGCACGGCGTCGATGTCGGCCTGGCTGAAGCGCGCGTCGGCCGCCGGCGGCGCGCGACCTGCACGTGCGGATAGCGCCGGCCGGTCAGCGAGTTGTAGATCACGCCGGCCAGCACCAGCAGCAGCGAGTTGGTGAAGAAGGGGAAGAAGGCGGACGAGAAATGCGTGGTGTGCGTCAGCACCGCGAGCAGCGCGGCGGCGCCGCCGGGCGGGTGCAGGCAGCGTGCGCCGAACATCACGCCGATGGCGCCGGCCACGGCCACGGCGGCGGCCAGCGCGGGGTCGGGGATCCAGCTGGCGGCGGCAATGCCGACCATGGCCGACAGAGTGTTGCCGCCGATCACCGACCATGGCTGCGCGAGCGGGCTCGCCGGCACCGCGAACACGAGCACCGCGCTGGCGCCCAGCGGGGCGATCAGCCAGACGGAAGCGCCGAGCGGCCCGGCCAGCCAGTGCGACAGCAGCGCCGTGACCAGCAGGCCCAGCCCGGCGCCGGAAACGGCGCGCAAACGCTCGCGCGCATCGACGGTGGTGCGGCCCGGCAGCCAGGCGCGTGCATGGGTCATGAGGGCCGCAAACCGCATCTCCAGGCGCTCCGGGTCCGTCGTCAGGCCTCGTGGGCCACCATGCGCCCGATCTCGGGCCAGCGGCCGTGCAGCCAGACCCACGCAACCAGGCCGATGGCGAGCATGGCCATGGAGGTCAGCGCGAGCGCCAGCGTCGAGTGCATCACCAGCGGTGCGATGGCGCCGGCGACCACGCCGTTGGCGGTGGAGCCGATCACGGCCTGCAGCGACGAGGCCATGCCGCGGCGCTCGGGGTGCAGGTCGAGCACCAGCAGCGTGACCACGGGCACCATCAGCGCCCAGCCGAAGGCGAACACCGCCAGCGGCCACAGCGCCCACGCCACGTGCGCCTGGAAGAAGGTGTTGGCCACCACGTTGACCACCGACGTGACCAGCATGATGAGGAAGCCGTCGCGGATCTGCCGCTTGGGCGCGACCTTGCCGGCCATGCGCCCGCTGGCGCGCGCGCCGAGCATGATGCCGCCGATGGTCATCAGGAAGAACCAGAAGAACTGCTGCGGTGCCAGGTGCAGGTGGTCGCCCAGGAACGCGGGCGCGGCCAGCACGTAGAGGAACATGCCGTTGAAGGGCACGCCGCTGGCAAAGGCCAGCAGCAGGAAGCGCGGGTCGGAGCACAGGTCCCAGTAGCCGCGCATCAGGTGGCGCACCTGGAACGGCTGGCGGTGGGTCTTGTGCAGCGTCTCGGGCAGCAGCTTGTAGTTGGCGGTGAACAGCACCACGCCCACGGCCACCAGGAACCAGAACACCGCGTGCCAGCCCGCGTGCACGAACAAAAAGCCGCCCACGATGGGTGCGATGGCCGGCGCCACGCCGAAATAGATCGTCACCTGGCTCATGACGCGCTGCGCCTCGGCCGGCGGGAACATGTCGCGGATCACCGCGCGCGACACCACGATGCCGGCGCCGGTCGACAGGCCCTGCAGCCCGCGGAACAGCACCAGCTGCGTGATGTTCTGCGACAGCGCGCAGCCCAGCGAGGCCAGCGTGAACACGGCCAGCCCCCACAGCACCACGGGGCGGCGGCCGAAGCTGTCCGACAGCGCGCCGTGGAACAGGTTCATGAACGCGAAGCCGAACAGGTAGGCCGACAGCGTCTGTTGCATCTCGGCCGGGGTCGCGCCGATCGATTGCGCAATGCCCGAGAAAGCCGGGATGTACGTGTCGATGGAAAACGGCCCCAGCATGCCGAGCACCGCCAGCAGGACGGCCAGCGCCCAACGCGGGGCCTGCCAGAGTTTGTCGGCGTCGGGATTCATGGATTGGATGGGAGAAAGGAAAAGGTCGCGCAAGGCGCGCACCTGAAGGGTGCAAGGGTAGCAGACGCGCCTGACGGTTGCAGGGGCCGCCCGGCCACTAAACTGCGCGGCTGCAAGCATTGAAGCAGGAGGGACGACGAATGGTTCAGGAGTTTCTGTCGATCACCAGCGGCGAGTTGTGGCTGCGCGGGGGCGAGGCGGCGCCGCTGCAGATCGAGTCGCCGTTCGCGCGCGAACTGATCCAGCGCGAGGCCGACAGCCGCCGCACCACCTCCTGGAAGCACGCCGAGCGCGAGGAGTCGAAGGGCATGCTCTCGGGCGCCGCGCTCTGGGGCCGCGGCGGCCCGGGCGGCGCGATGGCACCGGCGCGCTTTCTGCACGTCTGCCGGGGCGGGCCGCGCACCATCTATTACCTGCTGAGCGTGGGGCGCAGCATCGGCCTGTTCCGCTACGAGCTCGACGACAAGCGCGAAGTCCGGCTCTTCCACCGGCAGCACACGCCGGTGCTCGGCATGACCTTCGTGCCCGAGACCCGCCACGTGGTGCTGGCCGTGGGGCAGCCCGACGGCACCGCGCAGCTGGAGGTGTTCGACGAAGAGGGCAACGCCAAGGGCGCGATCACCGGCGGCGACAGCCTGGACGCCGCGCCGGCGGCGATGCCGGGCTCGGCCTCGACGCTGGTCTACCAGTCGTGCGGGGTCGCGCGGCACCCCGACAACGGCGTGGTCGTGGCGATGGCGCATTCGACCGTGAACTGGCTCGACTACCGCAGCGCCCAGATGGACAGCCTGCTCGACGACCCCGAGTGGGACTACATCGTTCCGCGCATCGCGGCCGACGGCACGCTCTACGCCATTCGCCGGCCGGTGGAGAAGCCGGCGCACGAGCGCGCCGGCGGCGCGATCAAGGACACGCTGATGATGCCGCTGCGTCTGGGCAAGGCGATCTTCGGTTATCTCAACTTCTTCTCGATGATCTACGGCAAGGAGCCGCTGCGCTCGGCCGGCGGACCGCGCGCGCCCGAACTCGACCAGGACCTGGGCAAGCTGTGGCTGCACGGGCGGATGATCGAGCTGTCGAAGGTGCGCAATGACCCGCAGTACGCGGGCACGCTGGTGCCGAACTCGTGGCAGCTGATTGCGCAGGAAGGCCGCCGCGCGAGCCCGCGCGTGGTGGCCTCGCACGTCGCGCACTTCGATCTCGCGCCCGACGGCACGGTGCTTCACAGCAACGGCTACGACATCTTCGCGTGGTCGCGCGGCGAGCAGCGCAAGCTGGACCGGCAGGCGCTGGTGGAGGGGCTGGCGGTGCTCTGAGCGGCGCACCACCACCCGCCAGGAAAAAAGCCCGGGACCGCGCGATGCGGTTCCGGGCTTTTTTCTATGGGGTCGACGCCGGCACCGTTGCGGGTGCCGGACAGGGCCCATGCGTCAGAGCGTGTCGATGAAGCTGCGCAGCTTGTCCGAACGCGAGGGGTGCTTGAGCTTGCGCAGCGCCTTGGCTTCGATCTGGCGGATGCGCTCGCGGGTCACGTCGAACTGCTTGCCGACTTCTTCCAGCGTGTGGTCCGTGCTCATCTCGATGCCGAAGCGCATGCGCAGCACCTTGCTTCGCGCGGCGTGAGGCTGTCCAGGATGTCCTTGACCACATCGCGCAGGCCGGCTTGCATGGCGGCCTCGATGGGGGCCGTGTTGCTGCTGTCCTCGATGAAGTCGCCCAGGTGCGAATCGTCGTCGTCACCGATGGGGGTTTCCATCGAGATCGGCTCCTTCGCGATCTTCATGATCTTGCGGATCTTGTCTTCAGGAATCTCCATCTTCGCGGCCAGGATGCCGGCGTCGGGCTCGAAGCCGAACTCCTGCAAGTGCTGGCGCGAAATGCGGTTCATCTTGTTGATCGTCTCGATCATGTGCACCGGGATGCGGATGGTGCGGGCCTGGTCGGCGATCGAGCGCGTGATGGCCTGGCGGATCCACCACGTGGCGTAGGTCGAGAACTTGTAGCCGCGACGGTATTCGAACTTGTCGACCGCCTTCATCAGGCCGATGTTGCCTTCCTGGATCAGGTCGAGGAACTGCAGGCCGCGGTTCGTGTACTTCTTGGCGATGGAGATCACGAGGCGCAGGTTGGCCTCGATCATTTCCTTCTTGGCGTCACGCGAAGACGACTCGCCTTCGTTCATGCGCTTGTTGATGTCCTTGAGCTGCGTGAGCGGCACCACCACGCGCGACTGGATGTCGGTCAGGCGTTGCTGCAGTTCCTGCACCGGCGGGATGTTGCGGGCGAGCACGGCGCTCCAGGGCTTGCCGGCGGCGGCCTGCTTCTCGACCCACTTCAGGTTCAGCAGGTTCGATGCGATGCGGTTGCCGTTCTTGTCGAAGCCGCTGAAGTCGCGAATGAACTCGTCCTGCGGGAAGCCGCACTTGTCCACGATGATGCGGCGCAGTTCGCGCTCTTTCTTGCGCACGTCGTCGACCTGCGTGCGAACCAGGTCGCACAGCTTCTCGATGGTCTTGGCGGTGAAGCGGATGGTCATCAGCTCTTCCGACATCGACTCCTGCGCCTTGACGTAAGCGGGCGTGCCGTAGCCTTCCTTGTCGTAGATCTTGTGGACCTTCTCGAACAGGCCGGCGATGCGGTCGAAGCGCTCGAGCGCGTCGCGCTTGAGTTCTTCGAGCTTCTTGGTCAGGGCCTTGGAGCCGCCCTTGCCGTCGTCGTCGTCTTCTTCGTCGAATTCGTCGAAGTCTTCTTCGGCCACGTAGTCGTCGGCCTCGTTGGGGTTCGAGAAGCCGTCGACGATGGTCGAGATGACGACCTTGCCTTCGCGGATTTCAGCGGCCAGGCGCAGGATTTCGGCGATGGTGGCGGGGGAGGCCGAAATGGCTTCCATCATGGCCATCAGGCCGCCTTCGATGCGCTTGGCGATTTCGATTTCGCCTTCGCGGGTCAGCAGCTCGACCGTGCCCATTTCGCGCATGTACATGCGCACGGGGTCGGTGGTGCGGCCGAATTCGCTGTCCACCGTGGACAGGGCCGCTTCGGCTTCTTCCTCGGCTTCTTCCACCGTGGTGGCGGTAGGCGCGGTGTTGTTCAGCAGCAGGGTTTCGGCGTCGGGCGTCTGCTCGTACACCGCCACGCCCATGTCGTTGAGCATGGTGACCACGACTTCCATGGTCTCGGCGTCGACCAGCTTGTCGGGCAAGTGGTCGGAGATTTCGCCGTGCGTGAGGTAGCCGCGGGTCTTGCCCAGCGTGATCAGGGTCTTCAGGCGCGAGCGGCGCTTGGCCAGGTCTTCTTCGGAGAGCACGGTCTCGTCGAGGCCGAACTCCTTCATCAAGGCGCGTTCCTTCGCCTTGCTGATCTTCATGCGCAGCGGCTTGACCTTTTCTTCGGTGGTCGTGGCGGCCGCGGGTTCGTCGCCGGCCAGATCTTCCTCGATGTCCGACAGGTCGATGTCGTTCTCGGGCGCATCCTTGTCAGCCTTGGGCTTGCGGCCGCGCTTGGCGCCGGTGGCGGGCGCAGCGGCGCCGGCGGCCTTGGGCGGACGGCCGACTTTCTTGGCGGCGGGAGCCGCGGCTTTTTTGGGATCGTCGAGAGAGGTCGATTTCGTGGGCACGGTTTTCACTTTCGTTGCGGCTGCCGCTTTGGACGCGGCGGCACCCGTCTTAGTTGCTGGCTTCGCGCCGGCTTTCAACGGTTTTTCTGCTGCGGGCTTGGTGGCGACGCTTTTGGCAAGTGAAGGAGCAGGCTTCTTTGAACTGGGCATACGACCTCGTTACGACAAGAAAAGACAAGCGAAATCACAGGCGCACCGTCACGCGGACAGCGCCACCACGCCCGTGCACAGGCACGGACAAAACAATTGGGAAAGAGGAATTAATTCCTCAGCAGGCAAGATGTCGGGCGAACATTTGGTATGCAGTCCTTGCGGTTATTGACCCTTTCCGCCGGAATTTACCGTTGGAGTGCGTTGCGCTAGGGGTCGGCCCGGAGGTGCTGCTGTCGCTCTTGCCTGATTTTCGCCAGTTGCGAAGCCCTACATTATAGCGCGTTGCGCAAATTTCAAGCAGTTTCTTCACCAGCCGGACGCAGCCGGTTGCGCAATTCGAGCCGGCGGGTCTCCAGCGCCTTGTAGCGCTCCAGGGCCTTCGGGTCTTTACCTACGGCCGCAATGGCCTCGCTCTGCTGGGCCTTGAGCAGGTCGTCGAGCATGAAGTCGAGCACGCTCGTCAGTTCCTTGGCGGCATCGGCCAGGTGCTGGTCTTCCTCGCCTTCGGGCACGGGGCCGGCTTCGGAAACGGCCATCAGGCGCTCGGCCAGCGGCTCGAAGTCGAGCCCGCGCAGGCCTTCGCGCAGGGCCGCCCAGGACTGCACGCCGTGCTCGTGCAACTGGCTGTCGAGCCAGGTGAACAGGGCGCCGTGCGAGCCGGGCAGGTCGCACAGCATCACGTGCAACTCGTGCGACAGCGCTTCCCACTGCGCCATGTTCGACAGCAGCAGCCGCACCGCCACGTCGGGGCGGCTGGGCGGGGCGCCGCGTCCGCGCAGGGGCTCGATGGGCTCTTCGAACTTGCCGCCCCAGCGCTTGCCCTTGGTGAACTTGCGCTGTTGCTGCTGGAACTTGGGCTTGCTATCGCTTTCATAGCGAGGCGGCTCGTAGTCCTGCGGCGGGGGCATGTCGGGGTAGTAGTCGTCCCCGCCGCCACCGGTGTACATCGGTGGCTCGTTGTGGCGCTGCGGGGCGGGGGCGCCACCACCGCCACCGCCGGCCTTGCGTGGGCCCGGTGTGGAGGCCCACAGCTCCGACAGCGCCGGCGCGTCGAGCTGCACCAGCGTCGCGATCTCGCTCAGCAGTTGCCGCTTCAGCGCGCCGTCGGGCATCGCGCTCCAGAGCGGGCGCACGTTGCTGGTCATGTGGGCGCGGCCCTCGGCCGTGGTCAGGTCGCAGCCTTCGCGGGCCGCCTCGAGCATGAAGCGCGACAGCGGCGTGGCCTCGGTCACGAAGCGGGCAAAAGCCTCGGCGCCGTGCTCGCGAATGAAGCTGTCGGGGTCGTGCTCGGCCGGCAGGAACAGGAACTTGATGCTGCGCACGTCGGTGGCGTAGGGTAGCGCGCCGTCGAGCGCCTTGCGCGCGGCGCGGCGGCCGGCGGCATCGCCGTCGAAGCTGAACACCACCGATTCGGTGAAGCGGAAGAGCTTTTGCACATGGTCGGTCGTGCAGGCCGTGCCGAGCGTGGCCACCGCATTCGGAAAGCCGAGCTGGGCCAGCGCGACCACGTCCATGTAGCCTTCGGTGACCAGCGCGTAGCCGCGGTCGCGGAAGGCGGTGCGCGCTTCGTACAGGCCGTACAGCTCGCGGCCCTTGCTGAACACGGGCGTCTCGGGCGAGTTCAGGTACTTGGGCTTTTCGTCGCCCAGCACGCGGCCCCCGAAGCCGATGCACTCGCCCTTCACGTTGCGGATCGGGAACATCACGCGGTCGCGGAAGCGGTCGTAGCGCTTGGCTTCCTCGTCGCTGAGCTTGCCTTCCTCGTTGTTGACGATCACGAGGCCGCTCTCGGCGAGCAGCGGGTCGTCGTAGTCGGGGAACACGCTGGCCAGCGCGCGCCAGCCGGCCGGCGCATAGCCGATGCCGAACTGCTTGGCGACCTCGCCCGATACGCCCCGGCCCTTGAGGTATTCGATGGCACCGGGCGCTTGGCGCAGGTGCTTGCGGTAGGCGTCGCCGGCTTTTTCGAGCACGTCGGTCAGCGTGGCCTGCTTCTGGCGCTGGGTGGCGGCGCGGGCGCGCTCGGCGGGGAGGCGTCGTCTTCGGGCACTTGCAGGCCGTACTGGCCGGCCAGGTCGTGCACCGCCTCGACGAAGCCCATGCCGGCATGCTCCATCAGGAAGCCGATGGCGTTGCCGTGCACCCCGCAGCCGAAGCAGTGATAGAACTGCTTCGTCGGGCTGACGGAGAAGGAGGGCGATTTCTCGCCGTGGAACGGGCACAGGCCCATGAAGTTGGCGCCGGCCTTCTTCAGTTGCACGTAGCGGCCGACGATCTCGACCACATCGGCGCGCGCGATGAGTTCCTGGATGAATGAAGCGGGGATGGTCATGTAGGCGAAGAGCGGCAAATCATACGCAAGCCGCTGAACGCCCACGACCGGGCGGCATACTGGCCGTGACCGAAATCCACGCATGACGACACCCAACCCCCTGCAACACGCCGCGCCGCTGCTGCGCCACCCCCTGCGATTCGCCTGGGAGGCGCTGAAGGAATTTCGCGCCAACCAGGGCCTGCTGCTGGCGGGCGCGGTGGCTTACTACGCGCTGCTGTCCATCGTGCCGCTGCTGATCGTGAGCGTGATCGCGCTGTCGCACGTCATCGAGCAGGCCGAGCTGCTGCGCACCATCGGGCGGTACCTGGAGTGGCTGTTGCCCGGGCAGTCGAAGGCCATCGTGGCCGAGCTGTCGAGCTTTCTGGACCACCGCGACGTGCTGGGCCCGGTGCTGCTGGTGACCATGATCTTTTTCAGCTCGCTGGCCTTCAGCGTGCTCGAAAGCGCCATGGCGGTGTTCTTCCACCACCGCAAGGCCGACCACAAGCGCCACTTCCTGGTGTCGGTGGCCATGCCGTACATCTACATCCTGTGCCTGTGCGTGGGGCTGCTGCTGGTCACTCTGGTGTCGGGCGCGCTGCAGCTGGTGGGGCAGGAGAGCGTCGACCTGCTGGGGCGCAGCTGGTCGCTGTCGGGCATTTCGGGGTTGCTGCTGTACCTGCTGGGGCTGGGCGGCGAGATCTTCATGCTGACCTCGCTCTACCTCGTGATGCCGGCCGGGCGCATGTCGCTGCGGCACGCCCTGCTGGGCGGCGTGACGGCCGCGCTGCTGTGGGAGGCCACGCGGCGCGTGCTGATCTGGTATTTCTCGACCCTGTCGCAGGTGAACGTGGTCTACGGCTCGCTCACCACGGCGATCGTGGTGCTGCTGAGCCTGGAAATTGCCGCCACGCTGGTGCTGCTGGGGGCCCAGGTGATCGCGCAGTACGAGCGCCTGGACCGCACCGGCAGCCTGAAGCCGCCGGCGCCGGAACCCACCCTCAGCGGGGAGCCAA
>NZ_MOWM01000097.1 GCF_016082275.1 Variovorax sp. E3
CACCCAACGAGCGCTGCTCGGTGGTCGAGGCCGTCGTGCCCCCACCCCGGCCCTCCCCCGGGAGGGGAGGGAGAAATACCCTGGGGCTACTTGATGCTGTAGCCGAGCAGCTTCATCGCCGGAGCCAGCCCCTTGCGGCTGCGCTCCATCACATCCCACGGCTTGTTGCCGATGCCGAAGCGTTCGGCCGCATTGCCGACGTTCCATTGATCGGCACTGGTCAACACCGCCAGCTCATCCCACCCCAGCGGCACCGACACCCCCAGCCCCGGCCGCGAGCGCGCCGACCACGCGCTCACCGTGGTCGCGCCGAAGCCATTGCGCAGGTAGTCGACAAACACTTTTCCCACCCGGTTGCGCGGCCCGCTCTTTGCAACGAAGCGCGACGGAATGGTCTCGGCGAGGTGCGCCACCACCGCTTGCGAAAACCCCTTGACCGTGTCCCAGTCGTACTGCCGCCGCACCGGCACCACCACGTGCAGCCCCTTGCCGCCGCTGGTCTTGAGGAACGAAGGCAGGCCCAGTTCGTCCAGCAGCGTGCGCACCAGCATCGCGGCCTCCTGTATCTGCTGCCACGCAACGCCCTCGCCGGGGTCGAGGTCGAAGGTCATGCGGTCGGGCTTGCCGATGTTGCGCGAGGTGGCGTTCCAGGTGTGCAGCTCGATCACGTTCATCTGCGCGGCGCCCAGCAGGCCGGTCTTGGTGTCGATCTGCAGCAGCGGCTCGTGGCCCGGGTCGAGCGCGGGGTCGAGCAAACGCACGCCGGGGATCTCTCGGTTCTGCAGGTGCTTCTGGAAGAACAGCTCGCCGCCCACGCCTTCGGGCGCGCGCACCAGCGACACGGGCCGCCCGCGCAGGTGCGCCAGCATGAGCGTGGCCACGCTGTCGTAGTAGGCCGCGAGCTGGCCCTTGGTGATGCCGCTGTGCTTGTCGATCACGCGGTCGGCATGGGTGATCTTGAGGGCCATGGGCTTGGCTTCTCCTTTCGTCTGCTCTGGCTCCGGCCCGGCGTCGATCTCGCTCGCCGCCTTCGGCCGTTCGCGCCGGATGTCGCGCGCGGGCTTGTCGGCGCGCAGGCCCTGGAACACGGCCTGGCGCACGCGGTCTTCGCGCGTCCACTCGCCGAACGAGACCTCGGCCACGAGCGCGGGCTTGACCCACTGCGCCTTCACGCCGCGAGGCACGGGCGTGAACGGGCAGTCGTCGGTGGCCAGCTTGTCGAGCTTCGCCTTGATGTCGGCCAGGCGGTTCGCGTCGAAGCCGGTGCCGACGTTGCCGCAGTAGCGCAAGCGCCCCGTGGCCTCGTCGTGCACGCCCAGCAGCAAGGCGCCGAAGCCGGCGCGCGAGCCCTTGGGCGCCGTGAAGCCGCCGATCACGAACTCCTGCCGTTGCTGGTTCTTGAGCTTGATCCAGTCGGGCGAGCGGCGCGACACATACGCCGAGTCCTTGCGCTTGCCGACGATGCCCTCGAAGCCGATGCGCGCGGACGACGCGAGCAGGTCGCGCGGTGAGGCGTCGAAGGCTTCGCTCAGCCGCAGCGGCGCGGGCGGCCTCTTGCCGAGCAGCTTCGCGAGCCGCGCGCGGCGCTCCTCGACGGGCATGTCGCGCAAGTCTTCGCCACCGAGAAAAGGCGCGTCGAACAGCCAGTAGACGATGGCCGATGTCGCGCCTCGGTCGAAGGCGTTCTGCAGCGCCTGGAAGTCGGGCGCGCCGTTCTCGCCTTCGACGGTGATCTCGCCGTCGAGCCAGGCGGCATCGGTCTTCAGTTGCGCGAGCGCCTTGGCGAGCGCGGGCAGCTTCGCGGTCCAGTCGTGGCCGTTGCGCGTGAAGCAGCGGACCTTGCCCTTGTCGATGCGCGCGAGCAGCCGGTAGCCGTCGAACTTGAGCTCATAGAGCCAATCGCCGGGCGATGCGGGTGGCGACGCCGCGAGCGTGGCGAGCTGGGGCTGCAACGTGGCGGGGAGCGCGGCCTTCTTTGCAGCGACGGCCTCTTTCTTGACGGCCGCTTTCTTGACCGTTTTCTTGACCTTTTTCTTCGGCGGCTGGTCCACCTCGTCCACGCCGCGCCCGGTCAGCACGCTCGCGGGTTGCTCTTCGAGCACGTCGTAGTCATCGAGTGCGCGCGCTCGGCGTCGCGCTCCTTGATCAGCAGCCAGGGCTCATGCGATTCATCGCCCTTGCCGTGCATGCGCACCAGCGTCCAGTGGCCGTGCAGCTTCTCGCCGCGCAATTCGAACTTGAGCTTGCCGGCCGCGAGCGACTTGCGCGCATCGCCGTCGGGCAGCCAGTCGCCTCGGTCCCAGACGATGACGGTGCCCGCGCCGTACTGCTTGGGCGGAATGGTGCCCTCGAAGCCGGCATACGAAATGGGGTGGTCCTCGACATGCACGGCCATGCGCTTCACCGTCGGGTCGAGGCACGGCCCTTTCGGCACGGCCCAGCTCTTGAGCGTGCCGTCCAGCTCCAGCCGGAAGTCGTAGTGCAGGTGGCTCGCGTGGTGCTTCTGGATGACGAAGGACAACACGCCCTTGCCCCGCCGGCCGCCGGTCTTGGGCTCCGGCGTGCGCGTGAAGTCGCGCTTGCGTGGTAGCGCGCCAGCGCCTTGCGCGCGGCAGAGGTGGTCGATGCGGTCGTGCCCATGGCGGCGTCGCGGCGTCCCGGCGTCAGGCGGCGCGGCGATGGCGCACCGGGGCCTTGCGCGCGGCCTTGGCGGCGGGCTTGCGCTTCTTCGCGGCGGCCTTGGGCGGGGGCGCTTCTTCTTCGTCTTCGTCCTCTTCATCGGCCGCCGCCTTGGCCGTCTTGCCGCCGCCCTTGCGCAGGCTGCGCTGCAGCAGTTCGGTCAGGTCGATGATCTTGGCGCCGCGCCCTTCGCTCGACTGCGACTCCTCGGGCTCGGGCTGCGTCACGGTCTCGGTCTGGCCGGCCTTCACCTTCTTGTCGACCAGCCGCAGGATCTCGTCCTTGAACTCGTCCTTGAATTCGTTCGGGTCCCAGTCGGCGCTCATGTCGTCGACCAGTTGCTTGGCCATCTTGAGTTCGCGCTCGCTCAGGCCGGCCTTCTTCGCGTCTTCGGAGGGCAACGGCAGGTCGGTCCAGGGGCGGATGTCGGCGCCCCAGCGCAGCAGGTTCAGCACGAGGCCGGGGCCCACGGGCACCAGCACCGCCAGGTGCTGCTTGGTCTGGATCACCACGCGCGCCACGCCCACGCGCTCGCTGCGCTGCAGGGTCTCGCGCAGCAGCGCATACACCTTGGCGCCGCGGTTGATGGGCGCCACGTAGTAGGGCCGCTCGAGGTAGACGAACGGAATGCCGTTGGCCGGCACGAAGGTCTCGATCTCGATGGTCTGCGTGGTCTTGGGGTAGGCGGCGGCAATTTCCTTGTCGCTGAGCACGACGTATTCGCCGTCCTCGTACTCGATGCCCTTCACGATCTGCTCGCGCGCGATCTCCTTGCCGGTCTTCTTGTTGATGCGCTTGTAGCCGACCGGGTCCATGGTCCGCTTGTCGAGCCAGTCGAAGTCGATGCCGTGGTCGGTGGTGGCCGAGTACAGCGCCACCGGGATGTGGACCAGGCCGAAGCTGATGGCGCCCTTCCACAGGACGCGCGGCGCGGGGGCTTTTTTCGAGACGGGCATGGGCACACTCCTTCAGGCTTGGAATGTGCGCCGCCCGTGCGCGCGGGCGGTGTAGGAGCGCGGCCCCAGCCGCCGTCAGGTGGCGCCGGCCACCGGGCCCAGCTGGCGTTCGCTCGGGCGCGCGAAGTAGAACCACTCGCGCCCGGCAGCGCGAGTGCGTTGGGGAACACGATGAAGCCGTCTTCGGGCGCGCTCAGCAGCGTGCCGTCGTGGCGCATGCCGATGGGCTCGCCCTGCGCCACTTCGTCGAAGGTGGCCCAGTCGCGCACGAAGCTGTCGTCTTCGTGCAGGCGGTCGGTCACGCGAGCCAGGCGCAGCAGCTTGGGCGGTTGCGCGGGCGCGCCCGGCAGGCCCGGCGGCAGCGCGGCCATGCCCAACAGGGCGAGCGTGCGGCGAATGGCGCGCCATGCCACCTCGGGCGCTGCGGGTCCTGATGCTGGCCGCATTCGAGCGTCACGCCGTAGCCGCCGCAGCTGCGGATGTATTCGTTGGTGCCGCGGCCGAAGTCGATGGCGGCCTCGTCGGCCGGGGCGCCGCCCGCGCGCTGCGCCAGGCTGCGGCGTAGATGTCGAGCCAGCCCTCCACCACGATCGGCGTGCCGATGTGCAGCGCGAGCTGACCCTCTTCATAGGAGCGGGCAAAGGGCTCGAGCGTGCCGGTGTTGTCGCGCGGGCCGATCATCGAGAAGGCCTCGCCATCGCTCTGGAAGGAGTGCAGGTCGAGCAGCACCTCGTGGCGCGCGATCAGCGGGGCCAGCACGTTGGTGATGCGGGCCTCGTAGTCGGCCGGCGTGTCGCTGGGGCGAAACAGACGGTTCAGGTTGCGCTCGCCTTCGCGCTGCAGCCGGCGGCGCGCGAGCGGGTTGGCCACGGGCACCAGCGTGAGCTCGCCGCGTTGCAGTTGCAGCGTGCCGGCCTCGAACTCGGCCAGGATGCGCGCGATGCCTTCCGTACCGCAGGTTTCGTCACCATGCACGCCCCCCACCACGAGCAGCCGCGGGCCGGGGTTCAGCGAAGCGAAGGTGTGGATGCGAAGGCTGTCGGTGGCGGTGCCGGCCAGGGGATCGGAAGACATCCGGGGATTATTGCGGAGCCCCGTGACCGAATGCAAAGACGCCGCGCAATCCGAGGGGCGGCCGAGCCCCCGCCTACAGGGGCTGCCTTGGCTGTCCTACCGCATGGGTTGGCGGCCCGGGCGAGGCTGCGCTTCAAACACCAGGAGCCACGCATGAGCAAGACCAAGGTTCAACAGGACGGCGAGCCCGCGCCACGCCTGCCCCACGAGCACGACCAGTCGTCGGACAGCCAGCAGACCAAGGACAAGGGCCGACCGCCCGAAGTAGGCCGCAAGGCCCATGACGACGTGGAACGCGGCGTGGTCGACACCGACCGGGGCCCGGAGGCCGACCGCGTCTACAACGACAAGCTCAAGCGCTGACGACGCTGGCCAGCTGCTGGCGCATGTCGCCGATGACCGCGCCGTAGTCCTTGGCGTTGAAGATGGCGCTGCCGGCCACGAAGGTGTCGGCGCCGGCCGAGGCCACGCGCGCGATGTTGTCGACCTTGATGCCGCCGTCCACTTCCAGGCGGATGTCGCGCCCGCTCTGCTCGATGCGCTTGCGCGCCAGTTCGATCTTGCGCAGCGCCGAGTCGATGAAGCTCTGGCCGCCGAAGCCGGGGTTCACGCTCATGATCAGGATCAGGTCGATGTCGTCGATCGCCCAGTCCAGCGCCTCCAGGCCCAGGCCCGGGTTGAACACCAGGCCGGCCTTGCAGCCCGCGTGCTTGATGGCCTGGATGCTGCGGTGCGTGTGGGGCGAGGCGTCGGGGTGGAAGCTGATGTAGTCGGCGCCCGCTTGCGCGAAAGACGCGGCCAGCGCGTCGACCGGCTGGACCATCAGGTGAACGTCGATCGGCACCGGCGTGCCGTCAGCGGTCTTGGCGTAGGGCTTCAGGGCCTGGCAGATCATCGGGCCGAAGGTCAGGTTCGGCACGTAATGGTTGTCCATCACGTCGAAGTGGATCCAGTCGGCGCCGGCCGCGATCACGTCGGTCAGTTCTTTGCCGAGGTGCGCGAAGTCGGCGGACAAGATGGAGGGCGCGATGCGAAACGGGGTGCTCATAACCCTTGATTCTCGCAGCCGGCGGAAGTCCGACCAAAGGCCTCCGTTACCATGCGCCCCATGTCACACAGCCCCTTCAGCGTACAGGTCGAACCGCGCTACCTGGCCGACCAGTCGTCCGCCAAGGACAACATCTACACCTTTTCCTACACGATCACCATCACGAACACGGGTTCGGTGGCCGCGCAGCTGATTGCGCGCCATTGGCTGATCAACGACGCCTCGGGCCATCCGCAGGAGGTCAAGGGCCTCGGCGTGATCGGCCAGCAGCCGCTGCTGGCACCCGGCGAATCCTTTCGTTACACCAGCGGTTGCAGGCTGCAGGCGCCCAGCGGCACCATGCACGGCAGCTTCTTCGTGGTGACGGAAGAAGGCGAGCGCTTCGACGTGCCCGTGCCGCTTTTCGTGCTCGAAGCCGACATCGACGGCACCCCGGTCTCGCGTGTCCTGCACTGATGCCCTGAGCACGGACAGCACCCTTTTCTTCTTTTTCTCCCCCGCCCCCCGACATGGCTGCCGCTTCGCGCGACTTGCAGGGGCTGCTTGCCGGCCTCGACCCGACGGCCGATGTGGCGCAACGCCACATCTGGCTCATCAATATCTTCGACTGGCTGCGCGGTGACCGCGCCTCGCCCCAGGCGGCCATGGGCCGCGTGCAACTGCTGCTGGACGCCATCGAGGCGCGCCCCGAGCTGCGCGAGCGCCTGCGCGCCTGGTGGCGCGCGTTCACGCAGTCGGTCGACCTGACCACGCTCCTGGCCGACTACGGCTTTGCGCCGCGAACCGCCTTCGCCAGCGAGCTGGGCGAGCGGCTGCGCCGCAAGATCCTGCCCGGCACGCCCGAGACCACCGACGCGTCGGACCTGTTCCGCATGGTGCTGCCCGGCGTGTTCGACGCCGGCTGGATCGCGCTGCTCGACGAAACGCAGCTCGCGCGCATCGGCGCCCTGCTGTCCGACGCGGCGCTGGACGACGACGGCGCCCCGCGCTGGCGCCACACGGTGATGGACGCCGTCACCTACTGCGGCAGCCAGGTGGTGGCCGCCGGCTTCTCGCCCGAGCTGCGCCTGCGCATGAGCCCCGAGCTGGGCGCCGCGCGCCCGTTCCACGCGCTGATGGCCGACCTGGACGAACTGCGCGAGCAGATGTTCGCCCAGCCGCGCGACGACGAGGCGCTGCAGGCCGCCTTCGTGGCCTTCCGCGACCGGCTGGAGGCCTGCCGCGCCGTCACCTCGTCGGTCTATACGCACCTGGAAGACAACGGCATTTCGGTCGGCCTGGTGTTCCGGCTGCGCCAGCTGCGCGAGCGCGTGCTGCGCATCCGCGAGCTGCTCGACTGCCTGATGACGCCCAACGCCGCGCCCAGCATGGCACGGCTGATCGGCCGGCTGGTGCTGGCGGGCGGCGAGCGCAACAGCATCCGCGCGCTGATCGCCTCCAATTCGTCGATGCTGGCCGCCAAGGTGACCGAGCGCAGCGCCGAGACCGGCGAGCACTACATCACCCGCGACCGCGCCAGCTACGCGCAGATGGTGAAAAAGGCGGCCGGTGGCGGCGCGCTCACCTCCATCACCGTGCTGCTGAAGTTCGGCATCTACGCGCTGGGCCTGTCGGCCTTCTGGAGCGGGCTGGCGGCCGGGCTGATGTACGCGGCCAGCTTTGTCGCGATCCAGCTGCTGCACCTGACGCTGGCCACCAAGCAGCCCGCCATGACGGCGCCGGCGCTGGCGGCGCGGCTGCGCGACATCAAGTCGGACGAGGCGGTGGGCAGCTTCGTCGACGAGGTGGCCAACCTCGTGCGCTCCCAGGTGGCGGCCGTGCTGGGCAACGTGCTGGTGGTGGTGCCGGCCATGGTGGCGGTGGCGCTGCTGGTGCAGCTGGCGCTGGGCCGGCCGCTGCTCGACGCGCCGCACGCGGCGGCCACGCTGCATTCGCTGTCGCTGGCGGGCCCGACCGCGCTTTATGCGGCAATCACCGGCATCCTGCTGTTTTCGGCCAGCATCATCGCCGGATGGACAGAAAACGCCTTTGTCCTGCACAGACTGGACTCCGCCATGCGTTACAACCCACGCATCGGCGCTTTTCTGGGCGCCGCACGGGCTCGCCGCTGGGCCGACTTCATGCGCACACACATCTCGGGCTTCGCCTCCAACATCTCGCTCGGACTCATGCTCGGCCTCTTGCCTGCGTTCGCGGGTTTCTTCGGGCTCGGGCTGGATGTGCGCCACGTGACACTGTCGGCCGGGCAGATTGCCGCGGCCGCGGCGTCCACGGGCCTGGCGGTGCTGCAGCAGCCCGCGCTGTGGTGGGCGGTGGCGGCCATTCCGGTGATCGGCGCGCTCAATGTGAGCGTGAGTTTCTATTTCGCTTTCCGGCTGGCGCTGCGCGCGCACAGCGTGAGCTGGGTGACCGCGCGCGCATCCGCAGCGCGATCTGGGCCCGCTGGCGCAGCCGGCCGGTGAGCTTCTTCCTACCTGCATGAATCTGACGAGCTTCTTCAACGATCTGCTGGGCTTCTGGTCCGAATGGGTGCGCCCCTCGGCCGGCCTGCCCACCGTGCTGTGGTCGCTGCTGCTGGCCGCGGCCGCGGCGTCCGGCCACCTGGTGCAGCGCTACCTGGGGCTGCCCAAGGTCATCGGCTATTCGCTGGTGGGCGCCGTCGTCGGTTTCGCCGGCTTCGAGGGCGCGATCTGGCCGCTGCGCGGCCTGAGCCTGTTCTTGCTGGAGCTGGGCGTGGCCGTGGTGCTGTTCGAGGCCGGCGGGCGGCTGCCGCTGCGCTGGTTCCGCCACAACCCGATGGTGCTGGTGCAGAGCCTGCTCGAAGCCACGCTCACCTACTTCGGCGTGTACTGGGTGCTCACGCTGCTGGGCCTGCCCGAGCCGGTGGCAAACCCGATCGCGCTGATGGCCATCGTGGCCTCGCCCGCGGTGCTCAGCCGCGTGATCATCGACACCCGCGCCGCCGGCCCCGTGACCGAGCGCGCCATGACGCTGGCCACGCTCAACACCTTCTACGCACTGGCGCTGGGCTACGCGCAGGCCGGGCTGATCGAGCGGGCGCCGCAGACGCTGCTGCAAAAGCTCTATCCGGTGGGCGTGGTGCTGGGCCTGTCGTTCGTGGTGGGCGCCATCATGGCGCTGGCGCTGCGCTCGGCCCTGCGGGTGATGAGCCCGACCAGCGAGAACACCTCGATATTGCTGCTGGCCATCATCGCGGCCGGCGCGGCGCTCACGGCGCACGTCGGCGGCTCGGCGCCGCTGGCCGCGCTGATCGGCGGCGTGCTGCTGAAAACGCTCAACCCCAAGCCCTGGGCCTGGCAGCGCCAGCTCGGCACGGCGGCTTCGCTGCTGACGATGCTGATGTTCGTGCTGGTGTCCATCGTCGCCGCGCAGGCCGACTGGACCTTGCCGGTGGCCAGCGTGGTGATCGCCGTGATCGGCGTGCGCCTGATCACCAAGATCGCCGGCGTGGCCATTGCCAACCCCGGCAGCGGCGCGAGCTGGAAGCAGGCCTTCTGGGTCGGCTGCGCGATGTCGCCGCTGTCGTCGATCGCGCTGCTCATCGCCTCCAATTTCGCGACCGCCTCGCCCCTGCTGGGCACCATGATCACGCAGGTGGCCCTGCCCTCGATCTTGCTGATGGAGGTGGTGGGCGCGGTGCTCGCCACCGTGGCCATCCATGCGGTCGGAGAAAGTTCGGTGCCCTGGGCGCCCCAGGCCTTCAGCACCACCGAGGACACCCAGCGATGAGCGCCCCGCAGAACACGCCCCTCGATCCCGACAGCGACGACGTGCGCTCGGCCCCGCTGCCCGCGGACCCCGAGAGCCGCATGGTCAAGCTGGAGCCCTTCAACAAGTCGGAGGCGCTGTCGCTCGGCGTGGAGCTGGAACTGCAGCTCGTCAACACGCACGACTACGACCTGGCGCCCTACGCCGAGGACATGCTGCGCCTGATGGCCCAGACCCCGCTGCCCGGCAGCGTGGTGCCCGAGATGACGTCGAGCATGATCGAGATCTCGACCGACATCTGCCACTCGGCGCAGGACGTGATCACGCAGCTGTCGCCGATCCGCGAGGCGCTGATCCGCAATGCCGACAAGCTCAACATCGCGGTGGTGGGCGGCGGCACGCATGCGTTCCAGCAGTGGCACGAGCGGCGCATCTACGACAAGCCGCGCTTTCGCGAGCTGTCGGAGCTGTACGGCTACCTGTCGAAGCAGTTCACCATCTTCGGCCAGCACGTGCACATCGGCTGCCCCGACGCCGACGCGGCGCTGTTGATGCTGCACCGCATGTCGCGCTACATCCCGCACTTCATCGCGCTGTCGGCGTCGTCGCCGTTCGTGCAGGGGCAGGACACGCAGTTCGATTCGGCGCGGCTGAACTCGGTGTTCGCGTTCCCGCTGTCGGGCCGCGCGCCGTTCACGCTGAGCTGGAAGGAGTTCGAGGCCTACTTCGAGCGCATGACCCGCACCGGCGTCGTGCGCAGCATGAAAGACTTCTACTGGGACATCCGCCCCAAGCCCGAGTTCGGCACCATCGAGATCCGCGTGTTCGACACGCCGCTCACCGTGGAGCGCGCCGCCGCGCTCGCAGGCTACGTGCAGTCGCTGGCCGCGTGGTTCCTGCAGGAGCAGCCTTTCGAGCCCACCGAAGACGACTACCTGGTCTACACCTACAACCGCTTCCAGGCCTGCCGCTTCGGCCTGGACGCGGTGTATGTCGACCCGGCCAGCGGCCAGCACATGCCGCTGCGCGACCACATCCTGATGACCATGACCCAGCTCGAATGGCACAGCGAGGCGCTGAACGCCACGCAGGCATTGGGCGAGCTGCGCACCAGTGTGGAAGCCAACCGCAACGACGCGCGCTGGCTGCGCGAGAAGCAGGGCAAGGAGCGGCTGCTGGCGGAGGTGGTGCGGCAGGCGGCGCTGCGGTTTCGCGGCGCGGCGATCTGAGCCCCCCGCACTGTCGTTATGCTCACACCCCCATGGGTGAATTCGACCTGATCACACGCTATTTCAAACGCCCCGCCACGCGCTCCCCGCTCGGCGTGGGCGACGACTGCGCCTTGCTCGCGCCCGCGCCGGGCATGCAGCTCGCGGTGTCCTCCGACATGCTGGTCGAGGGCCGGCACTTTCTCTCGACCGTCGAGCCGGCGCGGCTCGGCCACAAGGCGCTGGCGGTGAACCTCAGCGACCTCGCGGCCTGCGGCGCGAAGCCGCTGGCCTTCACGCTGGCGCTGGCGCTGCCTGGCGTGGACGAGCCGTGGCTCGAAGGCTTCTCGCGCGGCCTGTTCGCACTGGCCGACGCGCACGGCTGCGAGCTGGTGGGCGGCGACACCACGCGCGGCCCGCTCAACATCTGCATCACGGTGTTCGGCGAAGTGCCGGCGGGCGCGGCGCTGCTGCGCTCGGGCGCGCGCGCGGGCGACGAGCTGTGGGTCAGCGGCACGCTGGGCGACGCACGGCTGGCGCTGGAGGTGTTTCGCGGCACGGTGTCGCTGTCGGCCGATGCCTTCGAGGCGGCGCGCGCGCGCATGGAGCAACCCACGCCGCGCGTGGCGCTGGGGCAGGCGCTGCGCGGCATCGCCACGTCGGCGGTGGACGTGAGCGACGGACTCATCGGCGACCTGGGCCACATCCTCGCGTCGAGCAAGGTGGGCGCCACGCTGGACGCCGATGCGGCCACGGCGCTGATCGCCGCCGAGGCGCCCGGCCTGAGCGCCGCCCTCCTGCGCACCTGCGCGCTCTCGGGCGGCGACGACTACGAGCTGGTTTTCACCGCGCCGACCTCCGCGCGCGCCGCGGTCGAGCAGGCCGGCCGCGACAGCGCCACGCCGGTGACGCGCATCGGCCGCATCGAAGCCGACGCGGGCCTGCGCATCGTGGATGCGGCCGGCGCGCCGGTGTCACAGCGCTTCGGCTCGTTCGACCACTTCGTCTGATGCGTTGTGGCCGCGCGGCTGCGCTCAGGAGCCGCGCACCATCGCCTGCATCTTTCGCTGCGCGGCGTGATGGCGCTCGACTGGCCGTTGAGCTGTTGCAGCATCTTGTTGAGTTCCGCCTGCACGGCGGGGTCGGTCACGGTGATCGTGGCGCCCGAAACCTGGATCTTCGACTTGTTCTTCTCGAGGAAGTCGCCGATGGCCAGCGCGCTGTCGAACACGCTGTCGAGCGCCGGGAACACTTCCTTGAACGTGGCCGCGGGCACGGTGACGGTCTTGTCGTAGGCCTTGTCGTAGACCTGCTTCAGGTCGTCGGGCTGCTTGAGCTGCGCGTGCGCGGCATCGGCCTTGGCGGTCTGCTGGTCGAGCGCGGTGCGCAGGCCGCCGAGCCCGTCCTTCGCGGCCTTGAGGTCGTCGCGGCGCGCGGCCAGGTCGGCCACGGAGCGCAGCGCGCCCTTGGCCATGATCTGCGTCATGGGCTGGCTCACCGACTGGTTCATGCCTTCGTTGAAATCGGTGATCACCGCGAAGTGCCGGGCGTAGTCGCCGAACGCGGTCTTCTCTTCGGGCGTGAGCGCCGGCACGCGCAGGCCGGGCTTGTCGAGCACGCGGGTCTGCAGGAAGGCGATGAAGGCGGCGCGCTGCTCGGCCTCCTTGTTGCCGCAGGCCACCAGCGCAAGGCTGAAGGCCAGGAGGAGCGACAAAGCCCCGAGACGTCGAATGAAAGTTCTCATGGGCAGGGCCCCCTGTGTTGTTATCGGAAAAAAATTATAGGGAGCGCTTCAATGCCTCGATGAAGGCGCGCGCCGCGGCCGAGAGCGAGTGGCCGCGCTTGGTGACGATCGAGATGTCGCGCGCCACGCGCGGCGCGCTGAGGATCTTGATGACCAGCGACGGGTCGGCCTCGGCGCGCGCAAAGGCCGAGGGCATGATCGACGCGCCCATGCCGGCGGCCGTCATCCAGATCGCGGTCGACAGGAACGACACCTCATTCACCACGTCCAGCGCCACGCCCGCGTCGGCCGCGGTGCCGTCGATCAACGGCCGCACGCCGTAGCCCGGCCGCACCGTGATGACGGGGTGGCCGCCCAGGTCGCTCCAGCGCACCACGCGCGGCTTGGCCAGCGGATGGTCTTCGCGGCACACCAGGGCCAGGTGGTCGCGCATGAGGCGCTGCACCTCGACCTCGGCACCGGGCCGCTCGGGCGTGCCGATGCCGAAGTCCACATGCTCGCCGATGATGCGCGAGATGAACTGGTCGGGCGCGCAGTCGTTCACCAGCACGCGCACGCCCGGATGCTGCTCGCCGAACGCGCGGATCGCGTCGGGCAGCAGAAAGCCCGCGAGCGTGGGCGTGATGGCCAGCGTCACGCGGCCGCGCTCCAGCGTGGCGAGTTCGCGGAAGTCGTTCGACAGCGAATCGACGTCGCGCAGGATGCGCTCGACCGTGACCATCATCTGCTCGGCCGCCGCCGTGGGCTTGAGCGAACGCGTGGTGCGGTCGAACAGGCGAGTGTCCAAACCTTCCTCCAATTGGCGGATCAGCATGCTCACCGCCGACTGCGTCACGAACAGCCGCTGGGCCGCCGTGCTGAGCTTGCGCAGCTGGTAGACCGCGAGGAACGCACGCAGCTGGCGGATCGTAGGACTGAAGTTCGCATTCATCAGGAAAGATGATATTTGATTCGAAATTTCTTGATTTACGAATGAATCCTGCCATCGTTCAATCCATGACAAACACCAAGCACATTCAAGGAGTCTCGATGACAGCATCCTGCGCCCGTGGGGCCAGCGCGCTTCGTCGGCAGTTGCTGCTGACCGCCGCCTGCACCCTGCTGGGCGGCGCGGCCTTCGCGCAGGCGCAGGCGCCGTCGTCTGTCACCGCGGACTTTCCCAACAGGCCGATCCGCATGGTCGTGACCTTCCCGCCCGGCGGCAGCGCCGACGCGGTGGTGCGCATGCTGGTGCCGCGCCTGAACGAGAAGCTGGGCCAGCCCGTGGTGGTCGACAACCGGCCCGGCGCGGGCGGCAACGTGGGCCTGTCGCTGGTGGCCAAGGCGCCGGCCGACGGCTACACGCTGGGCCTGGGCGCGGCCGGCGCGCTGACCGCCAACGTGAGCCTGTACCCGCAGATGCCCTTCGACCCGGTGAAGGACTTCAAACCCGTGGCCATGGTCGCGGCCACGCCCTTCGTGATCGTGGGCCATCCGTCGATCGGTGCGCGCACGCAGCGCGAGCTGATCGCGCTGGCCAGGGCCAAGCCGGGCACGCTGTCGATCGGCCATGGCGGCAACGGCACGGCCATGCACCTGTCGGCCGCGCTGTTCGCGCAGATGGCCGACGTGAAGCTGGTCGAGGTGCCCTATCGCGGCTCGGGCCCGGCGGCCCTGGACGCCATCGCGGGGCAGATTCCGCTCGCGCTGGTCGACCTGCCGGCTTCGCTGCAGCAGATCAAGGCCGGCAAACTGATCGCCTTCGCGGTAACGAGCGCGCAGCGCGTGCCGATGCTGCCCGACGTGCCCACGGTGGCCGAAGCCGGCCTGCCCGGCTACGACTCCACGGGCTGGTTCGGCGTGGTGGCGCCGGCCGGCACGCCGGCGCCCATCGTGGCGCGGCTGAACGCCGAGATCAACGCCGCCCTGGGCGACGAGCAGATCAAGACCTCGATGCGCAACCTCGGCGCCGAGCCCGCGCCGGCCTCGACCGAGGCCTTCGAGGCTTACATCCAATCCGAGACGAAGAAGTGGGCCCAGGTGATCCAGACCGCCCACATCCGGCTCGACTGACCCCGGTTTTTTCTTTCTCCAGTGAACATGACCGACAACACCGCAGCATTGCAGGCCGACGTGCTGATCGTCGCGCCGGCCCCGTGGGGCTCACGCTGGCCATGGACCTCGCTTCGCGCGGGGTCTCCGTGATCATCTGCGAGACCCGCCGCTTCGCCGAACCGCCGAACGTGAAGTGCAACCATGTGGCCTCGCGCACCATGGAGCAGTTCCGACGCCTGGGCGTGGCGCAGAAGCTGCGCGATGCGGGGTTGCCGGCCGACCACCCCAACGACGTGGTGTTTCGCACCACCGTGACGGGCACCGAGCTCACGCGCATTCCCATTCCGTGCCGGCGCGACCGCTACACCGACACCACCGGCCCCGACGGCTGGTGGCCCACGCCCGAGCCGCCGCACCGCATCAACCAGATCTACCTGGAGCCCATTTTGCTGAAGCACACGGCCGCGCTGCCGGGCGTGCAGCTGCTGAACCGCACGCAGTTCGCGGGCTTCACGCAAGACCACGAGGGCGTGACCGCCGTCACCACCGACATGGACAGCGGCGTGACGCGCAGCATCCGTTGCCGCTACATGGTGGGCTGCGACGGCGGCAGCTCCGGCGTGCGCAAGCAGATCGGCGCCAAGCTCGAAGGCACGGCCGTGATCCAGCGCGTGCAGTCGACCTTCATCCGCGCGCCGAAGTTGCGCGAGATGATTCCGGGCAAGCCCGCCTGGTCTTACTACGCGATGAACCCGCGCCGCTGCGGCACGATGTTCGCCATCGACGGCCGCGAGAACTGGCTGGTGCACAACCACCTGAACGCCGAGGAGCCCGAGTTCGATTCGGTGGACCGTGACACGGCGCTGCGCGAGATCCTGGGCGTGGGCCCCGATTTCGAGTACGAGATCATCAGCAAGGAAGACTGGATCGGCCGCCGCCTCGTGGCCGACCGCTTCCGCGAAGGCCGCGTGTTCCTGGCCGGCGACGCGGCGCACCTGTGGGTGCCCTACGCGGGCTACGGCATGAACGCGGGCATTGCCGATGCGCTCAACCTCTCATGGCTGCTGGGCGCGGTGGTGCAGGGCTGGGGCGACGAAGCCATGCTCGACGCCTACGAAGCCGAGCGCCAGCCGATCACCGAGCAGGTGTCGCGCTTCGCGATGGACCATGCACAGAAGATGATCCGCGCGCGCCGCGCCGTGCCGCCGAACATCGAGGAGCCGGGCCCCGCCGGCGACGCGCTGCGCGCCGAGATCGGCAGCGAGGCCTACGACCTGAACGTGCAACAGTTCTGCTGCGCGGGGCTGAACTTCGGCTACTTCTACAGCGGCTCGCCGATCATCGTGGCCGACGGCGAGCACACCGCGCCGACGTACTCGATGGGCGAGTTCACGCCCTCCACCGTGCCGGGTTGCCGCGCGCCGCATTTCTGGCTGGCCGACGGCCGCTCGCTGTACGACGCCTTCGGGCCGGGCTACACGGTGCTGCGCTTCGACCGCAGCGTGGACGTGCGCCCGCTGGAGCGGGCCGCAGCTGCCTACAGCATGCCGCTCACGGTGCTGGACATCGAGACCGAGGAAGTGCCCAAGGCCTACACGCACCGCCTGGTGCTGTGCCGCGCCGACCAGCACGTGGCCTGGCGCGGCGCGCACCTGCCGGCCGAGGTCTACGACCTGGTGGGCATGCTGCGCGGCGAAAGCCGGCGCGTGCTGGCACGCCGGCGGGCACTGGCCTGGGAAGGCGTGGTCGCCTGAGGCCCGCGCGCCACCACGCTCAACGGGTTCACCAGGTTCGCCTGGCAACCGCGCGGTAGGCCAGCCACACGGCCAGCGCGGGCGCGAGCGCGAAGCTTGCGAACAGCCAGGCCGCCGCCGATTGCGCGCCCTCCACGCCGCCCGGCGTGGTGAGCCCCGCCGCGTTCGCCACCAGCCCCGCCACCGCCGCGCCCACGGCCATGCCGTAGAGCTGCACGGTGGTGATCGAGGCCGAGGCCAGGCCTTCCTCGCCCTTGGGCGCCAGCGACATCACGCGCGTCAGCAGGTGCGGCCAGCCGATGCCCACGCCGAGGCCGACAGCCGCCAGCGCCACCGCGACCAGCAATGTCTCGATGCCCGCGCCGAACACGCCCGGCGACGGCAGCAGCAAGGCCAGTGCCACGAGCCCCAGCGTGCAGATCACCGGGCCGGCGCGCAGCATGCGGTCGGCCCCGGCGCCGCTACGCCCCGAGGACAGCAGCGAACCCGCGCTCCAGCCGCCGGCCATCGCGGCCGTGAGATAGCCCGCCGCGAGCGGCGAATGGCCGTGCAGCAGCTGCAGGAAGTACGGCACGAAGATCTCGGTGTCCGTGCCGATCAGCAGCAGCGCCACGCTCGCGTAGATGGCGCCCAGCGGCGCGCTCATGGCATAGGCGCCGGTCGGCAGCACGCGCACGGCGGCGCGGCTGTCGATGCGCGCGGCCGCGAACCCGATGGCCAGCCCCAGCACCACGCCGACGGCCTGCCAGAGCACATCGGACAGCAGGCCGCTGGCCGCGATCACCAGCACCGAGGCCGCCAGCAGCCCGATCTGCGGCGCCGGCACGCGCGGCATGGTCGCCGGGCGCCTGTGCGTCACGCCGGCCGAGGGCCGCAATTGCACCAGCACCAGCACGGCCTGCGCGGCCGCCACCGGCAGCAGGAACCAGAAGGCCCAGCGCCAGTGCCCGGCCTGCGCGAACAGGCCGCCCACGGCCGGCCCGCACAGCGTGGCGACGCCCCACATGCCCGACACCAGCGCCACCGCGCGCGGCCACAGCCGCTGTTCGAACACCAGCTGGATCAGCCCGTAGCTCAGCGCCGCGAGCAACCCGCCGCCGAGCCCCTGCACCGTGCGGCCCGCGAGCATCCACGGCATGGCCGGCGCGATGGCGCAGCCGACGGAGCCGAGGCTGAACACCGCCAGCGCCGCCAGGCACGCGCCGCGCGGGCCGAGCACCGCCAGGAGGCGCACCGACAGCGTGGCGCCGAGGATCGAGCCGACCACGAACAGCGTGGTGCTCCAGGCATACCAGTCGAGCCCGCCGATCTCGCGCACCACTGAAGGCAGCACGGTGGTCACGATGTGGACGTTGATGGCGTGCAGCGCGACGCCGCCGGTCAGCGCGAGCGCGCGCCAGCCGTTGCGGCCGCTGAAGAGTTCGCCCCAGGCGGCAATGGGTGGCGGGGGCCGCAAGGCGGCGGAAGAAGAAGACATGACGGGATGCGAGGGACAGGAAAGAAGCCTGGATGGTAGGCGGCGAGCCTTAATTAAACAAGCTATTGCTTTGATTAATAAAAACTCCCGCGAGCAGGCGCAGGCCCGGATGCGCGACACTCCTGCCCCTGATGCAGTCCGCTTCTTCCTTCACACCCTCCCCGTCCGGCGCCGTGCCCACCCCCTCGATGCGCCGCGCCACGCTGGGCTTCATGCTTTCGCACCCCGCGCACTTCATCGCGCTGGGCTTCGGCTCGGGCCTGCCGCGCTTCGCGCCCGGCACCGTGGGCACGCTGTGGGCCTGGGTCGCCTTCGCGGTGATGCAGCTGTGGTTCACGCCGGCCACCATCGGCTGGATCATCCTGGCGTCGCTGCCCGTCGGCTGGTGGGCCTGCACCGTGACCGCGCGCGACATGAACGTGGCCGACCCGGGCGCGATCGTGTGGGACGAGGTGATCGCCTTCTGGATCGTGCTCTGGCTGGTGACGCCGGCCGGGCTGCTGGCGCAGGCCGTGGCCTTTGCGCTGTTCCGTTATTTCGATGCCGCCAAGCCCGGCCCGGTGGGCTGGGCCGACGCGCTGTTCAAGCAGCGCGACGCGGCGCAGGTGCGCTGGTGGCGCGCGGGCTTCGGCATCATCCTCGATGACCTGGTAGCGGCCTTCTGCACGCTGCTGGTCATTGCGCTGTGGCGCGCCTGGTGAGAGCAGGGTGAAAGCGATGGATTCTTCTTCCGTATCGACGACAGCGACGACAGCGACGACAGCAATGACAGCAACGACCCCGACCACGCTCGCGGACCGCGACACCCCCGCGCTGGTCGTGGCCGCGGCCGGCCTGCTGCAGCAAAAGGGCTGGATGCTGGCCACCGCCGAGAGCTGCACGGGCGGGCTGATCGGCGCGGCCTGCACCGAGCTCGCGGGCTCGAGCGCGTGGTTCGAGCGCGGCTTCATCACCTATTCGAACGAGGCCAAGACCGAGCTGCTGGGCGTGGACGCGGCGCTGATCGCGGTGCACGGCGCGGTCAGCGAGCCGGTGGCGCGCGCCATGGCCGAGGGCGCCGTCGCGCACTCGCCGCCGTCGCGCGTGGCGCTGGCCGTGACCGGCGTGGCGGGCCCGACCGGCGGCACGCCCGACAAGCCGGTGGGCACGGTGTGGTTCGGCTGGTCGGTCGACGGCCAGGTGCGCACCGAGCGCCGCCGCTTCGACGGCGACCGCGCCACGGTGCGCGCGGCCACGGTGCACTACGCGCTGCAGACGCTGGTCGAGCTGCTCTCGGCGCGATAAAGCAAGGCGCGTGCTGCCCGTGTGGCTCACCGTGCACCGCGAGGTGCGCACCGACCGGCGCATCCGCGCGGTCTATGATTTCCTCGCCCGCACCCTTCCCAAGGTGCGCTGACTCCACGCCATCCACCCCCAGCAAGAGGCCTCATGACCGCTGCCATCAACGCCCAGACCATCGAGCGCTTCTACAGCGCGTTCGCCAAGCTCGACGCCCCCACCATGGAGGCCTGCTACGCGAGCGATGCCGAGTTCGACGACGAGGCCTTCTCGCTGCGCGGACGGCGCGAGGTGGGCGGCATGTGGCGCATGCTGGCCGGCGCCACGCAGGCCAAGGGCGCCGACGTGTGGCGCCTGAGCTGGCGCGACGTGCGGGCCGACGAGCGCTCGGGCAGCGCCCACTGGGACGCGCACTACCGCTTCAGCGCCACCGGCCGGCTGGTGGACAACAGCATCGACGCGCGCTTCACCTTCACGCCCGAGGGCCTGATCGCCACGCACCGCGACAGCTTTCCTTTCTGGACCTGGTCGCGCCAGGCACTCGGCGCGCCGGGCCTGCTGCTGGGCTGGAGCCCGATGCTGCGCAAGAAGGTGCGTGCCACCGCTGCCACCAACCTCGCAACCTACCTGGCACGCCAACCATGAGCACCAACACCGCCCTCGCCTTTTCCAACAACGAAGCGCAGCACCGCTACGAGGCCGCGCTCGACGGCAAGCTCGCGGCCTATGCCGAATACAACCTGCTGACCGACGCGATCATGTTCACGCACACCGAGGTGCTGCCCGAGCATGAAGGCAAGGGCGTGGGCTCGGGCATCGCGAAACACGTGCTCGACGAGGCCCGCGCCAAGGGGCTGCATGTGATTCCGGTGTGCCAGTTCATCGCGGGCTACATCCGCAAGCACCGCGAGTACGCCGACCTGGTTCGGCCGGACATTCAACGCGCCTTCAAGATCTAGCGGAAGCAGCCTTCGGCGCGGGCAGCCACGCGAAGGCCGCGATGCCCAGCACCAGCAGCACGGCGATGGTGCCCAGCACGGCCGTCAGCGGGTCGCAGCCGTGCGCGGCCGCCACCGAGGCGGCCACGCCGGTGCCCCACTGCATGAGTGCCACGCCGAGGAACATCGCCATCGTGAACACGGCCATCGCGCGGCCGGTGAGCGCGGCGGGGTAGGCGCCGCGCACGTCGCGTACTGCCAGACGATGAAGCCCGAGAGCACGCCGATCAGCAGCATGCCGCCGATGTCGAGCCAGGCCGAATGCAGCACGGCGATGAGCGCGAACAGCGCCGCGTAGCCGAAACCGCAGATCACGATCCAGCGGCGGCGCGAGGCGCCGTCGCGGTCGAGCCGCCCGAACAGCGGCGCGCCGAACAGCGAGATCACCGACACCGCCAGCGCGACGTTGCCGCTTTGCACCAGCGAGTAGCCGTGGCGCTCCATCATGAGCGGCCCGAGCCACAGGCCGCGCAGCGAAATGAAGGCCGCGTACGTGACGGCGCCCAGCACCACGATGCCCAGCGTGTGCGGCATCGCGAACAGCGCGCCGAACTGGCGAATGGCCTCGGGAATCGATTCCTTGACCTGCGGCACGGCCGAGGCCGGCTCGTGCACCCAGTGCCAGATGGCAAGCCACGCCAGCGCGGCGGCCACGGCCAGCACCACGAAGCCGGCGCGCCATGAATAGGCCTGCACCAGCCACGCGAGCGGCGTGCCGGTGGCCAGCATGCCCAGGCCGCCGACGGCCAGCACCATGCCCGACACGGTCGCGAAGCGCGCGGCGGGAAAGTGCCGCGCGATGAACACGGTGCACACCAGGAAGGCCGGCGCGCAGCCGACGCCGATCAGCGCCTGCCCCGCCACCAGCACGAGGTAGCTGGACGACACGGCCGACAGCAGCGCGCCCGCGATGGCCACGGGAAACGCGACCAGCACCGTGCGCCGCACGCCGTGCAGGTCGATGCCGATGCCCATGAACAGCTGCATGGCGCCGAACGCAAAATGAAAAGCCCCCGAGAAGATCCCGAGGGCCTGGGCCGACAGATGGAAGTCGGTTTGCAGCGGGCTCGCCATGATGGCGCCGACCGTGCGGAACGCCTGGCTCAGCGCGACCCCGGCGCACAGCGCCAGCACCATGACCCACGCGGCGCGGGGCGTCAGGGGTTCAGCGGCGGGGCTCATGCGGGCTTCGTGTGTTCGTGAGTTCGGGGGCGTTGTCCGGGGGCGCGGCGTGAGCGCGCCCTGAAGAACAACGCACGCGGCCCCTCAGTTACTCACCGTGGCACTTCTTGTACTTCTTGCCGCTGCCGCAGGGGCACGGATCGTTGCGGCCCGGCGTGGCTTCCTTGCGCAGCGTCTCGCCCTTGGGGCCCAGGCTCTTCCAGAGCTGGCGCAGGTCGTACACGGCCCAGATGGCGGCGCCGAAGTCGTCCAGACGCTGCTGGCTCACGCTGGGCGGCGCGTCGTCGCTGTACATCGACAGCGTGGGCTTGGCGTTGTCGTCTTCCGTCAGCGCAACGATGTTGTCGAGCGCGTCGTTGAGCATCTGCGCGGCATCCTTGTCGCGCGGCGTGGCCCAGTCTTCGGGCCAGTTTTCCACGGCGTACATGAAGCCGAGCGCCCACACCTGGGCGAACGACGGAATGGCTTCGCCGGCGACTTCGGCGCGCTCTTCCTCGGGCAGCGAGGCGATGGCGCCGCGGGTGTCGAGCACCTCGGGCTGCCAGCTGCGCTCGTCGTCAAGCGTTTCGACGGGGGCGTCCAGGCCCTCTTCGATCTCGACCCAGCGGCGCTTCCAGTTCCAGACGAACTCCATGTGCTGCGCGGACGAGAAGCCGTCGCCCAGCAGCACGGGCCAGTATTCGGAGGGCATGATGGGCCGGCGGGTGCAGATCAGCGCGGCCATGAAGCCTTCGCAGACTCCCATTGGGGAGTTTCCTCGTCGTGCTCGCGCATGGCGTCGAGCGCCTGGTCGAGGGCGTCGAAATCGTCGGGGCCGAGGGGTGCGGGGGTGGCCGAAGTGGCCGGTGTGGGGTCGGGAATGGTCGTCATGGCAAGGTCGGGACAGCCCTCTATGATGCAGCAGGCTCCGGTCGACACTATTTCTATGCCCACGATTATTCCGTTTCCGGCGCGCTACAGCGCCTTCGCCCTGTGCGTGGGCGGTCTGGTGGCCTGCCTGGCCTTCGTGCTGGTTTCGCCGCATCTGTGGCTCGCCTGGATCGGCGTGGCCGTGTTTGCGGTACTTACCGGTACCGGCGTACACGACCTGCGGCAGACGCGCCACGCCATCCTGCGCAACTACCCGGTCATCGGCCACCTGCGCTTTCTGCTGGAGTTCATCCGCCCCGAAATGCGGCAGTACTTCATCGAGAGCGACTCCGAGGCCGCGCCGTTTTCGCGCGCGCAGCGCTCGCTGGTGTACCAGCGCGCCAAGGGCGACCCCGACAACCGGCCCTTCGGCACGCAGTTGAACGTGACCATCGCGGGCTACGAGTGGATCAACCATTCGATGCAGCCGACCAAGCTCGCGAACCACGATTTCCGCATCGTGATCGGCGGCACGCCGCAGCCCGCTGATGCGAATCCCGCCCAGGTCTGCACGCAGCCTTACAGCGCGAGCGTGTTCAACATCTCGGCCATGAGCTTCGGCGCGCTGTCGGCCAACGCCATCCTCGCGCTCAACCAGGGCGCCAAGATGGGCGGCTTCGCGCACGACACGGGCGAGGGCTCGATCTCGCAGCACCACCGGGTGCACGGCGGCGACCTGATCTGGGAAATCGGCTCGGGCTACTTCGGTTGCCGCAACGACGACGGCAGCTTCAGCGAAGAACGCTTCACCGCCAACGCGCGCGACCCGCAGGTCAAGATGATCGAGATCAAGCTGAGCCAGGGCGCCAAGCCCGGGCACGGCGGCGTGCTGCCCGCGCCCAAGGTCACGCCCGAAATCGCGGCGGCGCGTGGCGTGCCGGTGGGGGTGGACTGCATTTCGCCCTCGTCGCACAGCGCGTTTTCCACGCCGACCGAGATGATGCATTTCGTCGCCCGGCTGCGCGAGCTGTCGGGCGGCAAGCCGACGGGCTTCAAGTTCTGCCTGGGCCATCCGTGGGAGTGGTTCGGCATCGTCAAGGCGATGCAGGCCACGGGCATCACGCCCGACTTCATCGTGGTGGACGGCGCCGAAGGCGGCACCGGCGCGGCGCCGGTGGAGTTCAGCGACCACGTGGGCGCGCCGCTGCAGGAAGGCCTGCTGCTGGTGCACAACACGCTGGTGGGCGTGAACTTGCGGCACCGCATCAAGATCGGCTGCGCCGCCAAGGTCATCACCGCCTTCGACGTGGCCCGCATGATGGCGCTGGGCGCCGACTGGTGCAACGCGGCGCGCGGCTTCATGATGGCGCTGGGCTGCATCCAGGCGCAGAGCTGCCACACCGGCCACTGCCCCACGGGCGTGACCACGCAAGACCCGCTGCGCCAGCAGGCGCTGGTGGTGCCCACCAAGGCCGACCGCGTGCGCAACTTCCACCGCAGCACGCTGCATGCGCTGCAGGAGCTGGTGCAGGCCGCGGGCCTGGACCATCCGCAGCAGATCACCGCGCACCATATCGTGCGCCGCATTTCCGACACCGAGGTGCGCCTGTTGAGCAACCTGGTGATGCAGGTGCAGCCGGGCGCCTTGCTCGGGCCGCTCGACGCGCAGCACAATGTCTTCCGTACCTACTGGCCGCTGGCCAGTGCAGAGAGTTTTCAGCCCGTGACACAGGGCCCGCAGGGGCTGGTGGCGGGCTTCGCATTGGCCGCATGAACCCATTGAGACGAGGCGCCGCCGGGCGCCTGCAATCGCGCAAGGGCGCAGCTTCGGCGCCCGCCCCCCTCGACGCGCTCGCGCGCACGCCGGCTGCCGGCGACTACGCGGAGTTCCTGCGCATCACCCTGCCCCGACAGGAAAAGAACGTGGCCAGCCACCGCTTCGGCAGCGAACGCGTGTGGCTCAAGAAGGCCGGCCCCCGGCACGGCAAATGGGGCTACCGCGTGATGGCCGCCGTGGCGCGCATGGCGGGGCTGGACATCATCAAGCCCGTGCCCAACCCGGGCGGCGAGGCCGCCATCGCGACCGAGGCGCGGCGCCTGAAGACGCTGGCGGCCGCCGGCCTGCGCGTGCCGGCGGTGCTGGCGCAGCAGGCGGACGGCCTGCTGATCTCCGACCTGGGCGAAAGCGGCCGTGCCACGGTGGTGCTGCAGGAGCGGCTCGACCAGGCTGCCGCCGCCGGCCCCGCCGCGTTGCTGGCCGTGTGGCGCGAAGGGCTGGCCGCGATTGCCGCCGTGCACGTGTGCGGCCAGCACCTGAGCCAGGCCTTCGACCGCAACCTCGTGCAATGCCCCGACGGCGTGATCGGCTACATCGACTTCGAGGACGACCCGGCCGAGGTCATGACGCTGGCCGAATGCCAGGCGCGCGACTGGCTCAGCTACCTGCACTCGACGGCCATGATGCTGGAGGCCGCCGCGCCGCAGGCGGCCGGGCAGCACTGGCACGCGGCGCTGGCTGGCGTGAGCGCCGAGGTGCGCGAGCGCATCACGAACACCGCGCGGCGCATGAAATGGGCGCAGAAGCTGCCGGCCAGCCGGCGCTGGGGCCGCGACACGCAACGCGTGCGGGCCGTGGCGCGGCTGCTGGGGCGCTGGCACCTGTCTTCGGCGCCTCCCGTGCTGCCCAACTAGGCCGCGAACGCCGCCCGCACGGCCACGCCGCGCAGGGCCAGCCGCGTCTTCATCGACAGCACGGCCTTGTCCTTGCTCAGCAGCAGCGCGCCGTGCGCCACCGCCAGGTCGATGAAGACCTGGTCGTCGGGGTCGCTGCAGACGCAGGCGCGCGCGGCGGCACGCCCTCGACCAGTTGCACGCGCGCATCGAAATCGGCCAGCACGGCCTGCGGCGCCAGCGCGCGCTGCGCCATGCGCCGCACGATCAGCGGGTAGCCCAGCACGCGCGCCAACTCGACGCGCATGGCGGCGGTCGCGAGCCAGCGCAGGCGGCCGGCCGCGAGCTGCTCGGTCAGCGGGCCCCAGGCGGGGTCTTCGAAGACCAGCAGGTCGAGCGCGATGTTGGTGTCGATGACGACGGGGCCGGGTTCTGTCAACGTCATGGAATGTTCAGGGGAATAGGTCCGATGTTGCACCATGGGGCTTCTCGTCAGGCCCGCGTCGGACTGGTACGCGAGAATTCCACGCGCGCATGCCGCGCTTTCCCGACCACGTCCTTCTTTCATGAAACGAATACCGCTGCTGTGCCTCGTCCTGCTCGCCTCGGCGGGCGTCCGGGCCGAGTGGCTGACACTCACGGGCACCCCCGGGGATGCCGCCAGCAGCTACGTGCAGGTCGACCCGGCCCGCATCGAGGTGGACGGCGCGCACCGCACCGTGGCCCTGCGCATGAACCTGTCGGAAGACCGCCTCAACCACGACGGCATCAAGTTCCGCTCGTTCCAGGCCCTGGCCGACGTCGATTGCGAGGCCCGCAGCGCCCGCTATGTCAGCGCCAGCTACTTCGCGCAGCCCAACTTCGTGGGCGACCCGGTCTCGGTGAAGCAGTTCGAAGAAAGCGACGTCCGCCCGATGACCCTGCCCGGCGCGCCGCAAGGGCTGGCCGCGCGCACGGTCAATGCCGCCTGCAGCGTGCGCCCGAAGGAGCCGCAGAAAGAAGCGCCGCCGAAGGAAGCGCCCCGGCCCGAAGGCGAGTCACTTCCGCGCTGAGCCCGCGACCATGTCGAAGCGGAACAGCCGGCATTCGATGGGGCCGTTCCACATCGGCACGCGGCGCGACTCTTTCAGGCGCATCTGCTTGGGCAGCTTCAGGTCGGGCGTGAGCACCCAGGCGGTCCAGCCGGCGTAGTTTTTCTTCCAGTGGGTGGCCAACTGCGGGAAGAACTCGCCGCCGTCGCCCTCTTCGCCCTGTGCGGTCTGCGCCGATTCACGGGCGCCGAAGCGGCCCGTGCCGGCCACGCCGCCCACCTCGATGCGCTCGCCGTACGGCGGGTTGAGCATGATCACGCCGCTCTCGGCCGGCGGCATGCGCTGCAGCGCGTCGCCGCCGCGGAACTCCACGGCCTGCGCCACGCCGGCGCGTTCGGCGTTGCGCTCGGCGAAGTCGACCATGCGGTGCGACACGTCGGAGCCAAAGATGGCCACGCCGCGGTCCGCCACGCGGGTCTCGGCTTCATTCCTGATGGCCGTCCACACGTGCGCCTGGAACGGCAGCAGCTTCTCGAAGCCGAAGCGCCGCAGCGACCCGGCGGCCATGCCGCGCGCGATCTGCGCCGCCTCGATGGCGATGGTGCCGCTGCCGCAGCAGGGGTCGTACAGGGGCTGCTCCGACACCTGGCCGGTCTCGGGGTTCCACCAGCCGCTGGCGGCCAGCATGGCGGCGGCCAGGGTTTCCTTCAGCGGGGCGTCGCCCTTGTCCTGGCGCCAGCCGCGCTTGAACAGCGGCTCGCCCGAGGTGTCGATGTAGAGCGTGCAGGTGTCGGTGGTCAGGTGGGCGAACACGCGGCAGTCGGGCCACTGGGTCTCGATGCTGGGGCGCACGCCGTGGGCCTTGGCGCGGAAGCGGTCGGCAATGGCGTCCTTGATGCGCAGGGTGGCGAAGTTCAGGCTCTGCAGCGGGCTGTGCTGGGCCGTGGTCTCGATCTTGAGGTCTGCTTGGGCGTGAACCAGATCTCCCAGGCCACGCCGTTGGCGATGGCGTAGAGGTCGTTCTCGCTGCGGTAGGGCGCATGGGCCAGCTCGACCAGCACGCGCTGCGCGAGCCGGCTGTGCAGGTTGAGCTTCAGGGCGTCGCGCCAGTCGGCGCGCACCCGCACGCCGCCGCGCAGCGTGAGCAGGTCTTGCCCGGCGCGGCCGGTCAGGGCGTGCACCTCCTGGGCGAGGAATTCCTCGACGCCGGCGGCGCAAGGCAGGAAAAAGGAAAGATCGTTCACGGAAAGTTGGCCATCGGGAAGCCCGACTAGGGGACTCCATTGTCGCCGCGTCACGGTCCTTCTCTATATAGTCGATTTGCCGATGAACCCCACCCCCACCTCACCGACCGCGCCGGCCGCCGCCGGCGGCGACCGCTTCGCGATCCAGTGCGAGGTGTTGCGGCTGTCGATCCGGCCCATCGGCCCGGTGCTGCTGGTGCAGTACCTGCTCAATTGCGGCGTGGCGGCGCTGTTCGCGTGGCAGTACTCGCTCACGCGCGCGCTGGTGTGGATCGGCCTGATCACCGTGGTGACGGTGCTGCGCGGCTTCTTCCCGCAGCGCCTGCCGGAGCCCTTCACGCCGGCCAGCCTGCGCCAGGCACAGCGCACACACACGCTGCGCACCGCCATCTGGGAGCTCGCGCACGGCCTGGCCGGGCTGCTGCTGTTCAACCCCGAGCGCGCCGACCTGCAGCTGCTGCTGGGCCTGATCATCATGGGCATGACGCTGTCGTCGGCCTTCTCGGTGTCGTTCTACACGCCGGCCACGCAACTGGCGATCACGCTGCTGCTGGGGCCGATCATCGTCACCGGCCTCTGGCTGGGCGCGCCGGTGATGATCGCCGTGGCGGTCATCGGCATCGGCCTGACCGCGATGATGTGGAAGCTGGTGGCCGAGCGCTCGCGCCAGCTCGAGGAGAACATCGGCCTGCGGCTCAACGAGCGCACGCTGCGCGAACAGGCGCTGGCCGGCCTGCGCGCCTCCGAGCAGGCGCAGGCCGAGCGGCTGCGCTTCTTCTCGGCCGCCAACCACGACCTGCGCCAGCCGGTGATGGCCATCGGCCTGCAGGCCGAGGTGCTGCGCCAGCAGCTCAGGAGCGGCGCCGACATGGCCGCTGTGCAGCACACCGTGACCTCGCTGGCGCGCGCGCAGCAGGCGCTCGAGGGGCTGACCAACCAGCTGCTCGAAATCGGCCGCATCGAAGCCGCGGCCGATCCGCTGCGGGCCGAGGCGGTGGCGCTGGCCCCGATGCTGCACGAACTGGCGCGGCAGGCGGGCGAGGGCCGCGTGAAGGTGCGCTGCCCGGCCGGGGCGCTGGCCTGGACCGACACCGTGTCGCTGCGCCGCGTGCTGGCCAACCTGGTGGACAACGCGGTCAAGTTCACGCCGCGCGGCCGCGTGCTGCTGGCGGTGCGCGCGCGCCGGCGCGAGGCCGGCGCGGCCTGGCGCATCGAGGTGCGCGACAGCGGCATCGGCATCGCGGCCGACGCGCAGGAGCGCGTGTTCAACGACTTCGAGCAGATCGGCAACGTGGAGCGCAACCTGCAGCGCGGCCACGGGCTGGGCCTGGCGATCGTGCGGCGGCTGGCGGCGCAGCTGGACATCGAGGTGGCGCTGCGCTCGGCACCGGGCCGGGGCTCGGTGTTCAGCTTCGAGCTGCCGGCGGCTCGGGCAACGCGGCGG
>NZ_MOWM01000098.1 GCF_016082275.1 Variovorax sp. E3
GCCTGCCTTCGGCGCTCTTATTTGCGTGTGTCGCCGAAGCTCGCGACGAGGAACTCGACGATGGCCTGCACGCGCGCCGTGCGCCCCTTGCGGCTCGGCACCAGCAGCGTGACGGGCGCGCTGTCGAACTGCCAGTCGGCCAGCACGCGCACCAGCGTGCCGCGCGCCACCGCGTCGGCCGCGTCCCATTCGGAGCGCAGCACCAGGCCCATGCCCTGTTCGGCCCACTGCCGGGCCACGCCGCCGTCGTTGGTGACGTAGGCGGGGGCAATACGCAGCGTCTCGCGGCCGGCGGCGCGCTTGCCGCTGGCAGTGCCGGGGGCCGGGCGCACGTGCCACAGCGTCACGTCTTCGTCGTTCTCGCGGATGCAGACGCAGGCATGCGCCAGCACGTCGCGCGGCGCGCGCGGCACGCCGTGCTGGCGCAGGTAGGCGAGGCTGGCGCACAGCCAGCGCTCGTTGGCGCTCAGCGTGCGCGCCACCCACGACGAATCGCGCACCGTGCCGATGTGGATCACCGCGTCGGCGTCGTGCCGGTCGGGCCATGGCGTTTCGCGCAGGTCGAGCTGCACGTTCAGGCCCGGGTGCAGACGGGCGAAGCGCGCGAGCATCGGCGCGATGTACTGCCGGCCGTAGCCGAAGGGCGCGGCGATGCGCAGCGTGCCGGTCAGGCGGCGGTCGTCGCGCTGCATCGATTCGCGCAAGCCCTCGATCTGCCCGAGCAGCGCCTCGGCCTCGCGCGCGAAGCGTTCGCCCTCGGGCGTGAGGCTCAGCCGGCGCGCGGTGCGGCTGGCCAGCGAGAGGCCGAGCGTGGCCTCCAGCTTGCGCAGGCGCATCGACAGCGCGGGCGCGTGACGTCGAGCGCGCGCGCCGCCGCGCTCAGTGAAGGCTCGCGCAGCAGGGCGGCCGCGAGCTGCATGTCCTCGATCTGGATCATTAACTTGTGCTTAACGATTGATGAGCCTGCATTGAAGCACAAGCAGGGCCTTCGACCGTACAGTCCGTGGCCATGCAAACACCCATCGCCCCGCCGAGCTACCCCCGCGCCGTGCTGTTCGACCTGCTCACGGCACTGCTCGATTCCTGGACCGTCTGGAACGCCGCCGCCGGCTCCGAAGACAAAGGCCGCGCATGGCGCGCCGAATACCTGCGGCTGACCTACGGCTGCGGCGCCTACGTGCCCTACGAGCAACTCGTGAAAGACGCCGCGCGCAACACCGGCATGGCCGACACCGCCCCCGACGCGCTCGAAGCGCAGTGGGACACGCTGCCCGTGTGGGACGCGCGCGCGAGCTGCTGCTGGCGCTCAAGCCGCACTGCCAGCTCGCCGTGGTCACCAACTGCTCGCGGCGCCTGGGCCACCGCGCGGCGGCGCGGCTGGGCATCGACTGGGACGCCGTCGTCACCTCCGAAGAGGCCGGCTTCTACAAGCCCGACCCGCGCCCGTACCGCATGGCGCTCGACCGGCTGGGCGTGAAGGCCGAAGACGCGGCCTTCGTCGCCGGCTCGGGCTACGACATGTTCGGCACTTCGGCGGTCGGCCTGCGCACCTACTGGCACAACCGCGTGGGCCTTGCGCTGCCGCAGGGCGCGCCGTCGCCTGAACTGCAAGGCCCGACGCTCGCACCGGCGCTGCCGTGGCTGCGGTCTTTCGGGAGCAAGGCGTGACGCGGGCCGTGCTCCTTCGCGGCCTGCTCGCCTTGACAGCGGCGTTCGCCGTGCATGCGCCGGCGCTGGCGCAGGCGAACGCTTTTCCGCAACGTCCCGTGACGCTGATCGTTCCGTTCCCGCCGGGCGGCCCCAGCGATGCATTGGCACGCGGTTTCGCGCTGCACATGGGCAAGCAGTTGGGCCAGCCCGTCATCATCGAGAACGTGGCGGGGGCGGGCGGCACCATCGGCCTGACCAAGGTCGCGAAGGCCGCGCCCGACGGCTACACGCTCGGCTTTGGCACCATCGGCACGCACGTGGCCAACGTGGCGCTGTACAAGAAGCTGCCCTACGACCCCGAGAAAGACTTCCTGCCTGTCGGCCTCGCGGGCTCCGCGCCCATGCTGCTGCTGGCGCGCGCCGACCTGCCGGCCAACGACCTCAAGGAATTCGTCGCGTGGCTGGGCACCCACAAGGCCAAGGCCTCGTTCGGCAGCGCGGGCATCGGGTCGATCTCGCACTACGGCTGCGTGCTGCTGCTGTCCGCCCTGAAGCAGAACGTGGCGCACATCCCCTACAAGGGCGTGGCCCCGGCCATGAACGACCTGATGGGCGGGCAGACCGACTTCATGTGCGACCAGACGACCACCGCGCTGCCGCAGGTGGCGGCCGGCAAGGTGAAGGCGCTGGCCGTGCTGTCCGCGACGCGGCTGACGCAGTTGCCGAAAACAGGCACGGCCGCCGAGGCCGGCCTTGCGCTCGACGTGCGGGCCTGGAACGCCATCTTCGCGCCGCGCGGCACGCCCGAGCCCGCCATGGCCCGTTTGCGCGCCGCGCTGGCGGACACCGCGGCCGACCCCGAATTTCGCAAGCAGATGCTGGCCGTGGGCGTGGACCTGCCCGGCGCCGATGCCCTCCAACCCGCCGCCGTGTCCGCGCTCATTGCGCGCGGCTTGCGCGACGACGTGCCCGCGCTCAAGGCCAAGGGCGACTACCTCGACTGATGGACGATTTCATGAACGACACCCTGGCCACCATCGACACCCCCGCGGCCCTCATCGACCGTTCGCGCATGCAGCGCAACATTGCGCGCATGCAGCAGCGCATGAACACGCTCGGCGTGCGCTTCAGGCCGCACGTCAAGACCACCAAGTGCATCGACGTGGCCATCGCGCAGCGCGACGCGGGCGCGCAGGGCATCACCGTGTCCACGCTGAAGGAGGCCGACCAGTTCTTTGCCGCCGGCTTCACCGACATCCTCTATGCCGTGGGCATGGCGCCGCACCGGCTGCCGCATGCACTGGACCTGCGCCGGCGCGGCTGCGCGCTGACGATCCTCACGGACGGCGCGGTGTCGGCGTGCGCCATCGCCGAATTCGGCCGCGCGAACGGCGAGGCTTTCGACGTGCTGATCGAGGTCGACACCGACGGCCACCGCTCGGGCATCCGCCCCGATGAAGACACGCTGCTCGACGTGGCCCGCGTGCTGCACGAAGGCGGCATGCGACTGCGCGGCGTGATGACGCACGCCGGCTCCAGCTACGACCTGGACACGCCGCAAGCCCTGCGCGCCATGGCCGAGCAGGAGCGCGCGGGCTGCGTACACGCCGCCCGACGCCTGCGCGACGCGGGCCTGCCGTGCCCCGTGGTCAGCATGGGCTCCACGCCCACCGCGCTGATGGCCGAGGCGCTCGACGGCGTGACCGAAGTGCGGGCCGGCGTCTACGTGTTCTTCGACCTGGTGATGCGCAACGTCGGCGTGTGCACCGAAGACGACATTGCGCTGAGCGTGCTCACCACCGTGATCGGCCACCAGGGCGACAAGGGCTGGGCCATCGTCGACGCGGGCTGGATGGCCATGAGCCGCGACCGGGGCACGCAGAAACAGAAGCGCGACTTCGGTTTCGGCCAGGTCTGCGACGTGAACGGCCGGGTGCTCGAGGGCTATGTGCTCAGCGGTGCGAACCAGGAGCACGGCATCCTGTCGCGCGAAGGCGAGCCCGACACCGGCATTGCGCAGCGCTTTCCGATTGGCACGCGCCTGCGCATCCTGCCGAACCACGCCTGCGCGACCGGGGCGCAGTTTCCCGAGTACCACGCGCTCTCGGAAGAGGAAGACGGTGCGCTGCAGACCTGGGGACGCTTCCACGGCTGGTAAGGTGGTGCCGGCGCCTGATTCTTGGTAACTTGCGCCTGCATGACCAAATCCGCACACCCCGCGACGCTGCGAAGCGTCGAGCCGATCCTTCGCCATGCCGCCGACACGTTGATCGTGCCGCGATGGCAGCGGCTTCAGCAGGCCGACGCCACGGAGAAATCTCCCGGCGAGTGGGTGACGGTCGTCGACCGTGAAGTGGAAGAGGTCGTTTCCGCCGGCCTGCGGCAGCTGATTCCCGGCTCGGTGGTCGTGGGCGAAGAGCAGTGCGCGGCCGAGCCGCAGCTGATCGAGCGTGTGGGCGATGGCATCGCGTGGCTCGTCGACCCGCTGGACGGCACCGGCAACTTCATCGCGGGCCGTCCGCCCATTTCGCTGATGGTCGCGCTGCTGGAAGGCGGCGAGACGGTCGCGGCATGGATGCTGGACCCGTTGACCGGCACGATGCACCGCGCCGAAAGAAACGGCGGTGCGTGGCGCGATGGCGAACGCATTGCGGTGGCGCCGGAGCCTGCCGTACTGCGGCGGGGCATCGTCAAGACGCGCTTCCTGCCCGAAGCGCTCAAGGCCCGCATCGCCTCGTCGACCGCGGCCGTGGAGGTGCAGGCCGGCAGCAATTGCGCGGGGGCGGACTATCCGGACATTGCCAGGGGCGACAGCGACTTCGCGCTGTACTGGCGCGTTCTGCCGTGGGACCACGCGCCGGGCGCCTTGTTCCTGCGTGAAGCCGGAGGGCATGTGGCGCGGCTGGACGGCGGCGCGTACCGGCCGGGGGAACAGCGGGAGGGCTTGCTCGCGGCGCGCAGTCGCGCGTTGTGGGAGCAGGCGCGTGAATTCGTGGCGACGGGGGATGCGGCATCATGATCGGCCCAGCCAGCGAAATACGTCATGCACTCACTCGACATCCAGGTCTCCAACAGCGTCGATCCAGCTTTCGAAGCCCTGCTCGTGCAAGGGCTCAGTGACTTCAACGACGCCGTGACCGGCTATGGCGACCGGCAGCCGCTGTCGGTCGTCGTGACGGATTCGCACACGAACGAAGCGATCGGCGGCGCCTCGGGCCGATCCGCGCTGGGCTTGCTGTTCCTTGATCTTTTCTATCTTCCTGAATCGCTTCGCGGGCGCGGCGTGGGCTCCGAAGTCCTGCGCAAGTTCGAGGCCGAGGGCAAGCGGCGCGGCTGCATTTCCGCCGTGCTGTACACGATCAGCTTCCAGGCGCCGGAGTTCTACCAGCGCCACGGCTGGCGTGTGTTCGGCGAGATCCCGTGCGCGCCCGAGGGAGCCAGCCGCATCTTCCTGACGAAGTCGCTGTGACAGCCCTGGTGCCGCGTGCCCCTGCAACAGCACCCCGACACTCAGTGACTCACAGGCGCATGCAGCACCGCCGTCGCCCCCGCGCCCGCTGAGTTGGTCGCGGGCGCGGCGGCGCCGCATCCGCCAGCGTGCGCGCCGGCCCGCAGCGCCCGTAGGTGTCGTCGAAGCGCACGATGTCGTCCTCGCCGAGGTAGCCGCCGGTCTGCACCTCGATCACCTCGAGCATGGTCTTGCCGGGGTTCTCCAGCCGGTGGATGGCGCCCGAGGGCAGGTAGATCGATTCGTTCTCGCGCACCAGCGTGACCGCGCCGTTGCAGGTGGCAAGGGCGGTGCCCTTGACCACGATCCAGTGCTCGGCGCGGTGGTGGTGCATCTGCAGCGACAACTGCGCGCCCGGCTTCACGGTGAGCCGCTTCACCTGGAAGCGCTCGCCCATGTCCACGCTGTCGTACGCGCCCCAGGGCCGCACCACGCGCCGGTGCGCGGTGGCCTCGGCGCAGCCTTCGAGCGAGAGCTTGCGCACCACGTCGGCCACCTGCTCGGCGCAGCCCGCGGCGGCCACCAGCACGGCGTCGGGCGTGTCCACGATGATCAGGTCTTGCGTGCCCAGCGCCACCACCGGCCGGTGCGGCGCATGGACAAAAGTGTTGCGCGCATTCAGCGCCCTGGCCTTGCCGCTCAGGCGGTTGCCGGCGTCGTCGGCAGGGTAGAGGTCGGACACCGCGTTCCAGCTGCCGACGTCGCTCCAGGCGCCTTCGAACTTCACCACCGCGATGTCCTTGTGCTTCTCGAGCACGGCGTAGTCGATGCTGTCGGCGCGGCAGGCCGAGAAGGCTTCGCGGTCGAGCCGAAGGAAGCTGCCGTCGACGGGCACGTCGGCGGTCGCGCGCTCGCAGGCCAGCAGGATGTCGGGCGCATGCGCGCGCAGCGCCGCGATGAGCGTGCGGGCCCGCACGAGAAAGATGCCCGCGTTCCAGCAGTAGCCGCCGTGCAGGATCAGCGTCTCGGCCACGCGGGCAGATGGCTTCTCGACGAAGCGCACCACCGCCTGGCTGCGGCCGTCGCCCGACGCCGGCCCCGCCTCGATGTAGCCGTACGCCGTGCTCGGAAAACTCGGCACCACGCCGAAGGTGACGATGTGCCCGGCCAGCGCCGCGTCGATGCCGCCGCGCACCGTTTTCGCGAACAGCGCCGCATCGGGAATGTGGTGGTCGGCCGGCGCGAACAGCAGCAGGTCGTCGGGGTCGGCCAGCAGGGCGGCGGCAGCCATGGCCGCGGCGGTGTTGCGCGCCACCGGCTCCAGGATCTGCCGGCCCGACACGCCCGCGCCCTCGACCGTTTCCTTCACCAGGAAGCGGTGGTCTTCCGACGCGATGCAGGTGATGTCGGTGTTGAGCCCGGCCAGCCGTTCGAGCGTCAGGTGCAGCAGGCTCTTGCCGCCCAGCAGAGGCGCGAACTGCTTGGGCAGCGCCTTGCGCGAGAGCGGCCACAGGCGCGTGCCGCTGCCGCCGCACAGGACCACGGGATGGATGGTGGAGGTGGAGTTCATGATCGCCTGCCTTGAAATCAATCAGATCAGCCCGGAATACGCCGCGTAGCTCACGGCCTGCGCGCGCGAATGCACGTGCAATTTCTTGTAGATGTTCTTGATGTGCGCATTGACGGTCTGCCCCGAGATGCCGAGCTTCAGCCCGATCTCTTCGGTGACGTGGCCGTGCGCCACGAAGCGCAGGATCTCGCACTCGCGGCTGGTGAGCGTGGTCTCGCGCGTGGGCGGGTCGCCCGCCGGCGGCGGGCTGCCGGGCCGGTGGCTCAGCCGCGACAGCAGCCGCCGCGCCAGCCGCGGCGTGATGGCCGCGCCGCCGTTGACCACCTGCAGCACCGCCTGCGCAAAGCTCTGCAGCCAGGCGTCCTTCAGCAGGTAGCCGGTCGCGCCCAGCTCGAAGGCGTGCAGCACGTGCGTCTCGTCCTCGAGCGCGGAGATGACGATGATCTCGCAGCCCCGGTGCTGCTTCTGTGCCTCGCGGATCAGGTCGAAGCCGGTGCCGTCGCCCAGGCGCAGGTCGACCATCAGCACGTCGAACTCGTGGGTGGCCAGCAGGCGGCGGCCGTCGCGCAGGCTGCCGGCCTGGCCTTCGAGCTGGATGCGCAGGTCGGACAGCAGCTCCTGCGCGATCACGCGGCGCATGAACTCGTCGTCGTCGACCAGCAGCACGCGCACCGGCGTGCCTTCCTGGCCGGTCAGGAAGCCCGGCCACAAGGGCTGGACCGGGGAGCAGACGCCTGGTGGATAGTCGGCGCGCGCGTCGGGCTGCTCGACGTTCGCTGGTTGTGTGGTGTCAGGCATTGGAGTGTCCCAGGTTGGATTTTTGGAAGAGCGGCAGATCGGCGGGCAACCAGGCGGGGTGCTGCGGCAACAGCGGCACCGGGTCGTCGAAACCGTGCGGGTTCGCGGCCTGCCAGCGCCAGCAGTCCGCGCACATCTGGTCGAGGTCGCGGCGCGCGCGCCAGCCGAGGCGGGCATAGGCGTTGCGCGCGTCGGCCCAATAGGCGGGTGCGTCGCCGGGCCGGCGCGGACCGATGCGCAGCGCAATGCGCCGGCCGCTGGCGCGCTCGAACGCGCAGACCACCTCGAGCACCGAGGCGCCGCGGCCCGTGCCCAGGTTGGTCATGAGGATGCCGGGCTCGCGCGTCACGTGGCGCAGCGCGGCCACGTGCCTTCGGCCACGTCCATCACGTGCACGTAGTCGCGCACGCCGGTGCCGTCGATGGTGGCGTAGTCGGCGCCGTGCACCACCAGGTACTCGCGCTCGCCGGCCGCCACCTGCGAGATGTAGGGCATGAGGTTGTTGGGCGGGCCGTGCGGGCGTTCGCCGAGCAGGCCGCTCTCGTGCGCGCCGATGGGGTTGAAGTAGCGCAGGCAGGCAATGCCCCAGCGCGCGTCGGCGTGCGCCAGGTCGGCCAGCACGTTCTCCACCATGGCCTTGGTGCGGCCGTAGGGATTCACGGCCGCATACGGCGCGGTCTCCGCGATGGGCGAGCGCTGCGCGTCGCCGTACACCGTGGCCGACGACGAGAACACCAGCGTGCGCAGGCCCGCGCGGCCCATGGCCTGCACCAGCGCCAGTGTGCCGGCCAGGTTGACGTCGTAGTAGGCCACCGGGTCGGCCACCGATTCGCCGACCGCCTTCAGCCCCGCCAGATGCACCACCGCCTCGATGGCGTGTTCGGCGAACACCCGGTCGAGCGCCGCGCCGTCGCGCACGTCGAGCGTCAGCAGCAGCGGCTGCACGCCTGTGATGCAGGCCACGCGGTGCAGCGCGCGCGCGTCGCTGTTGGCCAGCGTGTCGAGCACCACGGCTGGTAGCCCGCCGCGATCAGCGCCACGCAGGTGTGGCTGCCGATGAAGCCCGCACCGCCGGTCACGAGGATCTTGGTCGTGGGCATGGCGTGGGCTCCGTGGCGCGCGGCGTCGGGTCAGCCTGCGACGCAGCGCTGCAGTTCCTGTTCCAGGCGCCGCAGGATGGCGTCCTGGTCCAGCGCGGACTCGGCGAAACGCCGGCCGGCCGCGCCCATCTGCTCGCGCAGCTCGCGCGACATGGCGAGCTGCTCGATGGCATCGGCCAGCGCGGCGGCGTCGCCGGGCTCGACCACCATGCCGCGCCCCGTCACCACGTTGCTCAGCTCGGTGCCGGCATGCGCGGTCACGACCACGGCGCGGCCGCTGGCGAGCATGCCGCCCAGCTTCGACGGCATGACCAGGTCGGCCGCGTCGGCGCGCTGCGGCAGCACGTGGATGTCGGCCATGCCCAGCAGTTCGTTGAGCCGCTCGGCCGGCTGCAGGTCGAGAAAATGCACATTGGGCAGCCGGGCGCAGGCGGCCCGCAGCGGCTCGCGGCTCGGGCCGTTGCCCGCGAACACGAAGTGGATGTCGCTGGAGCACACCAGCAGCCGCGCGGCCTCGGCCAGCAGCTCGATGCCTTGCTTGCTGCCCAGGCTGCCCGCGTACAGCACCACCACCGCGTCGTCGGGAATGCCGAGCGTGGGCCGGTAGCCGTAGGGCGCGACCGGGCGCGGCACGGGGTGGATGGCCTTCACGTCCACCCAGTTCGGAAAGAGCACCAGCCGGCTGTCTTCCACACCCTTGCCCCGGGCCTTCTCGACCATCGCGGTGGAAATGGTCGAGATGCGGTTGAAGCGGCTCAGCAGCCAGTGCTCGGCCGACAGCGCGAAGCGCCGTACGCGCTCGCCGCGCACATGGCCCAGGCCGAAGGCCGCATCGACCTCGTAGTCCTGGATGTGCAGCCACGACTTGATGCCCAGCAGCTTCGAGAAGAACAGCACCGACGGCGCGCAGAACAGCGGCGGCTCCACCACGAACACCACGTCGGGCTTCCAGCGCATCTGCGCCAAGAGCAGCGGCATGCTCGAGAGCATGAAAGAAACGAGGTGCCCCACGCGTGCCAGCGCGCGCGGCCGCGAAGGCACCCAGATGGGCGCACGCCACACGGTGATGCCGTTCCACACGCTCTTGCGGTAGGTCCAGGCCGAGTACCCGCCAAACACCGACCACTGCGGAAAGAACGGCGGCGAGGCAATCACGCGCACCTCGTGGCCGTGCGCATGCAGCCACTGCGCCATTTCGCCCGAGTACTTGCCGATGCCGGTCAGCTCGGGCGTGAAGTTCATCGAGTACAGGAGGATCTTCATCGCGTTCCCCTCCGTCCGCCGATGCCGCCGACGGCGCCGATGGCGCCCGGGTGGATCACCCGCGTGATCGGGAAGAAGCCGAACTGCAGGCGCATGCGCGTCTCGTACAGCACGAAGTCGCTCACGCAGGCGATGAAGAACACGTAGTGCGGCCGGCCCGGGAACAGCACGATCACCACGCCGTACGACAGCAGCCGCAGCGCCACCTCCAGCAGCGCCCAGCGGCCGAGCGAGCCCATCGAGGTCTTGAGCGACAGCACCATCTCGTGGTGGATCGTGTAGGTGCGCAGCAGGAAGTACGGCGCAATGCACAGGAAGATGGTGCGCGCCTGCTCGCCCAGCTTCAGCAGCGGCGCGGCCACGGTGATGAGCGCCGCGAGCCCGACGAACAGCGCGCAGCCGAGCAGGAACGAATGCCGTGCCAGCTGCAGCTTCGACGCTGCGAGCTTCTCGGGGTCGGCGTCCATCATGGCCGGCGTCTTGGTGAACAGGAAGGCCTGCACGAACTGCGAGGGCGCCTCCGCCAGCAGAAACGCGAGCTTGAACGCGCCGACGTAGCTCAGCGGCATGAAGAAGGCCACGATCAGCAGGTCCGACTTGCGCAGCAGGAAAGTGAGCAACGAATACACGGTGGCGCTGGCCTGCGATGCCAGGTCGAGCGCATGCCGCCCGGCCGGCGGCGACGCTCCGGGGCGCGACGGAATGCAGATGGCCGCGCACACCACCACGAACGCGAACAGGTTGATGAGCAGCAGGTGCGCCACGCCCAGCTCGAAGCCCAGCGACACGCACACGCCCACGCCCAGCACCAGGATGGTCGAGCGGATGCCCGCCTCGAGGTTCAGCAGCCCCGCGTGGCCCAGGCCCCGGCTGTAGGCCATCCGCAGGCAGTTGAACGAGAACACGGCCAGCGTGAGCACCACCAGCACGAACGGCCCGTCGGCCACGGGCAGCCGCTGCGCCGCGAGGATGACGACGATCAGCGCGGTGGCCAGCGGCAACCCGAAGGCCAGCGTGCGCAGCACGTCGCCCTGTGTCACGGCCGGCGGCACGGCGGCCGCGTTGCGCGAGAACAGCAGCGTGCTGCCCAGCGTGCCCACCACCAGCGCGACTTCCAGCACCGACTGGTAGATGGAGTATTCGCCGAAGCGCGCCGGCGACACATTGGCCGCCATCAGGAAGATGGCCAGGAAGCCCGACAGGTAGACGTACAGCCGCGACACCAGCGCGCCCAGGCCGAGGAGCCGCGCCATGCGCGCGCCGGGCAGTGCAAGGGACGGGCTGAAGGGTTTCATGGCGTGCGGCCGGTTCGGGTTGCGGGGCGGCTTACTTGGCGGCCGGGGCGCGCTGGACGCCGAGCAGCTCGAGCGTCCGGCGCAGGCGCGAGGCGAGCCGGAAGGCCTTGTTCTTGGCGCGACGCGCCACCAGCAGCGCGTAGGTCACGGCGGCGACGGTGCGCATGCGGCCGTGCAGCGCATGCGGCATGGCCATCTTGGCGCTGCCCTGGAAGTGCAGCGCCACCACGTTCGTGCGCCCGCCGCCGGTGGGCGTGAGCCACGGGCGGCCGTCGACATAGGCGATGCGCTTGGCGCCGCCGCGGTAGCGGAACTCCCATGCCAGGTGGTTGTGCGGGCTGTTCACGTTGTGGTCGATGACCTTGCCGTCGAGCACCCGGTTGATCGGGTCGGCATTGCCGCTCGCGCGGGCCCAGAGGTAGAGCAACGTCATGTCGGACACGCCGCCGCGCACGCCGCGCGCGGCAAAGCGCGCCGCGATGTCGCGCAGCTTGCGGCGCCCCGAGGGCGTGAGGTAGGTGTCGAGCACGAAGGCCACGAAGCGCTGCAGGCCGTTGGCGGTCCAGTAGCTCACGTGCGGCGAGATCTGACAGGGGTTCCAGCCGTCGGCCGGCTGGATGAAGGAGCCCGAGAAGTCCGCCTTGCCCGCGAGTTGCCGCACATGCGCACCGATGCCCTGGAACAGCAGCACGTCGCTGTCGACGAGCGCGAAGGCGCGGCAGCCGGGGTTGGCGGCCAGGTACTGCGCGAGCAGGAAGTAGCGCCGGAAGCAGATCTTCTCGAACTCCGGCGGGTTGCTCGACAGGTGCACGTACGCGGCGCGAAAGCGCTCGTAGGCGGGGCCGGCGTCGGTGCCCGACAGCACGATCAATTGCTCCTGCGCCAGCGCCGCGGATTGGCGGCACAGCGCGAGCGTCTTGTTCTGGCGGTCCTCGACGACGATGAAGGGGAGAGCGGGGTTCATGGGTGTGACAGCGTGGTTTGGGGGGAATCGTGGGAATGGCTCAGGGCTTGCGCGTGGTGGCGTTTTCACCAGCGCCACATGCGCGGGGTCGAAGCGCCCCTTGTTGTCTGTCGGCATCTCGAGCGTGAAGAGACCGCGCGCCACGCGGGCCTCGCCGATCCAGTCGCGCAGCTGCTGCACCGTGAAGCGCGCGGGCGCCTCGCGCGCCCAGGAGGCGGTGAGCGGCGTCAGCACATGGAACATCAGCTCCGAGGGCGGCGGCGCGAAATGCGCGGGCGGCTGCAGGTACTCGCCGGCCATGAGGTTCTGGCAGGGCGCGCTCTTCAGGCTGTAGCGCTCCGGGCCCTCGCCGGCGTTGAAGGCCAGCCAGCGGTTGGCCGCGCCGCTGCGCGCGGCGTCGCAGAGCATTTCCCAGCCCGACGCGGTGACGCCCCGGGTGTTGTAGGTGCCGTCGAACCACCAGCCGGCGGCGAGCGGGCCGTAGTGCTCGGACCAGTCGCGGATCACGCTCGACCAGGCGGCGATGAAGCGCGGCGGCGGCGGCTCCTGCTCGGAGATGTCGCCGAGGCAGGCCATCAGCGTCTTGTCGAACTGCGGCGCGCGAAACGGCAGGTACAGGATCATCGCGATGCCCCGGCTGCGCAGCGCCTCGCCGATTTCCAGCGGCAGGTCGCGCGGGGGGCGGTTCTTCACGCTCTCGGGGCACAGCACTTCCAGCGCCGAGTTGGGCGCGATGTACTGGCCGCTGTTCTGGCCGAGCGTCAGGATCAGGTGGGACGCACGCATTTCCGCCAGCGACGAGGCGAAGGCGTTCACGTCGAAGCGCCGGATCTCCCCGACGGACTGCTTCTCGGGCAGGTAATGGATCATCACGCCGAAGCCGGGCACCGGCGGTTCGGGCGGCAGGGCGGGCTGCGGTGGCTGGGCGGTTCCCGCCGCCATCGCGGGCCCGACGAACAGCGCCGCCAGCAGAAACCGGAGGAGCTGCCGCGAGAAGCCGCCGCGCACCGTGGTCATGGCAGGGCCCTCGCCAGCGACACGGCGTCGCGCTTGAGCGTGAGGTAGCGCGCGGCAACCGCCGACGGCGCGCAGGCCTCGGCATGCAGCCATGCCGGGCGCGTGCGCGCGTGCCGCGCCAGGTAGCGCGCGAGCCGGTAGGGATCGCCGGGCGCGCTGCCCACGAAGAAGCCGTAGCCCGAAAACAGCTCTCGGTGCACCGGAATGTCCGACAGCAGCAGCGGCACGCCCAGCGTGGCGGCCTCGGCGGCCGAGAGGTTGAAGCCCTCGAAGGTCGACAGCGAGATGAACGCCGTCGCGCCCTGGTACAGGCGGATCAACTCCACGCGCGACACCAGCCCCCGGTGCCGCACGCAGTCGCGCACCTCGGGCGCCAGCGCGGCGACCATGCGCTCCACGTCGGCCGCGCCGTTGCCGGTGATGTCGAGAAAGTCGACCAGGCCCGCGCTCTTCATGCGCTCGAACAGCGCGAGGATGCCGGCGAAGTTCTTGTGGGGGTAGTAGTGGTAGGCGGCGATCAGGTAGCGCTCCTGCGCCGGCGACGCGTCGGCCGGGACAGGGGCGCGCAGGGCGTCCACCGGGTTGAAGATCACCGACGAATGCGCGCAGCGTGGAAAGTGGCGCTCGAAGTCCTGCAGGCTGCTCTTGCTGATGAACACCGCGTCGGCGGCGCTGCGCGCGATGCGCCACAGGTTCCAGTCCAGCCAGAGCCGCTTGGTCCGGCTGAAGTACTGCGGGTAGGTCTTGTACTGCAGGTCGTGGACGATGACGATGGCGTCCTCGTGGCGGCCGAACGGCGCGAACGGCAGGAAGTAGTTCGGGAACAGCGCATGCACCTGCCGGCCGGTCAGCAGCGCGAGCACGCGGTATGCGTTGTAGAGCAGCGTGTCCAGGATGAAGCGGCTGACCCGCAGGCGCCGCGCCGCCGCGTACAGGCGCGGATGCCGCTCGCTCACGGCCTGCACATGGTCGTCGTGCGACAGCCGCATGCTGCGCAGCAAAACCTCGGAGACGTTCAGCACGCCGCCGGCCCCGGGGTTCAGGCGAATGGTGTCGTAGAACAGATAGGTGGCCATGGGGTGCTCACGGGGTCGGCAGGTTGCGCCGCGCGGTGGGGCGCAGGGCACGCACGCGGCGGGGGCGGCGGGCACGCCGGGCACGGGCGCTCAGAGCGCCGGCGATCACCGCCGCGATCAGGCCCGAGGTCGCGAACGGCCCCCAGCCCAGGATCGGGCCGCGCATGAACGGCACGTAGGCCGACAGCAGCACCAGCGCCGAAAGGTAGCGCCCCGACAGCGCGCGCTGCGGGTCGACCGCCTTGTCGACCAGCCGGAAGCCCGCCGAGATCGCGATGCCCAGCAGCAGCGGGCCCATCATTCCGAAGTCGAAGTACGCCGTGGTGAACGGCGGCAGCGACAGGTTGCTCTGCGAGAAGTTGCCCAGGATGGCCGACCAGCCGAGCGGGTCGAACTCGGGGAACATCTTCAGGTCGCGCGGCAGGAAGAACGAGAAGGCCGACAGCAGGTAGCGGCCCCAGCCCAGGTCGGGAATGGGCGCGCGTTCCAGGATGCCGGCGACCACGAACATGGCGTCGAAGTCCTGGCTGAACGGAAAGGTCGTGAGGCCTTCGCCCCACATGCTGCCGCGCGAGAACAGGTTCAGCACCGGGCCGAGGCCCGCGATGGCGCCGAAGATCACCGCGGCCAGCGTCCAGCGGCGGCTGCGCCCGATGGCGTGAATGAGCAGCGGCAGCAACCCGATCAGCAGGATCTGCCGCGCCGTGTTGACAGGGTTGGCCGCCACGGCCGCCAGCGCCAGCGCCAGCCCCGCCGACGCCCAGGCCCATGGCGTGCGGCGGCGGAACGCGTGGATCGTGAGCGCCACGAAGCACATCAGCACCACCAGCTTGGGCAGCGTCGAGAACACGATGAAGTCGACCGGCACGCTGTCGTCCTCGCCCACGATGCCGCGCGCCACGAAGTTCAGCTCGGGCCGGATGAAGAGCGTCGCGAAGGCCGCGATCGAGCAGCTCAGCAGCAGCAGGAACGGGTGGGCCACGCCCACGGCGCGTGTGTGGTGCAGGCCGGGCAGGTGCGCCGGCGCGTCGTGCATGCCGAAGCGCGCGGCCTCGATGCCGGCCATGTACATCAGCAGCATCACCAGCGCCTGCGTGTGCGCCGCCGTGCCGAGCACGCCGGTTTCCCAGAACTCGACGTCGTTGGCGATCTGCATCGCGGGCGCCAGCGAGAAGTAGGTGAGCAGGGTCGCGTAGTGGATCAGCAGGAACACGCTGCCGCCCGAAGACCCCAGCAGCGACAGCTGCACCAGCGACAGCGCGAACACCGCCGTGTAGCCCCACACGGGATCGACCAGCCCGCACAGCAGGGCGCAGGCAAGGCTGGACCAGAAGGCGAGGGTTCTCATGGTGGGCTCCGCGCGCTCAGGCCTCGATGCTCTGGGGCGTGTGATAGCCGTGGCGCTGCAGCAGCGCGCGGCGCTTGGCCAGCCCGAGGTCGGAGGCGACCATCTCGGCCACCATCTGGTCGAGCGTGACCTCGGGCACCCAACCCAGGTCATCCGCGGCCTTGGCCGGGTTGCCGCACAGCGTTTCCACTTCGGCGGGGCGGAAGTAGCGCGGGTCGACCCGCACCAGCACGTCGCCCACGCAGACGGCCGGCGCGTCGTCGCCTTCGATCGCGCTGACCACGGCCACCTCGTCGAGCCCGCGGCCCTCGAACACCAGCGTGATGCCGAGCTGGCGCGCGGCCTTGGCCACGAACTCGCGGATGCTGTACTGGATGCCCGTGGCGATCACGTAGTCGACCGCCGTGGGCTGCTGCAGCATCAGCCACTGCATGCGCACATAGTCCCTGGCGTGGCCCCAGTCGCGCAGCGCGTTCATGTTGCCCAGGAACAGGCACTGCTCCAGCCCCTGCGCCACGTTGGCCAGCCCGCGCGTGACCTTGCGGGTCACGAAGGTCTCGCCGCGGCGCGGGCTCTCATGGTTGAACAGGATGCCGTTGCACGCGTAGAAGCCGTAGGCCTCGCGGTAGTTGCGGGTGATCCAGTAGGCGTAGAGCTTGGCCGCGCCGTAGGGGCTGCGCGGGTAGAAGGGCGTGCTCTCGCTCTGGCGGCCTTCCTGCACCAGGCCGTAGAGCTCGCTGGTGCTGGCCTGGTAGAAGCGCGTCTTCGATTGCAGGCCCAGCAGCCGGATGGCCTCCAGCAGCCGCAGCGTGCCCAGCGCGTTGATGTCGGCCGTGTATTCGGGGCTCTCGAAGCTCACGGCCACGTGGCTCTGCGCACCGAGGTTGTAGACCTCGTCGGGCTGCACCTCCTGCATGATCCGCGTGAGGTTGCTGCCGTCCGCGAGGTCGCCGTGGTGCAGGTGCAGGTGGCGCTGCGCGATCTCGTGCACGTCGGCGTACAGGTGGTCGATGCGCCCCGTGTTGAACTGCGAGGTGCGCCGCTTGATGCCGTGCACCTCGTAGCCCTTGTCGATCAGCAGTTCGGCCAGGTAGGAGCCGTCCTGGCCCGTGATGCCGGTGATGAGTGCGCGTTTAGGCATGTTCGATCTCTTGGGTGGGCAAGGTGGAAGGGGCCGCCTGGAGGTAGGCGGCATAGGCGCGGCGCAGCCCCTCGGCCAGCGGCACCGTGGGCCGCCAGCCGATGGCTGCGGCGCGCGACACGTCGAGCAGCTTGCGCGGCGCGCCGTCGGGTTGGGTGGCGTCGTAGCGGATGTCGCCCGCGTAGCCGGTGACTTCGCGCACCAGCGCGGCCAGCTCGGCAATCGACACGTCTTCGCCGGTGCCGAGGTTGATGTGGCCGCGCATCGGCGCCGTGTGCCGCGCGTAGGCGGCGCGCGGCAGGTCCATCACGGCAAGGCAACCCTCGGCCATGTCGTCGACATAGAGAAACTCGCGCCGTGCCTGGCCGCTGCCCCAGATGGTCACGTGGGGCGCGTGCGTCTCGCGCGCCAGGTGAAAGCGCTGCAGCAGCGCGGGCACCACGTGGCTGTTTTGCGGGTGGTAGTTGTCGCCGGGGCCGTACAGGTTGCTCGGCATCACGCTGCGGTAGTCGATGCCGTGGCTGGCGCCGTACTGCCGGTTGTAGCTCTCGCACAGCTTCAGGCCCGCGATCTTGGCGATGGCGTAGGGCTCGTTGGTCGGCTCCAGCGGGCCGCCGAGCAGCGCGTCTTCGGCCATGGGCTGTTCGGCCAGCCGGGGGTAGATGCAGCTGGAGCCCAGGAACAGCATGCGCTTCACGCCCGCCGCGAAGGCCTGGTGCGTGACGTTGGCCGCGATCATCAGGTTCTCGTAGATGAATTGCGCGGGGTAGGTCGCGTTGGCATGAATGCCACCGACCCGGGCCGCCGCCAGGTACACCTGGTCGACGGGCTCGGCCGCGAAGAAACGGGCGACCGCCGCCTGGTCGAGCAGGTCGAGCTCGGCGCGGCCGCGCGTGACCACCTCGTGGCCCGCCTGCGCCAGCCGCCGCGTCAGCGCCTGGCCGACCATTCCGCGATGTCCCGCAACAAAGATACGCATGGGTTCTTTCGTGAAGGGTTGTTCGCTCGGCCCCGGCTAGCGCGACCCGTGCGCCCCGGCCACCACCGCAAAGGTCTTCAGCAGGATCACGAAGTCCCGCCCCAGCGACAGCGTGGCCACGTACTCCGCGTCCATCGCCGCGCGGCGGCGGTAGCTGACCTCGTTGCGCCCGCTGATCTGCCACAGGCCCGTGATGCCCGGGCGCACGGCGCAGTAGTGGTTCCAGTAGTGCCCGTACAGCTCCTTCTGCGCGAACATGCAGGGGCGCGGGCCGACCATGCTCATGTCGCCCAGCAGCACGTTCCAGAACTGCGGGAACTCGTCGATGCTGTATTTGCGCAGGAAGGCGCCGAAGCGGGTGATGCGCGGGTCGTGCGCCAGCTTCTGGTACACGGCCCACTCGTGGCGGGCGGCGGGGTTCTCGCGCAGGTGGCGCGCCAGCACGCGTCGGCGTCCGCCACCATCGAGCGGAACTTCAGGAAGCGGAACACCTTGCCGTCCTTGCCGTAGCGCGGCTGCATGTAGATGGCCGGGCTGCCCGAGGTCATGCGCACGCCGAGCCAGATCAGCGCATAGGCCCAGCCGAAGAACAGGAAGAACGAGCCGGCCATCGCGATGTCCGCGGCGCGCTTGGCCACCCGCAGCCAGGGGGCGCCGCCGATCGGCCCGTAGACCGGCGTGTTGGCGGCCGTGCGTGCGGTGGGCCGCGCGGGCGGGGGGGAGCGAAGGGCGCTCATGATGTCGCATGCTCCGGTTCGATGCGCCGGGGCATGACGGTGTCGGCCTCGCCGAGCGCATGCGCCGGTTCGCGCCGGTACATCTCGTAGCCATAGCCGTAGCTGTAGCCGCGGTAGTGGCGCTGCGTGGTGTCGACCGCGTTGAACACCACCCCGTGGAACGCCGCACCCACGTGGCCCAGCCGCTTGACGCTTTCGAGCAGCTCGCCGCTTTCGCTCTGGTCGGCGCGGGCCACCAGCAGCAGCGTGCCCATGCTCGGCGCCATCGCGGCGGTCTCGGAGGCCAGCAGGGTGGGCGGCGCGTCGACGATCACCACGTCGTAGCGCTCGGACAGGGTGGCCAGCGTCTGCGCGAAGACGTCGCTGGTCATCATGCCGGCGGGGTCGGGGTGCAGCGTGCCCGAGGTCATGACGTCCAGGCGCGGCAGCACGTGGTAGTGAATGGCCCGGTCGATCGGCAGGCCGGCGGTGATGATGTCCGACAGCCCGTCCTTGCGCTGCAGCCCGAACTCCTCGCTCAGGGTGCCGCGGCGCAGGTCGGCGTCGACCAGCAGCACGTGCTTGCCCGACGACGCCAGCAGCGTCGCGAAGTTGGACGACACGAAGGTCTTGCCAGCGCCGGCCGTGGCGCTGGAGATCAGCACGCGGTTGTTCGGCGCGCCCATCATCACGAACTTGAGCGCGGTGCGCAGCCGGCGCAGCCCCTCCAGCGCCGGGTCTCGACATGCAGCGCCGCCAGCACCTTCACGCCCGGCTTGCCGCTGCGGATGGCGCGGTCGAGCACGCGCTGCTGGGTGCTCAGCGCGATGGTGCTGTACACGTTGAGCCCCGTCACGGCCTCGATCTCGTCGGGGCTGGCGATGGACTTTCTGAGCGTCTTGCGCAGCAGCGCCACGGCACCGCTGAGAAAGAGCCCGCCCGCCAGCGACAGCGCCATGACGATCAGCGCCTTGGGCCGCACCGGCTTCTCGGGCAGCAGCGCCTGGTCGAGCACGCGCACGTTGGCCACTTTGCCTTCCTTGGCCAGGCGCATCTGCAGCGAGCTGTTCAAGAGCGTCGCATAGAGGTCGGTGTTGACCTTGATGTCGCGCTGCATGCGCAGCGAGTTCTGCTGCAGCATCGGCATGCGGCGGATGCGCCCGTCGACCGCGCCCAATTCCTTCTTGAGCGAGGCGATCTGCGTGTCCAGCGTCTGCACGGCCGGGTGCGCGGCGGTGAAGCGGCCCACCAGGTCCAGGCGCTTCTGCTTGGCGTCCAGCAGCTTGGCCTGCAGGTCGACGTTCTGCGACAGCGCGTTGCGGGCCTCGTCGTCTAGGCTGATGGTGCCGTTCTGGTTGCGGTACTGGTTGTAGCTGTCTTCCGACTGCTCCAGCTGGGCCTTGAACTTGGGCAGCTCGGTGCCCAGGAAGGCCAGGGCGCGTTCGGCCTGCACGGTCTTCTGGTCGATGTTCTGGCGCACGTACAGGCGCGAGATCTCGTTGAGCACGTCGGCCAGCTGGCCGCGGTTCTCGGCCTGCATGCTGATGTCCATCACGCCCGACTGCTTGCCTTTCTCGACCACGCGCAGGTCTTTCTGCAGGCCCAGCAAGGTGAGCTGCTTGGAGTAGCGCACCAGCTCGAAGGCGCCGCCGGGCTCCGCGTCGAACGAGCCCACCAGCAGGTGCAGCGCGCCGCCCGGCACGGTGGCGTCCAGCGGCACGCCGACCTTGCCCTGCAGCGACGTGTCCAGGCCGGGGTTGCTCAGCGTGTAGCTGCCGTCGGTGCCCGCGGTCAGCAGGAACTTCTTGCCCTCGAGGCCGGCGGCACGTCCATCTGCGCGACGGCGATGCGCTCGGTGCCCGACACGTAGTTGCCCATGCCCAGCACGCCGGGCGTGGACAGCTGGGTCGAATGCCGCGCGAGGAATTCGCCGATCACGGGGATGTAGTGCGGCCTGGCGCTGATGAAGAGCCGGGTGTTCTCCATGGCCTGGCCCAGCACCATGCGCGAACGCAGGATCTCGGTCTCGCCGGCGGTCGGCGTCTTCACGCTGATGCCGCCGCCGCCGTTGGCGTCGCCCGGAAAATTGCCGCCCGCCCGATCGGGGTCTTCGACCTGGATCAGGATGTTGGCCTCGTACACGCGTGGACCGAAGAGCGCGTAGCACGCCCCCCCGATCAGCGCCAGCGCCGTCACCGTGGCAATCAGCCAGCGGCTGTCGATCAGGATGTCCAGGTATTCCTGGAACCGTGACTCCCGCACCCAGGTGGCCTCGACCATGGGCACAGGGGCGGCCGCGGGGGCCGGGAGCGAAGCTTGCCAACGCGCGTTCATGGGGTTCACCTTTTCGTGCGGGAAGGGGGCCGTATCGCTTACCGCCGGGCGGTGTCGCGGGCGAGGTTGACGACCTGGGCCGCCGGAAGAATCAGGCTGAACACGCGGCTCCACGACACCAGCGGCACGTGGTCGACGTACACCACGTCGCGCGGCAGCAGCTCGAAGCGGTCGGCCAGCGCCAGCGCCACCGGGTTCTTCGCGTTGAGGTTGAAGATCTGCTGGCGGTCGGGGTTGTCCGGCGCGTTGCGCACCACGTAGATCTGGCCGGGGTCGGAGGTCGCGAGGTCGGGGCCGCCCACGTCGCCCAGCGCCTCGTTCAGGCTCAGCCGGCCGTTCTGGCGCATCTGCAGCGCCGACGCGCCCGCACTTCGCCCATCACGTAGACCCGGCTGTCCTCGCGGGTGCCGACGTTCACGATGTCGCCGTTGCGCAGCGGAATGCTGTTGGCGTCCACGCCCAGGGACTGCAGCATCGCCAGGTCGAGCACCGTGGAGCGGCCGCCGCGTGTCAGCGTGATGCGCGAGCGGTCGCCGATCTGCGTGAAGCTGCCGGCGCGGCTGATGGCTTCCGACAGCGTCATCGGCACGTCGGTGAAGATCTGCAGGCCGGGCGTGCGCACCTCGCCCTGCACATAGGCACGCTGGCTGCGGAACGACTGGATGCGCACCGACACCTGCGGGTCTTTGACGAAGGCCTTGATGCGGCGCGCGACCAGTTCCGAGGCGCCGCTTTCGGTCAGGCCCTGCACCTTGGTGCGCCCGATGTAGGGAAAGAAGATCTCGCCCTTGGCGTCGACGATGAAGCCGGGTGCCACGGTCACGCCGGTCGGGTCGGATTGCTGCGCGATCACCGCGCCGGCGTTGGGCAGCAGCTCCGGATGGTCGTACACGATGATGCCCACCACGTCCCCCGGCCCGATGGTGTAGACCGGCACCGGCGCGAACAGGCGCTTCACGTCTTCGGACACGGCCGTGGGCCGCTGCGCGATCTGCGCGCGGATCAGGTCGGGCGTGATCTGGATGATCTTGCCGTTGTCGCCGGAGGCCGATGCGGTGGCGTCGCCGTTGGCGCTGGTGAAGCCGAGGCGCCCGGCGAGCCGAAGCCCGGCGCGCAGCCCGCCAGCCCGAGCGACAGCAGCAACGCCAGGCCGAGCCATCGCAGCCTGTACTCCGCAAGGGCCAGGGCCGAGAGTGTGCGGGTGCCGTGTGAGGGCCTGGCTGGATCGATGCGTTCCATGGTGATCTCCTTGACTGCCGTGTGACGGGTGGGTGCCTAGGGCGCGGCCCATGTGGTGGGCATGGCGCGGGTGGCACCGGCCACGGTGCGGCTGGGGCTGCGCCGCTCCGTGCTGGTGCCGAAACAGCGGTCGGCGACCCAGTCGCCCACGGCCTGGAGGAACAGCTGCTGTCCCTTCTCCGTGCAGACGGTGTGGTCGACGTCCCGCATGAATTCGTACTGCAGCGCCTGCGCGAAAGACGCGTGGCGGAAGGCGCCGAGCTGGTCGCGGTCGCGGTCGCAGACGTGCAGCGAGCCCGAATACAGAAGCTGCATCGCGACCTTGCGCTCGGCCAGCTGTTTCATCGTGGCGGCGAACCAGTTCGCGGTGGCGTCGGGCGAGCTTTCCTCGGTGAAGAAGCCGGGCAGCGTCTTGTTCGCCGGCTGCATGCGCAGCACGCGGCGCTGCACCCAGCGCACGGCCTTGCCCGCGAACGACGGATGCCCCGGCGCCGCCAGCGCGCGCCGCACGGTACGCTCCCAGCGCGTGCGCCGCTCGGGAAACGCAAAGCCGTCGAACAGCGAAAGGCCGACCACGCGCGGGTCGAGCGCACCCACCGCCATGGCGTGTTCGGCGCCCGAGCACATGCCGACGATCACGAACTGGCGAATGCCCAATGTGCCTTCGACCAGGTCCATGGCGGCGCGCAGGTCTTGCACGGCGCGCGTACGCAGGTCGCTGGCGGTGTCGAGCGCGTCGCTGTCGCCCACGCCGCCCAGGTCGAGCCGCAGGCTGCCGACGCCGCGCGCGGCCAGCAGGTGCGCCAGCTTGACGTTGATGCGGCGCGGGCCGACCCGGTGGTTGGCGCCCATGTTGAGCATCAGGCAGCCGGTGGCGGCCATGGCATGGTGCGCGGGCGTGGTGAGCATGCCCACCAGCGCTTCGCCCTGGCCGAAGCGCACCGGGCTTTGTGTCATCTCATTCATGAATGGCTCCCTGCAGGCGGCTCAGCGCATCGGCCGGCACCATGGCGCTGTTGGGGTAGGGGTCGGCGGTCCATTCGAGCCGGTGCTTGAAATAGGCCAGGCGCACGGGCATGTGGCGCGACTGCTGCTCGGCCGCCCATTGCGCCGTGTGCGCGTCGTCGGGCTGCGCCAGCACCAGCGTGTCGTGCAGCGCGGTGAGCGGCAGCGCGTCGGGCACGAGCGCCGAGAGCTGCGCGCGCAGCACGGGCGACAGCGAGGTGCCCAGCGCCTCTTCGGGCACCGCGTCGGGCTCGCGCAGCAGGTCGCGGCGCCAGGCCAGGTCGGGAATGCAGAAGGTGGTGTCGATGGCCACCACATGCTGCTCGCGCAGGAAGCGTGCATAGCGCCGGCCGTCGATCACTGGCTCCCACAGCACCAGCCGCACCGGGTCGCAGCGCCCGTTGCGCGCGGCCAGCACGGCCAGCGTGGCGCCCAGCCGCGCGCCGACCCAGACGATGCGCGTGCCCGGGGCGCGGCGGCTCAGTTCCTCGTGCGCGCAGCACAGGTCGCGCCGCCAGCCCTCGAACTCGCCTTGCCGTTCGTCGCCGGGCGAGTCGCCGGTGCCGTAGAAGTCGAAGCGCAGCGTGGCGACGCCGCTGCGCGCCAGGCGCTCGGCCAGCACCTTGAAGAAGCGGTGCGTGCGCAGCCCCTCGGGGCCGTAAGGCGGGCAGAGCAGCACGGCGGTGTCGCGCGCGCCGCCGTCCTCGGCCGGATGGAACATGCCGAAGAGCTGGCGCGAGGCCGGCCCGAACATCAGCGCGAGGGCGTTCATGCTTGGGCCTCCGCCATCGGGCCGTTGACGACGGCGCGGCCCTGGGTCTCGCGCCATTCCGCGATCGAACCGACGCTGTCCAGCCGCGCGGGCGCCGGCCCCAGCACCAGCCACAGGATGCGGCCGGCCACCGGCAGCTCGACGCTGCGGCAGTCGGGCTCCAGCCCCACCTCGAAGCTGCGCGGCGGCACCAGCAGGCCCACGCCGATGGCCTTGAGGCAGGCCTCCTTGCGCGTCCAGCAGGTCAGGAAGGCGTGGTCGCGTTCGCGCGCCGGCAGCCTGGCCAGCGCCTCGTTCTCTCGCGGCGTGAAGTGCCGCGCGGCCAGCGCGGGGGCATCGGGCATCGGGCGCAACTGCTCGATGTCGGCCCCCAGCGGGCCGCGCCCGCCGATGGCGATCAGCGCCAGTCCCTGGCTGTGGCTCAGCGAAAACTGCGTGCGCGGGCGGCCCGGCAGCGAGGGCTTGCCGAAGGAACCGGTGGCAAAGCTCAGCGTGTCGGCGCGCAGCCCGGTGTGCGCGGCCAGCGCCTGCCGCAGCGCGATGTGCGCCGCCACGAAGCGCTGGCGGTCGGTGGCGAAGCGGAACTTGCCGGCCCGCGCGCGCTCTTCGTCCGACAGCACCTGCGCGGGCAGCAGGTCGGTGAACTCGTCCAGGTCGACATACCGGCACACCGGCGCGTCGATGGCGCGTGCGAGCGTGGCGCTTTGCATGGTGTGTTCCTTCAGTTCTTGCGCAGCCAGCCGCCGAGGGCCCGGCCCAGCAGGCCGCCGCGCGGCGCCGTGGCCGCGGGCAGACTCTGCAGCTCCGACGGAATGCTGTCGGGCCCGGCCGCGTGCACCGGGTGGAAGGTGGACGAGGCGGCGATCTGCCCCAGGTTCTCGAACAGGTAGCGGCGCGGCTCCACGCGGTAGCCCAGCAGCAGCTCGGTCTGCTGCACCGCGCGCAGCACCAGCAGCGAATCGCCGCCGAGGTCGAAGAAGTTGTCGTTGGCGCGGATGTCGTTCACGTCGATGCCGACCACGCCGGCCCAGATCTGCGCGAGCTGCGCCTGCTCGGGGTTCATCAGCCCCGCCTTGGCCTTCGGCGCGCCTTCCGCCGCGCTCGCCGGCGCCTCGGCCCGGGTGCCGTCGGCCGCGAGCTTGCGCAGGTAGGCCGCGCTGGTCGAGTTGTCGGCGCTGGCGATGTCGGCCAGCGGGGCGTCGGGCCGGTCGGCCGCGCGGTGCAGCAGCTCGAGGTAGCGCTCGCGCAGCTGCGCGCCGGTTTCGCGCAGGTAGATGTCGGCGTTGTAGATCAGCGCGCCTTCCAGGCCGTTGGCCTTGTCCATCAGCCACACGCCGATGTCGTCGGTCGCGCCGCGCTGCATCAGGTGCATCTGCCGCGTCTGCAGGCTGCCGAGCCGGCGCGAGCGGTCGCGCGCGTCCTGGAACGAGAACATCGACTGGTACGGGCCCGAGGCCTTGGCCTGCCCGCCGGCGCCGGGCTCGGCCACGAGGCGCTCGAACGGCACCTGCTGGTAGTTCATGAGCGTGAGCAGTTCGTCCTTCACGTAGTGCATGAACTCGGGCAGCGACTGGCGCATGTCGATCTGCAGCGACACCGGCAGCACGTTGTTGAAGACGCCCATCACGTCCTCGGTCTCGGGCTGCTGGCGCCCGCGCACCGGGTTGGCGATGACGATGGCGTCGCAGCCGATGGTGCGGGCCATGGTCAGCGCATAGAGGCCGAAGGTGAGCATGCTGAGCGTCACGTCCATGCCGCGCGCCACCTCGCGCAGCCGCTGCGTGGTGGCCAGGTCGATCTGGATCCACTGCGTGCCGCCCTGGCCGCTCTTGCCCGCGCGGCGCGGCATGTCGGTCTGGGGCAGGCGCGGCAGCGGCGCGGCGGCAAAGCGCTTGCGCCAGAACGAAAGCTGCTCCTCGAACGCGGGCTCCTGCATCCACTGCGCGAGCCACTCGGCATAGTCGCCGTGCGTGGTGGCAATGGCGGGCAGGCCGTGCGCGCGGCCGCGCTCGGCCGCGTCGTACAGGGCCGACAGCTCGCGCTGCATCAGGTCGAAAGACCAGCCGTCCCACACCAGGTGGTGCGGCACGAACACGAAGGCGTGATCGCGCTCGTCGAGCCTGAAGAGCGCCGCGTGGGCCATCGGCGCGCGGTGGATGTCGATGGGCCGGTCGGCCAGCTCCTGCATCTGCTCGGCCAGCTCGGCCTCGCGCTGGTCGGCGGGCAGGTCGCGCAGATCGATCACCGGCAATGAAAATTCCACATCCCGCGCAATCGACTGGACGGGTTGTCCCGTGCGCGCGTCGGTGCCCATAGAGGTACGCAGCGCGGGCTGGCGGTGAATGATCTCGCGCAGCACCGACTCGAAGCGCGCCGCGTCGAACTCGCCCAGCAGCCGCTGCGCCGACGGGGCGTTGTAGACCGAACGGCCGGGGTGCAGCTCTTCCATGAAGCGGATGCGCTCCTGCGAAGGCGTCATCGGCGCGCTCTCGCGCTCGGGCCGGTGGGCCAGCGGCGCCTGCACGCCGGCGCCCGCGCCCTGCAGCGCCTCGACGGCCACGGCCAGCCGCTCGGCGGTGGGGGCCTCGAACAGCGTGCGCAGCGGCAGCGTGACCTGGAACTCGCGGCTGAGCAGCGTGGCCAGCCGCGCGGCCAGCAGCGAGTGGCCGCCCATGGTGAAGAAGTCGTCCTTCATGTCGAGGCCGGGCAGGCTCAGCACCTGTTCCATGGCCGCGAGCACCTTGCGCTCGTGGTCGTTGCGCGGGCCGGCGCCGCGCCGCACCACCTCGCGCGGCACGTCCTGCGGCGCGGGCAGCGAGACGCGGTCGAGCTTGCCGTTGGGCAGCGTGGGCAGGCTCTTGAGCGTGACCACGTGCTGCGGCTGCATGAAGGCCGGCAGGTGGTCGCGCAGGTGCTGCATGAGCGCATCGAGGTCGAAGGCCGCGCCCGGCGCGTTCGGGTTCAAGGCGAGGTACGCCACCAGCCGCACGTCGCCCGGATGGTCTTCGCGCGCCACCACCACGCTGCGCGATACGCCGGCCACTTCGTTGCAGCGCGCCTCGATCTCGCCGGGCTCGATGCGGTAGCCGCGCACCTTCACCTGGAAGTCGAGCCGGCCCATGTGCTCCAGCAGGCCGTCGTTGCGCCAGCGGCCCCGGTCGCCGGTGCGGTACACGGCCGTGGCGTTGCCCAGGATGCGCGTGGTGACGAAGCGCTCGGCCGTGAGTTCGGGGCGGTGCAGGTAGCCCAGCGTCATGCCGTCGCCGCCGATGCAGATCTCGCCGGGCACGCCGAGCGGGCAGGGCTGCAGGTCGGCGTCGAGGATCCAGACCTCGGTGTTGTCGATCGGCTGCCCGATCGACACGCCGCGCGAGGCCACCACGTCGCGCCGCATGTTCCACACGGTCGACCACACGGTGGTCTCAGTGGGGCCGTACACGTTCCACAGTTCCTCGCAGCGATCGAGCAGCTCCAGCGCCAGCCGCGCGCGCACCGGCTCGCCGCCGATCCAGCCCCTGAAGCCCGGGGCGCCGGGCCACTGCGCGTCGAGCAGCAGCTGCCACATGCCGGGCGTGGCCTGCAGGATGGTGATGTCTTCGTCCTCGAGCAGCGCGCGCAGGTGGTTGCCGTCCATGGCGGTCTCGCGCTGCACCATCACGATTTCTGCGCCGGCCGCCAGCGGCAGCAGCAGCTCGGCCACGGCGATGTCGAAGGACAGCGTGGTCACGGCCGCGATGCGGTCGGCCGCGCCGATGCCGGGCGCCGTGCGCATCGACTGCAGCAGGTTGGCCACCGCGCGGTGCGGCACGCACACGCCCTTGGGCTTGCCGGTGGAGCCGGAGGTGTAGATGACGTAGGCCGCGTCTTCGGGCCCCGCGTCCTGCTCGCTCGAAACGAGGGCGCTCACGGGGGCCTGGTGCCAGGCGGTGTCGCGGTCGATCTCGAACAGGTGCGAAGCGGCGTCGACACGCCATTCGCGCGGCGCGGCCACGATGTCCGAGGTGGTCAGCAGCAGTTCGAGGCGGGCGTCTTCCGCGTAGTGGTCCAGCCGCGCCTGCGGAAACGCCGGGTCGAGCGGCACATACGCGCGCCCGACTTCAGCACCGCGAGCAGCGCCACCAGCATGTCGATGCCGCGCTCCAGGCACAGGCCCACGCGCTGGCCGCGGCCGATGCCGCGCTCGCGCAGCGCATGCGCGAGCTGGTTCGACTGCGCGTCGAGCTCGCCGTAGCTGCGGCGGCGCGCGCCGTCGCGC
>NZ_MOWM01000099.1 GCF_016082275.1 Variovorax sp. E3
GGCGCGGGCGCGGCGGCGGGCTGGCCCAGCAGGCTGCCCACCAGCGCCGCGACGTTCGCCGCAGGCACGCCCACCAGCAGCTGCCGCAGCATCGTCAGCGTGTCGAAGTACACGCGCTCGCACACCAGCCGGTCGCCCTCGAAGATGAAGAACGCGTTCATGCGGCAGCGAAAGCTGTTGCCCGTCGGCGGAATGCCCTTCAGCGGGCCGCGGTGCGTGCCCAGCAGCCAGAACTCCACGACCACCGAGTCGTCCGCGTGCCGCAGCTGGATGATTTCGTGGCGCTGGTCCGGGAAGGCGCGGCGCGTGTCGATGTAGTACTGGCGCACGTCGGCAATGCGTCGTGCACCTCGCCGCTGGGAATCAGTTCGTAGTGCGGGTGCGGGAAGGTGCCGAGCACGGCGTCGAAGTCCTGGCGGGTCTCGTCGGCGAAATGGTCGAGCACGAGGCGCTCGCGGCGGGCTTGAAGTTCGGTGCGGGGTGTGTTCATCGGGGTGTGCTCCATGTGACAGGGAATGACAGGGGCTCCGGGTTGCCGCGAATGCGCTGGCCGGGGCTCGCTGCGTACTATCGGCAGCCCCTCGAACCAAGACTGTCCGGTGTTGGCAATCGCCGCTCCGGACAAACCCGCGATGCCACGCACGCCCGTCTCCACCCTTCCCGCCGAACCCGCGTCCGCCGACGCGCAGCCCTCCCCGGTGCACAACAGCGACATGCGGCTGGCCGGCGACGTGCAGCAGCGCCTGCTCGACGTCGCGCACCGGCGCACGCTGGCGCGCGGGGAGTCGCTGTTCCACAAGGGCTCGCAGCCCGACGCGCTGTTCGGCGTGGTCAGCGGGTCATTGCGCGTGAGCGTGGTGGCGCCGGGCGGGCGCGAGGCGGTGATCGCGATGCTCGAACCGGGCCACTGGTTCGGCGAGGTGTCGCTGCTGGTGGGGCGCGAGCGCGTCTACGACACCTGCGCGGTCGACACCACCGAGATGGCCGTGGTCGCGGCGGCCGATTTCCACCGCCTGGTGGCCGCGCACCCCGAGGTGCACATGGCTTTCACGCGGCTGGTGTGCCTGCGGCTGCGGCAGGCGCTGGCGTGGATCGACGACGTGATCCTGATGCCGCTGCCCGTGCGGCTCGCGCACCGGCTGCTGACGCTCGACGCGCACGGCGACCGGGCGGGCGAGGGCGGCGGCACGCTCTTGGGCGTGTCGCAGGAAGACCTGTCGTTCATGCTCGGCGTGTCGCGCCAGAGCGTGAACCGGCAGCTCAAGCTGTGGGAGGAAGACGGTACGCTGCGCGTGCGCTACCGTGCCATCGAGCTGCTCGATCGCGCGCAACTCGAGCGGCACGCGGCCACGCCGAGCTGAATCGGGCGGGGCCGCGCGGGGCCGCGCGGGGCGAGCCTTTCAGTCCATCCGCGCGCCCGAAGCCTTCACCGCCTTCTCCCAGCGCGGCGTCTCCGTCGCCAGGAAGCGCGCGAAGTCCTCGCTGCCCAGGTAGGCCGGGTCGGCGCCCTGGCTCACCATGCGGTCGCGCACCTCGGGGTTGTTCAGCACCTGCTTGAAGGCGTCGCTGAGCCTGGCGACCACGTCTTTCGGCGTGTCCTTCGGCGCGAGGAAACCGTAGAAGCCCACCACCTCGAAGCCCTTGACGCCCGACTCGATCACCGTCGGCACGTCGGGCAGGGCGGGGTTGCGCTCGCGGCTGGTCACGGCCAGCGCACGCACCTTGCCCTGCTTGTGGTAGTTGGCCGCCTGCGGAATCGACTCGGCCATGAACTGCACCTGCCCGCCCATCAGGTCGGTGAAGGCCGGCGCGCTGCCCCGGTAGGGGATGTGCACCATGAAGATGCCGGTCGCGGTCTTGAACATCTCGGGCACCAGGTGGCTGATGCCGCCGTTGCCGGCCGAGCCGTAGTTGACCTGGCCGGGCCGCGCCTTGGCGTAGTCGACGAACTGCTTGAGGTTCTGCACCGGCAGCTTGGGCGTGACCAGCAGCGCCAGCGGCTGCATGGCGGTGCGCGCGATGGGCACGAAGTCGCGCTGCGTGTTGTAGGGCAGCTTGCTGTAGAGCGCGCCGTTGATCACGGCCACGCCGGTGTTGGCCAGCATGAGCGTGTAGCCGTCGGCGGGGCTCTTGGCCACGGCGTCGGCCCCGACCGATCCGCCGGCGCCGGGCTTGTAGTCGACGATCAGCGGCTGGCCCAGCACGGCCTGCAGCTTGTCGGTCAGAAGGCGCGCGTGCTGGTCGAGCGGGCCGCCGGCCGGAAAGCCGATGACCAGCTTGATCGGCTTGTCGGGGTAGGCGGCCAGCGCGGCCGTGCCGAGGCTGAAAGAAAGGACCGCCAGCGCGGTCCGGATGGGCGTGTTCATGATCCGTCTCCTTGTTGTGGAGACGATCATAAGCAGCCCGCTCAGCCGGCCAGCGTGGCCTTCAGCGTGATCTCGGGCACGCTCGCCAGCGCCTTCGACAGCGGGCAGCCGGCCTTGGCGGCGGCCGCGATCTGCTGGAACCTGGCTTCGTCGAGCTTGGGCACGGCGGCGTCGAGTTCGAGCGCGATGCGGTCGATCTTGAAACCGTCGCCGTCCTTGGCCAGGCGCACGGCCGCCTTGGTGTCGATCCTGCTGGCCGTGAAGCCTTCCTTCTCGAGCGCGAAGGCAAAGGCCATCGTCAGGCAGGCTGCATGGGCCGCGCCGACGATCTCCTCGGGGTTGGTGCCGCGCTTGTCGTCCTCGAAGCGGCTGGCGAAGCCGTAGGGGTAGTCCTTGAGGGCGCCGGTCTCGGTGCTGACCTGGCCCTTGCCGGTCTTGCCGGCGCCTTCCCAGTGAACGCTTGCGTGCTTGTCTGCTGCCATGGAATTTCCTTTGAAAGACCGCAGGTATCGCGCCGAAATGCGTGGCTGTCTGTAGTCGCAGGGCGCATCGTGCGTGGCGGTGGCACCGGCGACGCCGGTGCCGCGCCCCTGGCCGGTGTCAGCCGATGCCAGCCGCCCTCAGCCGCCGTGCACGCCGGCGGTGCTGCGCGTCATCTGCGCCCGGACTTCGCCCTCTGGCCAGGCGCGGGTCGATATGCCGACATACCAGAGGCCGGCCATGAGGTCGGCCATCTGTGCCGGCGTCAGCATGCTCGTGCCGGTGAGCTCGTAGCCGTCGGAGCCCGGGTTGAGCTGCACGGCCTGGGTGTGCGGCGGCAACCGGATCGCCAGCGGGCCGTTGCTGCCCCTGGCGGCGGGGCCGTAGAAGCCCGCGAGCGTTGCCGGCCCGCTCAGGCGCGCGTAGGTCACGCGCCACGTGAACGCGCCGGTGGCCAGCGTCAGTGTGCCGAACATCGAGCCGCCGCCCTTGCCGGCGTGGGGCGGGACCACGTCCCGGGTTTCGAGCGAGCCGTCGACCATGAACCAGGTCGGCGGCGTCGGGGGCTGCGAGTCCGTCGCCGGCGCCGGTGCTTCGAACCGGGAAGCCAGCGCGCAGCCGGACGCGGCCAGCGCGGTCAACGTGCTGCCCAGCAGCAGGGATCTTCGGCGCAGTGTTTGTCGTACGAGCTCGGGCATGAGAAAGAGCAGCAGGCTGCGGGCGCATGGCCCGGGGCCTGCACGATAGCCGATGGCGCGGCGTACGAAAAAAGGGCGTCACCTAGGCGACGCCCCACGGGCTTCCCCGATGGGAGCGGCGCGCCCGGCGGCTTAGGCTGCATGCAGCCCGCTTTTTTCTCCCCTCTCGCTCCCCGCCTGTTCTCACCATGCAACAACGCCCGCATTACAAGTTCTGGCCCAAACGCCTTCCCCATTCGATCACCGTCCCCGCCACCTCGCTGTGGCACAACCTGGCCACCTCGGCCGCCCGCTACCCGGACAAGCCCGCGCTCGTGTTCTTCGGCCGCGTGCTCAGCTATGGCGAGTTCGCCGCGCAGGCCGAGCGCCTGGCCGGCGCGCTGCATGCGCTGGGCGTGAAGCGCGGCGACCGCGTGATCCTGGACATGCAGAACTGCCCGCAGCTGGTGATCGCGCATTTCGCGATCCTGCGCGCCAATGCCGTGGTGGTGCCGGTCAACCCGATGAACCGTGCCGAGGAGCTCAAGCACTACATCACCGACCCCGACGCCAAGGTGGCGATCATCACCGGCGACCTCGCGGCCGAACTGGCCAAGGCCAGCGATGCGCTGCCGCCCGCGCAGCGGCTGTCGCACATGATCGTGACCCAGTTCACCGACGCCTTCGACGCCGACGCGTCGGGCGACGACGCCCCGGCGCCGGCCTGGAAAGACTGGCTCACCACCCGCCATCCGCTGCCCGCGCTGGCCGACGGCCAGGTCATGGCGTGGACCGACGCGCTGGCCGCCGGCCACCCGGCGCCCGCGCACGTGGTGGGCGCCAACGACATGGCGCTGCTGCCCTACACCAGCGGCACCACCGGCCTGCCCAAGGGCTGCGTGCACCACCATTCGAGCCTGATGCACAACGCCATGGCCGGCCAGATGTGGGGCGGCTCGACCTCCGAGGCGGTGGTGCTGGCCGTGGTGCCCATGTTCCACATCACGGGCGTGGTCAGCATGATGCACACCGCCATCCTGGCGGCGGCCACGCTGGTCATCATGCCGCGCTGGGACCGCGACGTGGCCGGCCGGCTCATCTCGCGCTGGAAGGTCACGGCCTGGACCAACATCCCGACCATGGTCATCGACCTCATGGCCAGCCCGAATTTCGCGAGCTACGACCTGTCGAGCATGAACTACATCGGCGGCGGCGGCGCGGCCATGCCGCAGGCGGTGGCGCAGCGGCTGTTCGAGCAGTACGGCCTGAAGTACCAGGAGGGCTACGGCCTCACCGAGACCGCCGCGCCCTCGCACACAAACCCGTCGGACAACCCCAAGCAGCAGTGCCTGGGCATTCCGTTCATGAGCACCGACGCGCGCGTGGTCGACCCCGACACGCTGGTCGAAATGCCCGTCGGCGAATCGGGCGAAATCATCATCCACGGCCCCGAGGTGTTCCAGGGCTACTGGAAGCGCCCCGACGCCACGGCCTCGGCTTTCGTCGAGTTCGAGGGCAAGCGCTTCTTCCGCTCGGGCGACATGGGCCGCATGGACGAGGACGGCTACTTCTTCATCACCGACCGCCTCAAGCGGATGATCAACGCGAGCGGTTTCAAGGTGTGGCCGGCCGAGGTCGAGCTGCTGATGTTCCGCCACCCCGCGATCCAGGAGGCCTGCGTCATCTCGACCAAGGACGACTACCGCGGCGAATCGGTCAAGGCCGTGGTGGTGCTGCGCGCCACGCACAAGGACACGACCGAGCAGGAAATCATCGACTGGTGCCGCGAGAACATGGCGGTCTACAAGATCCCGCGCAAGGTGCAGTTCGTGGACGCGCTGCCCAAGAGCGGCAGCGGCAAGGTGATGTGGCGGTTGCTGCAGGAAGACGAAGGCAAGGCGAAGTGAGCGCGGCGCGCCTTACTTGCGGCCCAGCGACTTCAGCAGCGAACCCGCCTCTTTCCGTCCGTCCGAAGTGATGGACGGCGAGGCCACCGCCTTGCCCAGGTAGTCCACCACCTTGTGCCGGTTCTGGTTCGGCCCTTCCCACAGGAAGAGCCGCCCCAGTTCCAGCGCGGCGTCGCCGTCGCCTTGCGCGTAGGCCTTCTCGAACCAGAAACGCGCCCAGCGGAAGTTGCCTTCGTCGCGGTAGCAGATGGCAAGGTTGGCGCAGCCCGCCACGTCGCCCGCCTTGGCGGCCTTGCGGTACCAGTCGCGCGCGGCTTCGGGGTTCTGCTTCACGCCGATGCCGTGGTCGAGAAAGTAGCCGACGCTGTTCAGCGCGTGGGTCTCGCCGGCGGCGGCGGCCTTGAGGAACAGCGAGAGGGCCTTCTTGTGCGCGCCGGCGTCCCATGCGTCGTTGGCCGCGAGGAACCAGTCGTCCTGGGTGGGTTCTTGCATGGTGCGTGCTCTCCTTCGAAGCAGGGCTCAAAAGAAAAAGTCTGTGTACCGACCGGTTCCGGCGCGTGGATCACTTAGCCTCGATCGGTTCCGTCATTCTGCCTATCTCCGGCTTCTTCATGCATTTGCGCGCGCTGCTGCTTTTCAGCCTTCTTGCCTTTTCCCCCTTCCTGACCCACGCCGCGCCCCGTTCCTGCCTTGTCGTCGGCATCAGCGACGGCGACACCCTTACCGCGCGCTGCGGCCGCACCGGCGCCTACGAGCGCGTCAAGGTGCGCATCGCGGCCATCGACGCCCCCGAAAAAGCGCAGCCCTATGGTCAGCGCAGCCGGCAGGCGCTCAGCAGCCTGTGCTTCAGCGAGACCGCGCTCATCTCCGAGGTCGACACCGACCGCTACGGCCGCACCGTGGCCGACGTCAGCTGCAACGGCGAGGACGTCGGCAGCCGCATGGTGTCCGAAGGCTGGGCCTGGGTCTACGACTACAACAACATCGTGACCAAGCGCGGCGGCGGGCTCTTCAAGCTCGAGGCCAAGGCGCGTGCGCAGCACCGTGGCCTGTGGGCCGATGCCAAGCCGACGCCGCCGTGGGACTGGCGCCGCCGCGAGCACAACTCGCGCCCCAACGGGTTCTTCTTCTGAGCCTGAAGCAGGGCGCCGGCGCCAAGGCCAAGCCTCAGGCGCCGACCCAGAAGTCGATCTCGCGCAGCGCCGCGCCGCCGGGCTTCAGGTAGCCCTTCTGCCAGCTGTCGCCGTCTTCCAGCCCCTTCCATTGCTTCGAGGGCTTCTGCACCGCGCGCCGAAAGCGCCAGCGGTACTGGTTGTAGATCGACATGATGTTGGTCGCATACGCCGACGCCAGCCCCGGCGCGTCGCGCACGATCAGCAGGTTCTCGTCGTTGATGCCGCTGGCCTTGGGCCCTAGGTTGTGCGAGCCGGTCAGCAGCACCGGGTGGTCTGAAAACGGATCGACCAGCACGACCTTGCTGTGCACCATGGCGAAGGTGTCGGGCAGCTTCTTCAGCTCGCGGCGGAACCACTTGGTCGGCGCGTCGATGGCGGCGGGCAGCACCACGTCGAAGTCGGCTTTCTGCGAGTTGGCCTGGTCGAACAGCTCCACGGGGTGGGCCGTGGTGCTCGGGTCCTGGTTGATCACGCCCTTGATGTAGAGCCGGTGCTCGCCGTCGCCGGCGCGCGCGGTGTCGATGATCTCGTTGAGCAGCGTGTCGGCCGGGCCGGGGTTGAACATCAGGAACAGCACCGCCTGTTGCGCGCCCTGCACGATGGCGCGCGCCTCTTCCAGGTCGACCTGGCCCACGGTCGGCGTGAACCACAGCCGCGTGGGCGCGGGGCCGACCTTGGTGGCGCGCGGGCGGCTGTTCTCGTCCTTCAGCGTCTGCGGCGTCTGGTCGCCGGCGTCCTTGAGCAGGTCCCACTGCTTGCGGTATTCGCGCGCCAGTTCGAAGTCGTCGAGCAGCAGCGAGTTGTTGGCCTGCGTGCACAGGCCGGTCTGCGTCCAGTTCTGGCTGCCGGTCCACACCCAGCGCGGCTTCTGTTCGGCGTCGCAGATGACGAGGAACTTGTTGTGCCCCAGCGCGCGCGGCGACACCATGCGGTCGTGCAGGTCGATCTTGGCGGCCAGCCGTTCGCGGGCGGCGGCGTTCTGGTCTTCGCCTTTCTTCTTCACGCTGCCGTTGGCCAGCACCACGTGCGCGCGCTTGCGGAATTTTTCGAGCGCGGTCTCCAGCGCCTCGTCGTCCAGCTCGTAAAGGGCCGCGTACACGTCGCGCTTCTCGCTCGCCGCTTGCGCCAGCAGCGCGAACAGGCGCTCGCCCAGCGGGCCCATGAGGTAGGCGCGAAACGGATCGTCGGGCGTCTCGATGACCTTGCGCAGCTTCTTCGTCTTGAGGTCGTCGGCGGTGATGCCCAGCCGCCGCGACACCCACTGCGAGGCGACGATGCCGCGATTGAAGTACGCCTCGATCTTGGGCGACACCTCGTGGTCGAGCACGATGGCGTCGGTCCACTCGCTGGCGTCGTCGCTGTCGGCGCGCAGGTTCTTGCGGTCGGGGCCGACCATCGGCACCACGCGGTACTGCAGGCGGTCGCCGGGGTGGGCCATGTAGTCGGTCCACTGGTACTTCTGGATCGGCCAGTTGGTGGACGCGCGGCGCTCGCCGTCCTTCTGCTTTTCATCGGCGAAGCCGACCCAGGTGCTGACCACTTCCTCCACGCCGTTGCGCCGCCGCATGAGCGCGAAGCCCCGGCAGTCCTTGATGAAGCCTTCGGGTTTCCAGGCGATGAACGCATCGTCGCCGTTGTGATGGACCTTCACTTGCATGGCGTGCTCCTGTTGCAGCCCGCATTGAGTGCAAGCGCCATGACATGGCAATGACAGGCCCGCGCGGGCCTTCGCGCGGCGTCAGCAGGCGCCGTGGACCCAGCAGCGCAGCGACGGGAAGAACAGCCCCGCTACGAAGGTGATCGCGCAGAACACCAGCAGGATCAGCGCCGCCATGCGCAGGCCTTCGGCGTTCCAGCGCGGCGCGAAGTTGTTGAAGATGAAGCCCGAGAGAAAAGTGCCCTCGAGGTAGTCGGCGCCGCCCCAGCGCAGCACCCAGAGCCACAGCAGCGCCTGCGCCGCGTGCAGCACGATCCACAGCGTGAGCGACATCGCTGCTGCGCCGCCTCAGGACTCGCCCTTGCCCTGCACGTCGGCCACCACGCGCGCATTGCGCTGGAAACTCCAGTAGGCGCCGGCCCAGTCCATCATCACGACGATGCGGTTGCGAAAGCCGATCAGGAAGTACGCGTGCGCGAACAGCCAGAACAGCCACGCCAGCCGGCCGCTGAAGCGCAGCGGGCCGAAGGGCGTGCCCAGGTCGACCACCGCCGAGTTGCGCCCGATGGTGGCGAGGTTGCCGTAGTCGGCGTAGCGAAACGGCACGGTCGGCTGGCCCGCGATGCGGCGCAGGATGTTGGCCGCCGCCGCGCGCCCCATCTGCTTGGCGCCGGGCGACACGCCGGGCACCGGCCTGGGCGGCTTGCCGGGCGCGTGGCTCATGGCGGCGGCCAGGTCGCCCACCACGCTGATGTCGGGGTAGCCCGCCAGGCTCAGGTCGGGCTCGACCTTGATGCGGCCCGCGCGGTCGCACTCCACGCCCGTGGCATTGCCGAGCATGCGGCCCAGCGGCGAAGCCGCCACGCCGGCGGCCCAGACCACGCAGCTGCTATCGATTCGGTAGCTGGCAACCGCCGTGCCGCCCGCGCCGCCGCCGGTCTGCACTTCGAGCCCGGTGGCGTCGATGGCGGTCACGCGCGCGTTCAGGCGCACCTCGACGCCCAGCCGCTCGAGCTGCTCCAGCGCCTTCTGGCTCAGTGACTCGGGCATGGCCTGCAGCACGCGCGGGCCGCCTTCGACCAGCAGCACCTGGGCGCTGGCCGGGTCGATGTGGCGGAACTCGCCCGACAGCGTGTGCTTGGCGATCTCGGCCAGCGTGCCGGCCATTTCGACGCCGGTCGGGCCGGCGCCGATCACCACGAAGGTGAGCAGGGCGCGGCGGCGTTCGGGGTCGGTGGTGATCTCGGCCGTCTCGAACGACAGCAGCACGCGGCGGCGGATTTCGAAGGCATCGGCCAGCGTCTTCAGGCCCGGCGCCACGGGCGCCCACTGGTCGTTGCCGAAGTAGCTGTGGGTGGCGCCCGCCGCGACGATCAGGTGGTCGTAGGGCACGCTGTCGCCGTTGGCCAGCCGCACGGCGCGCGTGGCGGGGTCGATGCCGCTCACTTCGCCCAGCAGCGTGGTGATATGCGGCTGCTTGCGGAACAGCGCGCGCACCGGCGCCGCGATCGACGGCGCCGCGAGCCCGGCGGTCGCCACCTGGTAGAGCAGGGGCTGGAACAGGTGGTGGTTGGTCTTGTCGATCACCGTCACGTCGACGGCCGCGTTCTGCAGCTTGCGTGCCGCTTCGAGTCCGCCGAATCCGCAGCCGACGATGACGATTCGTGGCCTGCCCGAGGGGTTGGTCGTTTGCATCCGACGGATGATACGCAGCCGCCATGCACGCTCCGGCGTCTTGTGCCACAGTGGCTGCCCGCCGATTTCCGGGCGGCGCGGCGGCGGCGTTTTGTCCTACGCCCCGCTGTCACCCGGATGGGCTACAACTTGCGGCTGACCCGACTGGAGACCCCATGACGCTTTCCCGGCCGATCACACAGGCGGCGAGCGCACTGCGCGACAGATTCCGCGAGGTGCGCGCCACGAGCCTGGCGCTTGCCGCCCCGCTTTCCGCCGAAGACCAGTGCATCCAGTCGATGCCCGACGCGAGCCCCACCAAGTGGCACCTGGCGCACACCACGTGGTTCTTCGAGACGGTGCTGCTGCAGCCGCACGCCACGGGTTACCAGCCTTTCGACACGCGCTTTCATTACCTCTTCAACTCGTACTACGAAGCGCTCGGCCCGCGCCATCCGCGTCCGCACCGGGGCCTGCTCACGCGGCCGTCAGTGGACGAGGTGCATGCGTACCGCCGGCATGTGGACGAGGCGGTGGTGGCGCTGCTTGAAGAGGCCGGCATCGACTGGGCGGCCATCGAGCCCATCGTCACGCTCGGGCTGAACCACGAGCAGCAGCACCAGGAGCTGCTGCTCACCGACATCCTGCATGCGCTGTCGTGCAACCCGATGCTGCCAGCGTACAAGCCCGCGAGCGGCCCGGCGCTGCGGCTGGCCGCCGTGCCGCCCGCGGTGCGCTGGATCGCGCAGCCCGGCGGCGTGGTCGAGGTCGGCTTCGCGGGGCACGATTTTTCTTTCGACAACGAGACCCCGCGCCACCAGGCGCTGGTGCAGCCGCACGCCATGGCCGACCGGCTGGTGAATTGCGGCGACTTCGCGCAGTTCATTGCCGACGGCGGCTACCAGCGGCCCGAGCTGTGGCTGTCCGACGGATGGGCGGCGGTGCAGGCGAACGGCTGGCGCCACCCGGCGTACTGGCTCGCGCCCGACGATCCGCGCCTGGGCTTCGGTGTGCAGCAGGCGCAGGGCGCGGCGGGATGGCATGTGTTCGGCCTGCACGGCGTGCGCCCGATGGAAGCCGACGCGCCCGTGTCGCAACTCAGTTTCTACGAAGCCGCCGCGTATGCCGAATGGGCCGGCGCGCGCCTGCCGACCGAGTTCGAATGGGAAGCCGCCTACGACGCGCCCGGCATCGTGCAGATGACGGGCCACGTGTGGCAGTGGACGCGTTCGTCGTATGACCCGTATCCGGGCTTCAGGCCGATGCCCGGCATCGCGGCCGAATACAACGGCAAGTTCATGGTGGGGCAGCTGGTGCTGCGCGGCGGCAGCGTGGCCACGCCGGCCGGGCATGCGCGGCCCAGCTATCGCAACTTCTTTCCGCCGGCGGCGCGCTGGCAGTTCTCGGGGCTGCGGCTCGCGAAAGACCTTTGATCATGCGCAATCCAACCTCGTCTTCTTCCTCGCTGTCGTTCGTGCCTGCGAAGGCACGCGCCGCGTCCGCCCCTGAAACCGCCGCCGCGCCGCTGTCGGAGTTCGGCCGCGAGATGCAGGCCGGGCTCGCGAGATCGCCGCGCAGCATTTCGCCCAAGTTCTTCTACGACGTGGCCGGTTCGCAGCTGTTCGACCGCATCTGCGAACTGCCGGAGTACTACCCGACGCGCACCGAACTGCGCATCCTCGGCGAGTGCGCCGGCGAGATCGCGGCGCAGATCGGCCCGAATGCCGAGATCGTGGAGTTCGGCGCGGGCTCGCTCACCAAGGTGCGTCTGCTGCTCGATGCGCTGGAGTCGCCCAAGCGCTATCTGCCGATCGACATCTCCGGCGAGCACCTCGAGGCGGCGGCCGAGCGGTTGAAGGCCGACTATCCGGCGCTCGTGGTGCAGCCCATTGCCGCAGACTACACGATGCCGATGGTGCTGCCCGCGCCGATGGCTGGCGCCGGCCGAAGGGTCGGGTTTTTTCCGGGTTCGACGATCGGGAATTTCGAGCCTGACGAGGCGTTGGCTTTTCTGCAGCTGGCTGCGCGGATGTTGCGTGGCGGTGGGCTCTTGATCGGGGTCGATCTGGTGAAGGAACCGGGGCGGTTGCATGCGGCTTATAACGATGCGCAAGGGGTGACGGGGGAGTTCAATCTCAACCTGCTGCGCCGGGCGAATGCGGAGTTGAATGCGGACTTCGACCTTGATGGGTTTGCCCATGCGGCGTTCTACAACGCGCCTCGGCGGCGGATCGAGATGCATCTGGTGAGCGTCGTGCCCAGAGCGTTTCGTTGAACGGGGAAAGGTTCGGGTTTGAGGAGGGCGAGACTATTCATACGGAGTACTCGCACAAGTTCACTGTCGACGGGTTGCGTGCTCTGGCCGCTCGGGCAGGGTTCAAGCCAGGGGCTGTGTGGACGGATCCTGAGAGGCTCTTCAGCGTTCACTGGCTGGCTGCCTAGTTTGTTTTTCGGGGCCGGGTCTCGCCCCGGCGGGCGACTCACTTTCTTTTGCTTCGCCAAAAGAAAGTAAGCAAAGAAAAGGCGACCCCACTGTCTGCGACCCTCCGTTTCGCTGCGGGCAACCTGCGGTGCTCGCCCTCCACGCGGAACTGCCGCTGTGCGGCAGTTCCGTTCGCGCCGAGCGAAGCAATGGCGCGTTCGGTTCCCAATCCCTTCTGGCTGCGCCGAGGAGCGGAGCGTTTCGCGGACAAGGGCTCGTCCTTGTTTGAGCGAAGCGAGTTTGGACGAGACCCCGCGAAACGCGAGCACCGCAGGTTGCCCGCAGCGAAGCGGAGGGTCGCAGACGGTAGGGTCGCCTTTCTTTTGCCTACGTTTCTTTGGCGAAGCAAAGAAAAGTAGGTCGCCCGCCGGGGCGAGACCCGGCCCCGGAAAACAAACTCCCCAAACAAGGTAGAAAAACCAGCGAAGAAAGCTGCAGTCCGCAGCAGCGGCACAATACCCCTCGCCCCGTGCGGCAGCGCAACGGCCAGCGCCCGCAACCCCTCCCCCTGGAGACCAAGACCATGAAAGCAACCTGGAACGGCGTCACCGTCGCCGAAAGCGACGACACCGTGCTCGTCGAAGGCAACCACTATTTCCCGATGAGCTCGCTCAATCGCGATCACGTCACCTTCAGCAACCACAAGACCACCTGCCCCTGGAAGGGCACCGCGAGCTACTACTCGCTGCTGGTCAACGGCGAACTCAACACCGACGCCGCCTGGTACTACGCCGACCCGAAGCCGGAAGCCGAAGAGATTCGCGACCGCGTCGCCTTCTGGAAGGACGTGAAGGTCAGCGCGCAGTGACCACGGCCGCCTTCACTCCCCCGTTCATCGCCCCCGCCGACCTGCCCGCCGCCCTGCGCGACCAGGGCTACGCGGTGCTGAGCCCCCAGGGCGTCAGCGAATGGCTCGGCGCCCCGCTCGCGCAGCTCGAAGCGCTGCACGCGGACTGGAACGAACTCCCGCCCGACGAGTACCTGAAGGACGGCGGCCGCTACCGCACGCGGCGCCACGCCTGCTTCACCGTCGAGCCCGACGACCACGCCACGCTCGCGCAGGTGCCGCACCGCGCGCACTGGCAGCCGGTCGAATACAACGCGCTGCACGGCGGCATGCAGCGCTGGTTCGCGCCGATGCTCGACGCCACCGTGGCGCAACCCGTGTGGCAGCGCCTGCTGCAGCAGCTGGGCAAGGCCAGCAGCGACATGCGCGGCGCGCCGCAGCGCTGGTACGTGGAAGCGCACCAGTTCCGCATCGACACCGCCGGCGGCATCGGCCGCCCGACGCCCGAAGGCGCGCACCGCGACGGTGTGGACCTGGTGGCTGTCGCGCTGGTCGGCCGGCAGGGCATCAAGGGCGGCGAGACGCGCGTGTTCGAGGCCAACGGCCGTCGCGGCGAACGCTTCACCATGACCGAGCCCTGGACCCTGCTGGTGCTCGACGACGCGCGCGTGATCCACGAGTCCACGCCGATCCAGCCGCTGGAAGAGGGCGGCGAAGGCTGGCGCGACACGCTCGTGATCACCTGCCGAGCCAAGGGTTTTCAGGGAGACTGAAAACCGCCCGGCGGCGCATGCGCAAGGCGCCGCGCCGTCGCTGGCTTGAGTCCTACAGTCCGCCCGCCGAACAGCGGTTAAATTCGAGCCCCGGCTCTTTGTGAGCCGTGTCTGTCTGCTGCGAACGAAAGCGAGGTCCGCCATGTTCAATCACATCCTGGTACCCATCGACGGCTCCGAAACTTCCATGCTCGCTGTCAGCAAGGCCAGCGGCCTCGCGCTGGCCTTTGGAAGCCGCATCACGCTGATTCACGTGATCGACAACTACCCCTTCATCGGCGTGGGCGCGGACTACGCGCTCGGCCAGAACGAATACCTCGCCGCGGCCACGGCCAGCGCCAACGCGGCGCTCGCGCGCGGCGTGGCAGCCTTGGCGGCCGAAGGCCTGCACAGCGACCAGCGCGTGATCGACGGCCACGTGGTGCACGAAGGCATCGTCGACACGGCCATCGCCATCGCCGCCGACCTGATCGTGATGGGCTCGCACGGGCGCAGCGGCATCGAGAAACTGCTGCTGGGCAGCGTCACGCAGCGCGTGCTGCAGGACGCGAACATGCCGGTGCTGGTGGTCAAGGGCGGCTTCCACTAGGAAGCGATTGCAAAGTCCGCTGGCCGCTTGAAGCAAAGGTCTTGCCGCGTCACCGGATGCACGAAGCCCAGCTCGCTCGCATGCAGCAGCAGGCGCGGCGCGCGGGCCTGCACGGCGGCATCGCCATACAGCGCATCACCCAGGATCGGATGGCCGATCGACAGCAGGTGCACGCGCAACTGGTGCGAGCGGCCGGTCAGCGGTTCCAGCAGCACATGCGTGGCGGCCGGCTCGCCGGGCCATGCCGACATCGCCTTCCAGCGCGTGACGCTGGGCTTGCCCGCCGGGTCGATCTTCTGCAGCGGCCGGCGCGGCCAGTCGGCCATCAGCGGGGCGTCGATCTCGGACCAGTCCTCGCACATCGGCATCGCGCCGTCGACCACGGCTTCGTAGCGCTTGTGCACCCGCCGCTCGGCAAAGGCCGTGCTCAGGGCGCGCTGCATCGCCAGGCCGCGCGCCATCACCACGAGGCCGCTGGTGCCCATGTCGAGCCGGTGCACGATCAACGCGTCGGGCCATTGCCGCAGGCGCGGGCGCTCAGGCAGTCCTGCTTGTCGTCGCCGCGGCCGGGCACGCAGAGCAGGCCGGCGGGCTTGTCGAACACCAGCAGGTACGGGTCTTCGTGAACGGGGAGCAGGGGCGGCGGCAAGGTCATGGGAGCCGTCGAGTGTAGAGAGCCTCCCAAGGGCGTTCAGGCCCCCTCATGCCGCGCTCACGGTGCCTAGGCTATCCTTGAGCGAATGTCCGGCCCCGACCCCGCTCCCGCTTCCTTTCCCCCCGCAGCCGCCGCTCTCCCGGCGGGCGCTGTCTCCCCACCCAGCTTTTCCGACCTGACCCGCGAGCGTCCCTTCATGCAGATGTGGACGGCGCGGCTCTTCGGCACCGCCGCCTCGCAGATGCTGCTGGTGGCCATCGGCTGGCACATGTACGAGCTCACCGGCAGCGCCTGGGACCTGGGCCTGGTCGGCCTCTACCAGTTCGTGCCCGCGCTGCTGCTGGCGCTGCTGGCGGGCCACATCGTCGACCGCCACCACCGGGGGCGCATCGTCGCGGCCTGTTTCGCGGTGCAGGGGCTGGTCGCGCTGGTGCTGCTGCTGGCGGTGGCGCAGAAGCACGACTCGCGCGGCCTGCTGCTGGGCCTGTCGCTGGTGCTGGGCGCGGTGCGCGCCTTCCAGATGCCGGCGCAGCAGGCGCTGACGCCGCTGCTGGTGCCGCCGACCATGCTGGCGCGGGCCATGGCCTTCAGCTCGGCCGGCATGCAGGGCGCGATCATCGGCGGCCCGGCCCTGGGCGGGCTCTTGTTCGTGGCGGGCATGGCGGTGGTCTACGGCGCCAGCGTGGTGTGCTTCGCGCTGGCCTGCGCGCTGGTGCTGCGCCTGCGCTACGCCTACACGCCGGCCGTGCGCGAGCCGGTCACGCTGGCCACGGTGTTCGCGGGCGTCGACTTCATCTGGAAACGCAAGCCCGTGCTCGGCGCGGTCTCGCTCGACCTGTTCGCGGTGCTGCTGGGCGGCGCGGTGGCGCTGCTGCCCATTTATGCCAAGGACATCCTGCACACCGGCCCCTGGGGCCTGGGCCTGCTGCGCAGCGCGCCCGCCGTTGGCGCGCTGGTGATGTCGATCGCGCTCACGCGCCGGCCGGTGGAGCGCAACATCGGGCGCACGCTGCTGCTGGCCATTGCGCTGTTCGGCCTGTGCATGGTGGTGTTCGGCATCTCGAAGAGCTTCATCGTCTCGCTCGTCGCGCTGGCGGTCTCGGGCGGGGCCGACATGGTCAACGTGGTGATCCGCCAGACGCTGGTGCAGCTGGAAACGCCCGACGCCATGCGCGGGCGGGTGAGCGCGGTCAACTCGATCTTCATCGGCGCCAGCAACCAGCTCGGCGAGTTCGAGTCGGGCGCACGGCAGCGCTGCTGGGACCGGTCGGCTCGGTGGTGGTGGGCGGGGTGGGCACGATGCTGGTCGCGCTCACGTGGTTCAAGCTGTTCCCGTCGCTGGCCCGGCGCGACCGCATGGTGGTGGCTGCGGCGCCTGTCGTCAGGCCGCCGGCGGCAACGTAGGCCGCGCGTTCAGTCGGCGAACAGGGCGCGCGCGCCCGGCACGTCGAGCTTCAGGTCGCTGACCGCCTGCGCCACGCAGGGCAGGATCCAGCCTTCTTCCTTTTCGTCGAGGCTCAGGCCCGGCCATTCGATGGTGTGGCGGGTTTCGCCCGACAGCCGCCGGCAGATGCAGGTGCGGCAGGTGCCGTTGCGGCAACTGCTGGGCATCTCGATGCCCGCGGCCTCGGCGGCCTGCAGCAGCGTGGTGCCGGCGTCGGTCTCGAACGCGAGGCCCGACGTTCGAGTCGAACCTTCATCGTTGTGGGGTCAGGGGGTGGGGTTGTTGTCGTTCTGCTGCTGTTGTTCGCGGCGTTGCTCGCGCAGCATGAAGAGGTAGAGGCTCTCGACCTTCTCGCGCGCCCAGGGGGTCTTGCGCAGGAACTTGAGGCTGGAGCTCACGCTCGGGTCGATCGCGAAGCACCGGATGGGCACCAGCTGCGCGAGCTGTTCCCATCCGTAGTGGCCGGCCAGCGCCGTCACGATGGCTTCCAGCGTGAGCCCGTGCAACGGATTGCGCGGTTGCGCGGGCTTGGCGGCCGCTGGTGCCGGCGCCGGTGCTTCGTCGGTCACTTGTTCTTGAGCTTGCCGCGCGGGATCACGGCCGTGGTGACCGTGCGAACCGGCTCGATGCCGCCGGTGCCGACGGGCTTGGGCGGCGAGGTGTCCTTCTTCGGTTTCTTCGCTTCCTTGGTGCTGCGTTGCTGACCCTTGGCCATGTCGATTTCTCCTGTTGTTACGACGGATGCAACAAGCAGTTTAGCGGTGCGGCGACAATACGCGGTTCCATTGATTTCCCCGCATTCATGTCAGATTACGAAGTTCGCCCCGCCACCCTGCGCGACGCCAAGGCCGTCGCCGAAGTCCATGCCCTGGCCGCCAAGGCCGCCTACGAAGGCATCCTTCCCGAAGAAGAGCTGCGCACGCTGGCCCCGGCCTCGCGCGAAGCCAAGTGGCGCGAAGCCATCGAATACAGCGAACCCCAGGTGCATGTGGTCACCTTCGAGGGCCAGATCGTCGGCTTCGTGGGCTTCGACCGCTCGCGCGACCCCAAGACCCCGCCCACCACCGGTGAAATCTGGGCCATCTACGTCAAGCCCGAGCACTGGGGCAAGGCGCCGGCGTGGCCCTGTGGGACGCCGCCCGCGAAGGCCTGGGCGAAGAAGGCTGCACCACCGTCACCATCTGGGTGCCCATTCGCAACGACCGGGCCATGCGCTTCCACGAACTCGCGGGCTTCAAGCGCGAGATGAAGACGGCCAAGACCACCGCCCTGGGCACCGTGCGTGTCGAGGAAATCCGCCTGAAGCGCGACGTTTCCTGACAGACCGACCGGGCCGCCGACATGGACGCAAACAGCACCGCCACCCTGGGCCACGCCGCGCGCGTGCGCTCGCACCAGCGCCGCACGAGCGTCGTGCAATGGATTCGCCGCACCCACGGCTGGTTCGGCCTCTGGGGCGCGGTGCTGGGGCTGCTGTTCGGCTTCAGCGGCATCTGGCTCAACCACCGCAACGTGCTGAAGCTGCCGCAGGCGCAAGAGCGCACGCGCGCCCAGCTGGCCCTGCCCGAGCCGGCGCCCGAAACGCCCGAGGCCATGAGCCAGTGGCTGCAGAACGCGCTGCGCCTGGGCGCACCGCCCAACTCCAGCCGCATCGAGCCGGCCAAGCCCGTGGCCTGGGCCGACAAGAGCGACCGGGGCGCCCCGGCGCTCACGCAGCCGGCGCACTGGGTCTTCAACTTCGGCGGCCCCAATGAAACGGTGCAGGCCGAGTACTGGCAGGGCAACCGCTCGGTCGGTGTCACCACCACGCACAACGGCTTTGTCGCCACGCTCACCAGCATGCACAAGGGCGGCGGCATGCCGCTGCCCTGGATCCTGCTGGTCGACACGCTGGCCGGCAGCCTGATCTTCCTGTCGCTCTCGGGCGTGGCGCTGTGGATGCTCACGCACCGCCGCCGCCGTGTCGGGCTGGCGCTGTTCGGCGCCTCGCTGACCGCCGTGCTGGTCATTGCGCTGAGCGCGCTCTGATCCGGTCATAGTGCACGGCCCGGCCGTGCGTTCGGGGCGACAACGTACGGTTATTGCAAGGGCGGCTCGCGGCTGCGGCTAAGCTCGCCGCTTCTTTTCAGCCCGACCTTTGCCCATGGCCACCAGCCTGCTCCTGCTGCTCGACGACATCGCGACCGTTCTGGACGACGTGTCGATCCTCACCAAAGTGGCCGCCAAGAAAACGGCCGGCGTGCTGGGCGACGACCTCGCGCTCAATGCGCAGCAGGTGTCCGGCGTGCGCGCCGAACGCGAAATTCCGGTGGTGTGGGCCGTGTGCAAGGGCTCGTTCGTCAACAAGGCCATCCTGGTGCCGGCCGCGCTGGCCATCGGCACCTGGCTGCCGTGGCTGGTGACGCCGCTGCTGATGGTCGGCGGCGCATTCCTGTGCTTCGAGGGCGCCGAGAAGCTGGCCCACAAGTTCCTGCACAAGAAGGAACACGCCGAAGGCACCGAGCGCCACGAGCAGGCCGTGGCCGACGCCTCGGTCGACGTGGTCGCCATCGAGAAGGACAAGATCAAGGGCGCGGTGCGCACCGACTTCATTCTCTCGGCCGAAATCATCGCCATCACGCTGGGCACCGTGCAGGGCCAGCCGTTCACGACGCAGCTCAGCGTGCTGGTCGGCATCGCGCTGATCATGACCATCGGCGTGTACGGGCTGGTGGCCGGCATCGTGAAGCTCGACGACGCGGGCCTCTACCTGAGCCAGCGCGCCAGCGCCGCGGCCCGCGCGCTGGGCCGGGGCATCCTGGCGGCGGCGCCGTGGCTCATGAAGGCGCTGTCGGTGGCCGGCACGGCCGCCATGTTCCTCGTGGGCGGCGGCATCCTGGTGCACGGCGTGCCGGCGCTGGGCCATGCGGTCGAGGACTGGGCCAAGGCCACGGGCGGCGTGTTCGGCACGCTGGGCTCGATGGGCGTGAACGCCGGCGTGGGCATCGTGGCCGGCGCCGTCGTGCTGGCCGTGGTGGAGCTGGTCGGCAAGCTGCGCGGCAAGAAGACCTGAGCCAGGCCCTTGCGCGGGCTTACTGGCGCGGCTTGCCGCGCTTGAACAGCTCGACCACCACCAGCGCCGTGCCCAGCGCCAGCGCGAACCAGCCGACCAGGTACGCGCCCGCCACCATCTCGAACCAGCGCGTGCCCTGCAGGAAGCGCGGCCCCAGCAGAACGGCGGCGCCGATCACGAGGCAGAGGATGCCGCGTTCGAGCGTGCGGAGTTGTCGTTTGGGTTGCGCCATGGCTTCTTTGTCGTCCGGGAAAAGTAAGGGTCAGTGCGTCATTGTCCCGCGCATCGCGGCCGGGTGGCCCTGCAGCGGGAACGACTTGCCGGTCGGCACCAGCGTGTCGCCGTCGAGCCGCAGGATCGTGATGTCCTGGTCGATGAAATTGCCCACGTACAGGTACTTGCCGTCGGCGCTCCACACCGCGCCCTCGGGCAGGCCGCGCACCACCACTTCGTTGGCGCGCGTGACCTTCTTGCCGTCGATCTTCAGCAGCACCACCGAGCCGTTGCGGTTGTAGAAGTAGGCGTTCTTGGCCGCGTTGCTGCCGCGCAAGATCACGGCCACCGCATGCTTGCCGGTCGGGCTCACGGCCAGGCCTTCGGGGCCGTCGCCGACCACCACCTTGTCGACCACGCGCGGCGGCGCGGCCTCCATGTCGATCACGCTCACCGTGTCGACCTGGCCGTCGGACGCGCCCGAGTTGCCGTTGTCGGCCGTGAGCGCGAGCTTGCCGTCGGGCGTCACGTCGACGTTGTAGGGCCACAGGCCCGCCGCGAGGTCGACCTTGTTGTAGCTGACCTTCTCGCCGTTCACCTCGAGCAGCGCGATCTTGTGGCTCGGGAACTTGGCCGCCAGCGCGCGCTTGCCGTCGGGCGTGAAGCGCACATGCGCCACCGAGTCGCCCATGGCCACGGTGTCGATCAGCGTGACCTTCTTGCCCGCGATGCGCAGCACGCTCACCGAGTTGTCGGCGCGGTTGGCCACCAGCGCCAGCGTGCCCGCGCGGTTGATCGACAGGCCCGAGGGCTGCTTGCCGAGCTGCAGCGTGTCGAGCAGCTTGGGCGGCGTGGTGGTCAGGTCGATCACGAACAGGCGGTTGTCGGGCACCTGCTTGCGCACGCCGTTCTCCTCGACCACGTTGAGCGAGTTCGCGACCAGCGCCAGCGTTTCGCCGGGCGTGATGGCCAGGTTGGTCGGCGGGCCGGCAATGGTGTTGTCGAGCTGCAGCGTGCCCAGCACCTTGGGCGCCAGCGGGTCGGTGCCGATGTCGAGCACCTGCACGGTGTCGCGCCCCATGGGCCCGAGGATCACGCCGCCGGCGTCGTTCCACGACTGCTTTTCGTCGTTGGCCACCAGCATCAACTGGCGCTGCGGCACGGTGGGCGTCATGCTCGTGCAGCCGGCCAGCGCGGCCAGTGCAAGGGCCGCGAGCGCGGCGGGGCGGATCTTCATGGCGTCTGTCTCCAGTTTTGTTGTGTGGGGCGCATCGTAGCGAAAGGCGCGGCGCCGAAAGCGGCAAGAATGGGCGACGACCTCTTGCCCCTTGCGCCATGAACGCTTCGATGCGCAACGGCTCCGACCCGTGCCCGGCACAATCGATCGACCGAATCCCTGAGAGACGACCACCCATGACCATCGAGATATCGAAGGAAGCGCGCCAGCAGGCCATCACCTCCATCGAGCGCTATTTCCGCGAGAACATGGAAGAGCCCATCGGCAACATCGGCGCCGGCGCGCTGCTGGGCTTTTTCCTCGAAGAGGTCGGCCCGCTGGTCTACAACAAGGCCGTGGCCGAGGTGCAGGAACGGCTGCAGCTGCGCATCTCGGAGATCGACCTCGAGGTGCACGAGGACGAGTTCCAGTACTGGCGCAAGTACGACAAGGCGAAGAAGGGCAAGTAGGCGGCCGTGGGCGGGGCGTCGCGCCCACGCATCGCCGCGATTTCAAAAGTGCTTCAAAACGTTGCAAAATTCAGGGCCATGCACCTTCACCGCACGCCCCTTCGTTCCGCGCTGGCCCCTGTCCTGCGCGCCCTTGCCGTCCTGCCCCTGGTGCTGGCCGCATCCGCAGCCACCGCGCAGCAGGACCCCGCCGGCTTTCCGCTCGACTCGGTCGGCTACCTGAACGAGGAGCTGCCGCGCATGGAGGCCGCCATCGCCGCGAAAGACCGCAGCTTCTTCCACGGCGCAATGGCCCGCACGGTGCAGTTCTCGGAGCGCTGGGGCTTCAAGGTCAAGGCCAACCCCGACCTCGCGGCCTACCCGATGTGTACGGCGGCGGTCATGGACTACGTGGTGGTCGGCATGTGCAAGCTCACGCCGGGCGACGAGTCCTGCGAGCCCGGGCTGGCCTCGCGCTTCGACAGCAACGTGCAGCGCTGCCGCGAGATCGCCGCCAGGAAATAAAGAACAAGGAACGGACACCGCCATGGACTACACCCGCTATCAAACCCTAGCCATCACGCGCCGGGGCGCGAACGGCGCGGTGCTCGACATCCAGATGCGCGCGGCCAACGGCAAGCTGCCGACGGCCGGCCATGACGGCCACCGCGAACTCGCCGAGATCTGGCGCGACGTGTCGGCCGACGACACGGTGCGCTGCGCAGTGCTGCGGGGCGAGGGCCAAGGCTTCTCGGGCGGCGGCGACCTGGCGATGGTGCAGGACATGACCACCGACGACGCGGTGCGCCAGCGCGTGTGGCGCGAGGCGCGCGACCTGGTCTACAACCTCATCAACTGCGACAAGCCCATCGTCAGCGCCATGCACGGCCCGGCCGTGGGCGCGGGGCTGGTGGCGGGGCTGCTGGCCGACATTTCCATTGCCACGAAGAACGCGAAGATCGTCGACGGCCACACGCGCCTGGGCGTGGCGGCGGGCGATCACGCGGCCATCGTGTGGCCGCTGCTGTGCGGCATGGCCAAGGCCAAGTACCACCTGCTGCTGTGCGAGCCGGTGAGCGGCGAGGAGGCCGAGCGCATCGGCCTGGTGTCGCTGGCGGTGGAAGAGGCCGACCTGCTGCCGCGCGCCTACGAGGTGGCCGACCGGCTGGCGGCCGGCAGCCAGAGCGCAATCCGCCTGACCAAGTACGCGCTGAACAACTGGCTGCGCCAGGCCGGCCCGACTTTCGACGCCTCGCTGGCGCTCGAATTCATGGGCTTCGCGGGCGCCGACGTGCGCGAAGGCGTGGCCTCGCTGCGCGAACGGCGCGCGCCGAACTTCAGCTGAGAAACGAGGTCCGGCGCTTGGGAGCTCAGGCCTTGCGCAGCCCTTGCAGCGTCTGCAGCAGCACGACGCGGGTCTGGCCCAGCACCATGCCCTTCCACTCCTCGTTGTCGCAGTAGAACGCGTCGCGCAGCTGCGCGCCGATTTCCTGCTTCTGCGCGGCGGGCGCTTCGGGGTGGCTGCGCAGCCAGGTGTCGGCGCGCAGGCGCTGCAGCACTTCGAGGTCGGGCAGCGTGCCGAACTCCAGGCCCATCGGCGCCACGCGGGCGTTCGGGCATTCGTCATAAGCGGTCGAGATGACCGGGCCCGACACGTCGGCCGAGGCCGAGTCGCCCGCGAACGGCGCGAACACGTCGCGCCCCACCATTCGTGCGCCAGTGCCAGGTCTTCGGGCGTGTTGCGGCCGGGGTAGATCTTCTCGCCGTGGCCGTAGGGGCCCAGGCCGGTGTGCACGTCGATCCAGCCCAGGTGCGTGGCCGAGGCCGCGTACTTGCGCAGGATCTTGCGGATGGTGCCGTTGCTCCACGACGGCGCGGTGCCGCCGTAGAACAGGCCGTTCGGCGAGGTGTACTGCCCCTTGGTCACGGCCGTGCGGAAGGCCGTCATGCCGTGCTTGGCGATGTAGGCGCCCACGGCCGCCTCGTCGGCCGGCGTCGGCGGCCAGGTCGCGGGCAGCACCAGCTTCTCGACGTCGGCGTAGGCGGCGTTCTCGGGCAGTGGCGCGCTGAAGTCGATGTGGTTGCGGTTCAGGTCGATGTTGTCTTCGTTGGTGCGGTGCAGGTGCGAAAAGCCGTGCGGGTTGACCGCATGCACCAGCAGCAGCGCGACGCCGGCCTTATCCAGGCGCGAGAGCAGGTCGGCGTCGTTCAGCGTGGCCACCTGCGTGCCCGAGCCGCAGAAGCCTTCGGGGCCGTGCGTGCCCGAGGTCACGAGCAGCACTTTCTTCGCGTCGATGGCGCCGATCAGCGCGACGTCGGTGGCCAGTTCTTCGCCGAGCGCGCCGCGGTGCGCCTCGAGCACGAACGACTCGAGGGTCGCGCCGCGCTGGGCGGCCGCCTCGAGGAACTTGGCGCGGGCTTCGACGTACGTGCCCGAGAAATACCGCGTGGCGGCGGAGCGTTGTGGGGTTGGCATGCGGTGGGGACTCCTGTGCTTGAAATGATGGAATTCTTGTTCAGGCCGCCGCGTGGGCGCCGGCTGCGTCGATGTCGCGGCCCGTATGGTCGCGCAACCAGAGCAGGCCGATCAGCGAGACCACCGTCATCGCCACCAGGTACCACGCCGGCGCCAGCTTGCTGCCCGTGGCGTTCAGCAGCCAGGTGCTGATGAAGGGCGCGAAGCCGCCGAACAGGGCCACGCCCACGCTGTACACCAGCGACATGCCGCTGGCGCGCACGGCCTTGGGAAACATCTCGGGCAGCATCGTGATGCCGGGCACCGTCTGCGCCACCAGGCCCACGCTGAACACGCCGAGCACCACGAACAGCACCACGGGCGAGGGCGAGGCATTGAGCCACAGGAAGCCCGGGTAGATCAGGACCGCGAGCGCGATGCGGCTCCACAAGATGAGCGGCTTGCGGCCCACCACGTCCGACAGCTTGCCCACGAAGGGCGCGAACGCGAAAGAGATGAGGCCCGTGAGCGCGGCGCCGAACAGCGCCACCGACGGCGTCAGGCCCAGCTCGCGCACCGCATAAGTCGGCATGTAGAAAGTGACCACGTAGGCCGCCGTGGTGCCGCCCACCAGCGAAAGAATCGCGGCCAGCACCGTCCTGCCGTGCTGCGTGCAGACGATCTTCAGGCTGCTTTCGCGCGGCGCGGCCGCTTCTTCCGGCGAGATGTGCAGCGACTCTTCCAGGTGCCGGCGGATGTACATGCCCACCGGCGCGATCAGCATGCCGATGATGAACGGCACGCGCCAGCCCCAGCTCTGCATGGCCTCGGGCGTGAGCGAGAAGGTCAGCGCACCCACCACCACGGCGCCGAGCATCACGCCCAGGCCCTGGCTGGCGAACTGCCAGCTCGCCATGTAGCCGCGGTTGCTCGGCGTGGCGTGCTCCACCAGCAGCGTGGTCGATGCGCCCACTTCGCCGCCGGCCGAGAAGCCCTGAATGAGCCGCGCCAGCACGATCACGATCGGCGCCGCCACGCCGATGGCTGCATACGTGGGCGTGAACGCGATCAGCGCGCAGCCCAGCGCCATCAGGAAGATGGTCAGCGTCATGGCCTTCTTGCGGCCCGCGCGGTCGGCGTACGCGCCGATGACGATGCCGCCCAGCGGCCGCATGATGAAGCCCACGCCGAAGCTCGCCACCGTCAGCAGCAGCTGCCCGTACGAGTTGAAGGTCGGGAAGAACAGCTTGCCGATCACCAGCGCCAGGAAACCGTAGACGGTGAAGTCGAAGAACTCCAGCCCGTTGCCGATGGTGGTGGCCACGATGGTCTGGCGCCGGCGCGCGGACGACGAGGGCTGGTTGCTTGGGATGCTCATGTCTCTCCAGTGGGTGCTTTTCGAGGATGTCGTGGGAAGAAGGTATGCCCTCGACCGCGCCGGATGCTAGAGACTCGCCGCTGTCATGAAAAGACAATAATTGGGGCGAAACGATAACTTTTGGTTGTCTTGAGGACTACCCTAGGAAGCGCATCCGATGAAACCCAACCAGCTGCACGCCTTCGTGGCGGTGGTCGAGCAGATGAGCATCCGCGCCGCCGCGCGCGTGCTGGGGCTGTCGCAGCCCGCGGTGACCAAGATCGTGCGCGAGCTGGAGCGCGAGGTGGGCGCGCCGCTGGTGGAGCGCAGCGTCAAGGGCGTGCGGCTCACCGAGTTCGGCCAGGCCTTTGCGCCGCGCGCCCGGCTGCTGCTGGCCGACATGCAGCGCGCCCGCGACGAGATCGCGCAGATCCGCGACGGCGCCACCGGCACGGTGTCGATGGCCGTGAGTGCCTCGTTCGCGCTCACCGTGCTGCCCACGGCGTTCAAGGATTTCCACACCCGCCTGCCCGCCGTCGACGTGCAGTTCAGCGAGGCGGTGCTGCCGTGGATGCTGGCGCGGCTGCGCGACGGCTACCTCGACTTCGCGGTGGCCCATGTGGTGCCGGGCACGCTCGATCCGCAGTTCGAGGCGCTGGAGCTCTTTCCCGTGCACCTGGTGGTGGGCATGCGCAACCGGCACCCGCTGCGCGGGGCGCGCTCGCTGCTCGACCTCTACGCGGCCGAGTGGATCCTGCCGGGCGACGACCACCGGGGGCGCGAGTCGGTGGCGCCGCTGTTCACGCCGCTGGGGCTGCCGCCGCCCTCGCGCATCATCCAGGGGCAGTCGGTGACGGTGGCGCTCGGGCTGGTCGGCAACATGGACCTGATCGGCCTGTTCGTCGAGCCGCTGGTCAAGCTGACCTTCAAGCGGCACGGCATCCGGCGTGTCGACGTGAAGGAGACGCTGCCCATGCTCACGGTGTGCGTGGTGCGGCGGCGGGGGCAGCTGTCGACGCCGGCCGCGCAGCATTTCATCGAATGCATCCAGCGCGCGTCGGCGGCGGCGATGCCGGCTTAGTGCCGCGGCGGAAATGCGATGCCGGCTTCGCCGGTCTTCCACGGCGCGTACTTGCCCATGGCGCGCTCGAACAATTCCGAGCCGGTCCAGCCCGCGAGCCAGGCCTGCAGGCGCGGCCAGGGCTGCGCGGCGAACCACGCGGCATCGACCATTGCGAACTGCCGCACGAACGGCATCAGCGCGGCGTCGGCCAGCGTGGCGTGGTTGCCCGCGAGTTGCGACGAGGCCGAGAGCCGGGCTTCGAGCTCGCGCAGGAAGGCAGCGCCGCGTTCGCGCGCCGCCTCGCCGCCGTCCGGGTGGCGGTCGGGGTATTTGTAGCGGTCGAGCTGGGGCTTGAAGTCGTTGTCGCAGGTGGCGATCAGCGCAAGCATGTCCTGCGGCGTGCCGTGCTCAGGTTGCAGCCAGCGCAGCGGATCGTTGCGACGCAGGGCCCATAGCATCACGTCGAGGCTTTGCTCCAGCACCTCACCATCGTCGGTCAGCAGCACGGGCACCGTGCCCTTGGGCGAGGCCGCGAGCATTTCGGCGGGCTTGTTCTTCAGCACCACCTCGCGCAGCTCGCAGGGCTGGCCGGCGGCCACGAGCGCGAGGCGGGCGCGCATGGCGTAGGGACAGCGGCGGAACGAATAGAGAACGGGGAGGGCGGTGGGCATGCGAAAGACCGGGCGAAGTCGCCGATTTTCAGCCACCGCGAGGCGTTCGCGCGGGGGCGGGTTTTTCAACACAATGGGCGCCATGGCTGAACGCCTCTTTCTCCGGCTCGACGACGACCCCTTGCACGGGCCGGAGTCGAGCGTGCCCGCTGGCACGCTGCGCGCGCTGCCGGTGGGCGCGGCGTTGCGCGGCCATGTCTCGCACATCCTGCTGTACCGCGAGCGCTTTGCCGAAGGCCGCGAGGTGCGCGAGCGCGTGCTGCCCGACGGGGCGGTGCGGCTGGTCTTCAATTTTGGCGACGCACCGTCCACGCAGGAGAGCAGCGGGCTGGCGGTGGAAGCCATCGGCGCTTCGGCCACGCCGGTCGTGGTGCGCATGCGCGGCAACGTGGAGGGGCTGTCCGTCACGCTGCGCCCCGGCGCCGCCGCGGCCCTGCTGGGCGTGCCGGCCGGCGAGATCGGCGGTGGCGCGGTGCACCTCGATGCGCTGTGGCGCGGCGAAGGCGCGAACCTGCGCGAGCGCATGGCCGTG
>NZ_MOWM01000100.1 GCF_016082275.1 Variovorax sp. E3
CACCAGTGCCAACTTCTTTGCGATTGCCTTGCCCGATGCGAAAGCGCGTCCGCCGACGTTTCCAGGCCTCTTATAGTGCCCACACCTTGTCGCATGGAGGGCGGCCTGCATCGCTGGTGACGACAAGGGCAACGCAATCGAATCGGAGGAATCGCGCAATGCGCTCACATCAAGACCACATCGGCTTCGGCCGCCGCATGGCGACCCTGGCTTGTTTCACGGCCATATCTTTCCCGGCCGGCGCAGCCGGCACGACGCCCGCCAATCTCGCACCCGATCTGGACGCAACCAAGACGGCGCTCATCGCATTCACGCAATGCGATGCGTCGTTTTTCACCTTGCTGGGCCAGAAGCCGCAGCTCTTCGGATCGGGCGTCGAAGTCACCATGAACGGCGCGGTGGCCGCCCCCACGGTGGCCGATCCACGGGCGCAGAAAGGACAGCGACAGTCTTTCGCACGGCCGATCGACGTGGCAGGCCTGCGCCTGATCGGTTGGCGCAACGAGGTGAGCTACGACGCGACGATGGGCGCGTTCCTCTGGTGGGGGTTCGACGTCGAAGGCACGCCCGATACGGCCGCTGACGCCCTCAACCGCCTGCTGCCGCCGGCCCAGCGCGTCGTGAAGATGGGCGACGAATGGGCGCGCGCGGAAAGCCGGCGAATCGGCGATCCCATCGACGCATGGCGCCGTGGCGGCCAGTCCGGATCGGTGACGCAGAAGGGCACGGTCGAGCGCGTGCTGCTCGTCGAAGCCGACGAGGCGCCCGGCCGGACCAAGGTCTCCTGCGCCTTGCAAGGCTCCGTCACGCCGCCCTTGCTGGAGCGCGTGCGTCCCGACCTTCCCGCGTCGCTGCAGCAATGAGCGAGACAGGCATCAAACTCGTCCTGGCCGCCGCGCTGGGACTGGCCATCGCCGGCTGCGCGTCGGGGCCACTCACGGGCCAGGGCGCATGCCGCGCCGCCGGCAACCTGCCCCTGGCCGCCAGCAAGGACGGGTACGAGCAACCGGAGCGGGCCGTGGCGCTCTGGACCCGTTGCATCGAGAGCGGACCGCAGACCGCCATCCTGAAGGGCCTGGCGCTGAAGATGCGCAGCTATGCGAGAAGGCAGCTCGAACAGAACGACGAGGCAATCCGTGACCTCGAAGAATCCCAGCGCCTGATGCCACGTCGCGAGGCATGGGACTTCATCAACCTCGCGTCGCTGTACCGGGACACAGGCCAACCCGCCAAGGCACTCGAGTTGCTTCGCAAGATGCAGGACGAGCGGTTCGGCCTGTCGGGCATGCCGGCCTACTACCACCTGGGCAGGACCTTGAGCGATCTCCAGCAGTGGCCCGAAGCGACCGAAGCCTTCACCGAGGGACTGACCTACCAACCGACGTATGCGTGGGCGTACCTGTACCGTGCCGTCGCGTACGACGCGCAAGGCCGGCGCGAATCGGCCCAAAAGGATCTCGATCGGGGCAAGGAACTGCTGGGTGCCAACACCAAGCCGGACGATCGTGCGCGACTGCTGGTTTCGCTGCGGCAAGCGCCCTTCGATGCGCTGCTTTCACGGTACGGCTACGACGTCGAGACCTTCGTCGCCAGATAGCCGTCAACACAACCCGGAGCGAAGGAAGGGGCGACCTTCCGGCTCGGTCTGAAAAGCCGAGAGGCCCGCAGGCCTCTTTTTGGTGCACATAGCTTGCATACCAGTTGGCACAGAAGCTGCTGGTATGCAGGCCCATGGCCATCTCCGCATCCGAAATCAGTGCACGCATCGTCGAAGCGGTGATGGCGCAAAAGCTCGCGCCGGGTTCGCGCCTGGGCGAGCAGCAGCTGGCCATGCTGTTCGACTGCAGCCGCACCATCGTGCGCGAAGCCCTCACGCGGCTGGCCGCGCGCGGCATCGTCACGGTGAGCGCGCGGCGCGGCTGGTTCGTCATCGAGCCCTCGCAGGACGAGGCGCGCGAGGCTTTCGAGGCGCGGCGCGTCATCGAGCTGGGGCTCATCCGCAGCGCGGGCAGCGCCGGCAAGATCGAAAAACCGGCCCTGCGCCAATTGAAGGCGCACCTTCAGCGTGAAAAGGCCGCACTGAAAGAAAGCGACGTCGGCAACCGCAGCTTCCTGCTGGGCGACTTCCATGTGTGCCTGGCCGAGTGCCTGGGCAACACGCTGCTGGCCGACACGCTGCGCGACTACACCGCGCGCACCACGCTGATCGCCATGCTCTACCAGTCGACGCACGACGCGGTGCAGTCGTGCGAAGACCATGTGCAGATCGTCGCGGCGCTGGAGCGCGGCGACCACGCCGCCGCCGAGGCGCTGATGGCCGAACACATCGGCACGGTGCAGGCGGCGCTGCGCGTGCAGGCGCCCACCGACCCGCTCGCGCAACTGCGCGACGCGCTGGCGCCGCTGCACAACACACAGGCCGCCGTCGCCGCCAAGGGCAAGCGCCGCAAGGCCGGCGCCGGCACGGCCCCACCCGCATCCGATTCTTCGACTTACCTAGGAGCCCTGCTATGACCTTCTCTTTCCTGTCCAAACGCCACTTCGCGCTCGCCGTGGTGTCCGTGGCCATGCTGGCCGCCACCGGCGCCGCGCAGGCCCAGAACGCGCTCGACAACGTGCTGAAGGCCAAGACCATCAAGATCGCCGTGCCGACCGACTACCCGCCCTACGGCTCGGTCGACAAGAACATGAAGCCGCAAGGCCTGGACGTGGAAATGGCCGAGCTCATCGCCGCCAAGCTGGGCGTGAAGATCGAGCTGGTGCCCGTGACCAGCGCCAACCGCATTCCGTACCTGCAGACGAAGAAGGCCGACCTCGTGATCTCCACGCTCGGCAAGAACCCCGAGCGCGAGAAAGTCATCGACTTCTCCTCGGCCTATGCGCCCTTCTTCCAGGCCGTGTACGCGGCCAAGAGCATGAAGCTCACCGCCTTCGCCGACATGGCCGGCAAGACCGTCGCCGTGACGCGCGGCGCGATGGAAGACCAGGAACTGAACAAGGTGGCGCCACCGAACGTCGACTACCGCCGCTTCGAGGACAACAACGCGACCATCGCGGCCTTCGTGGCCGGCCAGACGCAAACCCTTGCGACCAGCGCGGCGGTCGCCGGCGACATGCTCGCCAAGAACCCGAAGGTGAGCGCCGAGTTCAAGCTGCTGCTGAAAGACAGCCCCTGTTTCGTCGGCATCGCCAAGGGCGAAACCGCATTGAAGGCCAAGGTCAACGAGATCATCGCCGCCGCCAAGAAGGACGGCACCCTGGACGCCATGTCGAAGAAGTGGCTGGGCAAGGCCGCCGGCGACCTGCCCGTCTGATCGAACCGCGCGGCCATGAACATCGAATTCGACTTCGGGGCGGTTCTGTCGGAATGGCCGCTGCTGCTGCGCGGCGTGGCATGGACCATCGGCCTCACGGCCGTGGGCACCGTGCTGGGCATGATCGTCGGCACCTTCTGCGCCTGGGCCCGCGCGCACGGGCCGCGTGGCTGCGCATCGTCGTGGGCACGTATGTGGAACTGATCCGCAACACGCCGTTCATCGTGCAGCTGTTCTTCATCTTCTTCGGGCTGCCGGCGGCGGGCGTCAAGCTCTCGCCCGAGGTGGCGTCGGTGATCGCGATGGTGCTGAACCTGGGCGCCTACTCCACCGAGATCATCCGCGCCGGCATCGAGGCCACGCCCAAGGGGCAGATCGAGGCCGCGGTGAGCCTGGCGCTGAGCAAGTCGCAGGTGTTCCTGCGCGTGGTGCTGCCGCCCGCGCTCAAGAAGGTGTGGCCGGCCATGGTGAGCCAGATCGTCATCGTGATGCTGGGCTCGGCCGTGTGCGGGCAGATCTCGACCGAGGAGCTGAGCTACGCGGCCAACCTCATCCAGAGCCGCAACTTCCGCGCCTTCGAGGCTTTCATCGTTGCCACGCTGATCTACCTCGCGCTGTCGGTCACGCTGCGGCGGCTGCTCGACTGGGCGGGACCGAAGTTCTTCTTCGGCCGCTGAACGCCAGAGGCCACCCCGTATGTCTGATTTTTCTCTCTGGGACATCCTGCGCAACCTGCTGATGGCGCTGCGCTGGACCGCCGTGCTTTCGCTCATCGCCTTTGTCGGCGGCGGCATCGTGGGGGCGGCGCTGCTGTTACTGCGGCTGCGCGGCGGCAAGGCGGCAAACCGCGCCGTGGGCCTGTACGTGCAGCTCTTCCAGGGCACGCCGCTGCTGATGCAGCTGTTCCTGGCCTACTTCGGCATTGCGCTGTTCGGCATCGACGTGTCGGCGTGGACCGCCGCCAGCGTGGCGCTCACGCTGTACACCAGCGCCTTTCTCACCGAGATCTGGCGCGGCTGCGTGGCCTCGATCCCGAAGGGGCAATGGGAAGCCTCGGGCAGCCTGGCGCTGAGCTTCGGCGAGCAGATGCGCCACGTGATCCTGCCGCAGGCCGTGAAGATCGCCATTGCGCCGACGGTCGGCTTCCTGGTGCAGGTCATCAAGGGCACGGCGCTGGCGTCGGTGATCGGCTTCGTCGAACTCACCAAGGCCGGCAGCATGATTTCGAACGCCACCTTCCAGCCCTTCGTGGTGTTCAGCTGCGTGGCCCTGCTTTACTTCGTGCTGTGCTTTCCCGTGAGCCTGTACGCCAAGAAACTCGAGAGGAAAACCCATGGCCGCCGTGCTTGAACAACAACAAACACAGCAACCCGCCACCTCGGTGGGCGCGCCCATCGTGCGCATCACCGCGCTGCGCAAGTCGTACGGCACCAACGAAGTGCTCAAGGGCATCGACCTGGAGGTCAAGCGCGGCGAAGTCATCGCCATCATCGGCAAGAGCGGCTCGGGCAAGAGCACGCTGCTGCGTTGCATCAACGGGCTCGAGGAGTTCCAGGAAGGCGCGCTCACCGTCGACGGCAAGCCGCTGCTGCACGAAAGCGCCATGGCCATGCGCGAGCTGCGCCAGCGCGTGGGCATGATCTTCCAGAGCTTCAACCTGTTCCCGCACCTGACGGTCGGCAAGAACGTGATGCTCGCGCCCACGCTGGTGAAAAAGCGCGGCGGCCTCGAAGCCGCCTCGCAGGCGCGCAAGCTGCTCGACCGCGTGGGCCTGGCCGAGAAGTTCGACGCCATGCCCGACCAACTCTCGGGCGGCCAGCAGCAGCGCGTGGCCATCGCCCGCGCGCTGGCCATGGAGCCGGCCGTGCTGCTGTGCGACGAGATCACCTCGGCGCTCGACCCCGAACTGGTGGGCGAAGTGCTGCGCGTGGTGGAGTCGCTGGCCGACGAGGGCATGACGCTCTTGATGGTCACGCACGAGATGAGCTTCGCGCGCAAGGTCAGTGACCGCGTGATCTTCATGCACCAGGGGCGCGTGCACGAGATGGGGCCGCCGGCGGAGCTGTTCGGCAATCCGCAGACGGCGGAGCTCAAGCAGTTTTTGTCGTCGCTGCACGACTGACCGGTTGATCGGGGCCGGCGCGCTGCGCTATCCTCGCGCCATGGCCCACCTGCAGATCGCTTCGATTATTCGCACCATCCGAGAGATGGTGGGGTAGCGCGCGGTTTCACAAGACACACGCCATACGACCCGCCCCACGAGGCGGGTTTTTTTGTCTCCTGGGGTTCCTTCAAGACCACCCTCACAGGAGAACGAACGATGCTGTCGAATCCCACCACCCCCGTGCTTCACATGGTCTGCGGCAAGATCGCCGCGGGCAAGTCGACGCTGACCCAGCGGCTGGCCGCCGAACCCGCCACGGTACGCATCAGCGAGGACACCTGGCTCGCCGCGCTGTACCCCGGCGAGATCCGCGAGCTGCCCGACTATGTGCGCGCATCCACACGGCTGAAGACGGCGATGGCGGAGCACGTGGCCGCGCTGCTGAAGGCCGGCGTGTCGGTGGTGCTCGACTTTCCCGCCAACACGATCGCCAACCGCGCCTGGATGCGCGGCATCTTCGAGCAGGCCGGCGCGGCGCACAGGCTGCATTTTCTCGACGTGCCCGATGACGTGTGCAAGCAGCGGCTGCGCGCGCGCAATGCGTCGGGCACGCACGCCTTCGAGACCTCGGACGCACAGTTCGACCTGATCAGCAGCCACTTCGCGCCGCCGACGGCGACGAAGGCTTCGACGTGGTGCGGCATCGATGAGACACAACGGTTGCGCTGGCCAATTCGACTCACTTAAAATTAATGAGAAACGTTCTCATTATCTTTGAACCCATGCCAGGCAGCTGGCCGAGAGGGAAGCCATGTCTGCCGCCGAGTCCGTCTTGCATCAGCAAGTGCAGACGCTCTATTGCGATCACCACGGGTGGCTGCAGACATGGCTGCGCCGCAAGCTCGGCGATTCATTCGCTGCGGCCGACCTGGCGCAGGACACCTTTGTCAGCGTGATTACGGCAGGTGCGCCGGGCGAGATCCGCGAACCGCGCCCCTTCCTTGCAACGATCGCCCGGCGACTGATGGCGCACCGGCATCGTCGTCAGATCCTGGAAGAGAGCTACCTCGAGGCGCTGGCTGCCTTGCCGCAGGACATGGCGCCCTCGCCCGAAGTGCAGCTGCTGGCCATCGAGGCATTGCACCAGATCGACCGCGTACTCGACAGCCTGCCGCCGGCCGTGAAGGAAGCCTTTCTGCTGGCGCATCTCGAAGGTCTGAGCTATGCGGAGATTGCCGAGCGGCTGGGCGTGTCGGCCAGTTCGGTGAAGCAGTACCTGTCGCGTGCCAACCGGCAGTGCTTCTTCAACCTGGCTGGCTGAAATGTCGCACCGCCTTCTGGTTTTCGGCTGCGTGCGTGCCGTACGTCGTTGTTCAGAGCGCGCTCCCGCCGAAGGTGTGCAGTGCACACGCCCCAAACAACGGCACGGCAGAAAGCTGAAATGCTGACAGCCCCGAACAACGCCCACCCTTTCAGCGACACCACGGCCGACGAAGCGTCCGAATGGCTCACCCTGCTGATGTCCGGCGAGGCCACCGACGAAGACCGCCAGCGCTGGCAACAATGGCGCCGGCGCAACCCCGACAACGAACGCGCGTGGCAGCACATCGAGAACTTCGCCGCGCGCCTCAAGGGCTTGCACCCCGCAGCCGCCCACTCGGCGCTTTCGCTTGCAGCCGATCGCACCGTCGCGCCGGGCCGCCGCAGAGCCATGCGCGCGCTCTTCTGGCTCGGCACGGCCGGCGCCACCGGCGTGCTCGCGTCACGCACCCAGACCTGGCGCCAAACGGTCGCCGACTACCGCACGGGCACCGGCGAACAGCGCAGCGTGTCGCTGGACGACGGCACGCGCATCACCCTCAACACGGCGAGTGCCATCGACGTGCGCTTCGACGGCGAGCGGCGCCTGGTTCGTCTGTTGGCGGGCGAAGTGATGATCGTCACAGGCCACGCCCGCAGCGACAGCCGGCCCTTTGTCGTCGACACCGCCGAAGGACGCATCCGCGCGCTCGGCACTCGCTTCAGCGTGCGCCAGCAAAGCGGCCGCACCCGCGTTGCCGTGCTGGAGAGCGCGGTCGAGATCACGCCTTCGGCCACGCCCGGCGCCCCCCGCCTGCTGCACGCCGGCGAACGCACCACCTTCACTGCGGCGGACATCAACGCACTCGCCGTGGTCGACGACCAGACCTCGGCCTGGACACTGGGCCAGCTCATTGCCGACGACATGCGCCTGGGCGACTTCATCGAAGAGCTCGGCCGCTACCGGCCCGGCATCGTGCGTTGCGACCCTGCGGTGGCCAGCCTGCGCTTTTCGGGCGTGTTTCCGCTCGCAGACACCGACCGCATCCTTGCGATGCTGCCCAGCGTGCTCCCGGTGCAGGTGCGCACACGCACCAAGCTCTGGGCGACGGTGGAGTCTGCGAAATAAGGCATCTCTCAACTTTTTTTCAAGAATTTGCCGTTTCCGCCTGCCCGATTCGATTTCTCGCGGCACCTACCAAGTGAGGGCTTTTTTTCAGCAATCACTTCGAGAGACCACCATGCCGACCAACGGGCGCCAGCACCGACACCAAGACAGCCGACAGGCTCGCGAGACCACCGCCACTTCCGCCTTTCCGGCGCCTGCCATGAGGCCCGTGGCCCACGCCGTGTCGATGGCCGTCTGCGGCCTTGCCCTGCTGGCCGTGCCTCCCGGCGCAGCGCTCGCCCAGGCACCCGCCGGCCAGCAGGCGCAGGCGGCACGCCAGAACTACAACGTGCCCGCAGGCCCCCTGGTCCCGGCCCTGCGCAGCTTTGCCAGCGCGGCCAACCTGCCGCTGACCTTCGTTGCCGACCAGACCGAGGGCAAGCGCACTGCCGGCGTGCGCGGGCAGTTCACGCAGCAGGAAGCGCTGGCCGCCCTGCTCGGTGGCACCGGCCTGCAGGCGGTGCGGCTGGACAACGGTGGCTACGTGCTGCGCAGCCAGCCCGCGCCTGCCGAACCCGCACCGGCCGCCGACGCGCGCACGCTCCCCACGGTGCGGGTGACGGCCGAAGCCGAGCGCGAAACCGCCACCGGCCCCCTGCTCGGCTACGCCGCGCGGATCAGCGCCACGGCCACCAAGACCGACACACCGCTCATCGAGGTGCCGCAGTCGATCTCGGTCATCGGCCGCGCCGAAATGGACGCGCGCGGCGCACAGGACGTCATGGACGCCGTGCGCTACACGCCCGGCGTCACCACAAGCACCTACGGCCCCGACAACCGCAGTTGGGAATACATCCTGCTGCGGGGCTTCGAGGCCGGCGTCACTGGCATCTACCGGGACGGACTCGGCCAACCGGGGTTCCTGCCTACCTACTACCTGACCGAGCCCTACGCCCTGGAGCGCGTGGAGGTGCTGCGCGGCCCGGCATCGATGGTCTTCGGCAAGGCGGATGCAGGCGGCATCGTCAACCGCGTGAGCAAGGAGCCCGGCGAACGGGTGCGCGAGATCGAAGTCCAGTACGGCAGCTTCCAACGCAAGCAACTGGCGTTCGACCTCGGCGACAAGATCGGCGGCAACACCGACCTGAGCTACCGCCTGATCGGCGTGGGCCTGGACGGCAACGACCAGGACCGGTACCCCGACGGCCGCAAGCTGAACCACACGCGCTCCTACATCGCGCCTTCGGTGCGCTGGCAGCCCAATGCGTCCACCTCGTTGACGGTCTTCGGCGAGTACCTCAGGAACAACACGGCCGAAGACCCCTACTACTTCGCCCAGAACTACGTTCAGTACCCCATCAAGATGGGTGACCACAGCTTCGGCCAGCTCAAGCAGACCTCGAGCGCCGTCGGTTACCGCTTCGAGACGGCCCTGAACGACAGCTGGACCCTTCGCCAGACTTCCGCTACAGCCAGATCGCCATGGACCGGCGCGTCGTCTGGATCGACTCGCTCGGCGAAGACCAGCACACGCTCTCCCGCATCGCCCGGACCTGGAACGACCCCGTGAACCTGACGGTGCTCGACACCAGCGTGCAGGGCAAGCTGCAGTACGGCGCCGTTCAACACACGGTGCTGCTGGGTGTCGACTACAGCGACCAGAAAGGCAAGCAGCGGCGCTTCATCGGCCCGGCCCCCGACCTCGACCTGTTCGCCCCTGTCTACGGCCAGGCCGTGACGATGCCGACCGACCCGCTGAGCCACCTGGCCCAGTCGACACGCCAGACCGGTTTCTATGCCCAGGACCAGATCAAGTTCGGCGAGCACTGGGTCGTCACCCTCGGCGGCCGCCAGGATCATGTGCGCCAGCTCACCGACGACTACCTGGACACGAGCCATACCCGGCAATCGGACAGCGCGTTCAGTGGCCGGGCGGGCCTGACCTACCTGTTCAGCAGCGGCTGGGCGCCCTACATCAGCCATGTCACGTCCTTCCTGCCCAACAGCGGGGTCGACGCGAACAGCGAACCCTTCAAGCCCAGCCGCGGCAAACAGGTGGAAGTTGGCGTCAAGTTCCAGCCCGTCGGCACGCGCACCCTGTTCACCGCCGCAGCCTTCGACCTGCGCAAGACCAACGTGGTGACCTACGACCCGGCAACCGGCGAGGGACGCCAGATCGGCAGGCAGCGCTCCCGCGGCATCGAACTCTAGGCCAAGGGCGAGATCGCACCGGGCCTGAACCTCGCCGCCGCATACACCTGGCTGGACATGAAGGTGCTCGACAGCGCTGATCCGGGCGAAGTCGGCAAGATCCCGCCGCTCGTGCCCAAGCAGTCCGCCTCGGTGTGGCTCGACTACACGCTGGGCAACGGCGTGGGATTCGGCGGTGGCGTGCGCTACGTCGCAAACGCCAGAACGACGAGTCCAACTCCACATTCGAGCGCGGCGTGACGCTCTTCGACGCGGCCGCGCACTACGAACGCGGCCCCTGGCGCTTCGCACTCAACATCTCCAACCTGGCGGACAAGAAGTACAACTCCATCTGCTACCACGGAGAGTGCTACCAAGGCACCCGCCGAACAGCGACGCTCACGGCACGCTACCGCTGGCAATAGTTATTTCTCTATGCTCGGGCCCGATGCAGATCGAACAAGCCCGCCCTGAAGAGGCCGCCACCGTGGCGGCCGTGTTGAACGAAGCCGCCCAGTGGATCGCCGCCGAAGGCCGGCCGCTGTGGTCGGCCACCGACATCGGGCTGGAACGCATCCAGCGCGACACCGATGCCGGCCGCTACTTCATTGCGCGCCACGACGGCGACGTGGCCGGCGTAATGCGGCTCGACCTCGAAGACCCGAACTTCTGGCCCGAGATCGACAGCGGGAGTTCGGTGTTCGTGCACAAGCTGGCCGTGCGCAGGGCCTGGGCCGGGCAAGGCGTGCCGGCCCTGCTGCTGACCTTTGCGCGCGAACATGCGCGCGGCCTGGGCCGGCAGTGCCTGCGGCTCGACTGCGTGGCGGACCGCGCCGCGCTGCGCCGTCTGTACGAAGGCTTCGGGTTCTCGCTGCACAGCGAGATCCACAAGGGCAGCAGGTCTTTCGCGCGCTACGCGTTGCCGCTCGACGGCTAGCAGTGTGCGCAGCGCGCCGAGCGGAAGCCGGGCCGCCGGCGCTCCGGGTGCGCGGGTCGCGCGTCAATCATTTTTATTACAAAATTTAACCCCGCCAGACAAATGCGCATGCCAACAACACCCGGCCCCGGGGAACGTTTGCGCCTGTGGCAAGCTCGGCAAGGTATGCACATCCGTTCTTTTGCTCCTCTTCCCTATCGCCGTCGGATGCTGCGCGCGCTGCTGGGCGCCGCGGCCCTGCAGGCGCCGTTCGCGGCGCTGGCTGGCTTCAACTTCTTCACCAGCGAATACACCGCCACGCGCGACGAGCTGCAGGCGCAGATCGCCAAGCGCTTTCCGGTGGCCGAGCGCTATGCGGAGATCTTCATGGTCGGCCTGCGCGACCCGCAGCTGGGCCTCAATGGGCAAACCAACCGCGCAGCCATCACGGCCACGCTGACCATCGCGAGCCCCCTGCTCGCGGCGTCGCCGGTGCAAGGCGTGGTTTCGGTCAGCAGCGCGCTGAAATACGACGCCGCCACGCGCGCGCTGCGCCTGGACCAGCCCAAGGCCGAAAAGCTCGAGCTGCAGGGCGTGGAAGGGCGCGACGCCGAGCGGCTGCAGAAAGTGGGCGCGGTGGTGGCGCAGGAGCTGCTGCAAGGCCAGATACTGCGCAGCTTCACCGCCGACGAACTGACGGTCGGCCGCAAGACCTACGAGGTCGGCGACATCACGGTGCTGGACACCGGCATCAAGGTACAGCTCAAATGAAATACGCGCTCCTCGCCACTGCCCTGCTCGCCGCCGGCTGCGCGGCCATCACGCCCACGGCCAAGCAGCACTTCGACCTCGAGGCCCACCGGGGCGGGCGCGGGCTGGCGCCCGAGAACACGCTGGCGGCGTTCAACAACGCCATCGACCTGGGCGTGACCACGCTGGAGCTCGACATCGGGCTCACGGCCGACGGCGTGGTCGTGATCTCGCACGACACCTCGCTCAACCCCGACCACACGCGCGACGCCGGCGGCGCCTGGCTCGCGCCCAGGAGCGGCGCCGCGATCCGCTCGCTCACGCTGGCGCAGCTGCAGACCTACGACGTGGGCCGCCTGAACCCGTCGAGCAACTACGGCAAGCAGTTCGCGCTGCAGCAGCCGCGCGACGGCGAGCGCATTCCGGCGCTGGCCGCGCTGTTCGCCCAGGTGCAGGCGCGCGGCGCCAACGCGGCCACGGTGCGCTTCAACATCGAGACCAAGGTCGACCCCGGCAAGCCCGACGAAACCGCCGCGCCCGAGCCGATGGTGCGCGCGCTGCTGGCCGAAATCGACAAGGCGAAGATGGCCGACCGCGTGACCATCCAGAGCTTCGACTGGCGCACGCTGGCGCTGGTCGGCCAGCTCGCGCCGCAGCTGCCGCGCGCCTACCTCACCACGCCCCGCACGCTGAAGGACAGCCGCTGGACGGCCGGCCTGGAACTGGCGAGCTTTGCCTCGGTGCCGCAGATGGTCAGGGCCGCGTCGGCCAACGGGCCCGGCCCGGTGATCTGGTCGCCGGCCTACGGCGACCTGTCTCCCGCCGTCATCAAGGAAGCGCAGAAGCTCGGCCTCAAGGTGCTGCCCTGGACCGTGAACCAGCGCGCCGACATGCAGCGGCTGATGGACTGGGGCGCCGACGGCCTCATCACCGACTACCCCGACATCCTGCGCGACCTGATGCGCGAGCGCGGGCTGTCGCTGCCGCCACCCGGAAAGACCACGCCATGAGCAACCAGGCCGCCACGGCGCAGCTCGACGCCATTGCCGCGCGCATCGCTACGCTGCGCAGCAATGGCGGCGACGGCTCCGTCACCACGCTGTCCAACGACGCGCGCGCCAGCACCGAACTGCTCGCCGCCCTGCCGCCGCGTTACGGCGAGGTCCTGCTGAACCTGCTCGACCGGCTCGAGTCGAGCGCGCTCTTCAGCGAAGAAAGCTGCTCGTTCAGCCAGAAAGACCTGCTCGACAACCTGCAGGTGTGGGCCGACAAGGCCCGCGGCCAACTGGTGGCTTAGGGCCCCGGTTTATCATCCGCGCCATGCGCACCCTGCTGCTCGCCCTCATGATCGCCCTGCTGCCCATTCGCGGCTGGCTCGGCGATGCCATGGCGGTCGAGATGGTGCGGCATTCGATGCCCGCGACCTCGTCCGTTTCCATGGCGACGGCGGCGGCCACCGAGGCCCATTGCCACGAGGCGATGGAAGCCGGCGGCGGCATGGACATGGCCATGTCGATGATGGCCGACCACGCCGGCTCGCACGACGACACCAGCAGCAGCAGCCACAGCGGCACCGACCACCAGGCTGCGGCACCTGCACCGCCTGCCAGGTCTGCCACACCGTGGCGCTCGGCGGCATGCCCCTCATCGACATCGTGCACAGCGCGCCCCAGGCGCCGCCCGCGGCACACGCGAGCCGCTTCGCCAGCGCGGAGCCCGCCCAGGGCCTGAAGCCGCCCATTTCCTGATCTCCCTGCCCGTAGTCCGTCCGCGGTGAGCCCTTTGCGGCTCGCGGCGTCCGTCGTATTGCTCATGGAGATCGAGCGTGAACCCCATCCTTGGCCGGCAGCCTGCCGGCACCCATCGCTACCGAGCGTGTAGCCACCCGCGTCCGCCCGGCGGCCGCACACCTTCCGTTTCATTCATCCGTACCGCGACCGTGCTGGCCGCCGCGCTGGTGCTCGCCGGCTGCGCCAGCCTCTCGTCCGACGGCGGCACCGCCGACGTGCAGGCGCTGGTCGCGGGCAACCCGCTCATGGCGGGCGCCGCCGCCCAGCGCACACCCGATGAGGCGTCTCGGCAGCGCGTCGGCGAGCTGCTCGCACAGCCGCTCGATGCCGAGGCGGCCGTGCGCATCGCGCTGCTCAACAGCCCGCGCGTGCAGGACGCCTTCGCCACGCTGCAGCTGAGCGACGCCGACCGCGTGCAGGCCGCGAGCCTGCCGAACCCGGTGTTCGCCTTCAGCCGCCTGACCCAGGGCAGCGAGCGCGAGATCGACCGCCTGCTGAGCTTCAACGTGGTGGGCCTCATCACGCTGCCGTGGCAGGCGCGCTGGGCCGGCCAGCGGCACGAGTCGGCCAAGCTGCAGGCCGCGCAGAGCGTGCTGGTGCTGGCCGCCGACACACGCCGCGCCTGGGTCCGCGCGGTGGCCGCGCAGCAGAGCGTGGCGTACCTGCGCGACGCCAAAGACGCTGCCGAAGCCGGTGCCGAACTCGCGCACCGCATGGCCCAGGTCGGCAACTGGAGCGCGCTGCAACGCACGCGCGAGCAGCTGCTGCTGGCCGACGCGGGCGCGCAGCTGGCCCGCGCCGAGCAGGCGGCCGTCGCCTCGCGCGAGCAGCTCACGCGGCTGCTCGGCCTGAGCGGCGAGCGCACCGCCTACACCCTGCCCGACCGCCTGCCGGCCCTGCCCAAGGCCGCGCCCGAGCTCGGCGACGTGCAGGCGCTAGCGCTGCGCGACCGGCTCGACGTGCGCTCGGCGCAGGCGCAGAACACGGCGGTGGCCGGCTCGCTCGGCCTCACGCACGCCACCAGCGTGATCAACGCGATGGACATCGGCATCGCGCGCAACAGCAAGTTCGACAACGGCGCCGACCGCTCGCGCAGCACGCAGCGCGGTTTCGAGCTGGACCTGCCGATTCCGATCTTCGACTGGGGCCAGGCCCGCAACGGCCGCGCCGAGGCGCTGTACCTGCAATCGGCCGCGCGCGTGCGCGACGTGGGCGTGCTGGCCGCGAGCGAGGCGCGCGAAGCGTGGCAGGGCTGGAACACGGCCTACGCCATCGCTCGCCGCTACCGCGACGAGGTACTGCCGCTGCGCAAGAAGGTCAACGAAGAGATGGTGCTGCGCTACAACGGCATGCTCGCCAGCGTGTGGGAACTGCTCGGCGAAACGCGCGCCAGCATGCTCGCCGTGAATTCGGGCATCGAGGCGCAGCGCGACTTCTGGTTGGCAGACACCGACCTGCAACTGGTGCTCACGGGCAGTTCGCCCGGCGGCATGACGGCGCTGCAGACCGCGGCCGCCAACGAAACACCCGCGGCGGGAGGCCACTGACATGAACCGTCGCAATTTCTTCGCGGGCGCGGCCACGGCCGTTGCCGCCACCACCGTGAGCCGCGTGGCCATGGCCGCCTTGCCGGAGCCCGTCTCGCAAAGCTCCACCGCCACCGCACCACCGCTCAACCCGCCGAACGGCCGCCCCTACAACCCCGTCGTCACCCTCAACGGCTGGACGCTGCCCTGGCGCATGAACGCCGGCGTCAAGGAGTTCCACCTCGTCGCCGAACCCGTGATGCGCGAAATGGCGCCCGGCTTCAAGGTCAACATGTGGGGCTACAACGGCCAGTCGCCGGGCCCGACCATCGAGGTGGTCGAGGGCGACCGCGTGCGCGTCTACGTCACCAACCGCCTGCCCGAGCACACGACCGTGCACTGGCACGGCCAGCGCCTGCCCAACGGCATGGACGGCGTGGGCGGCATCACGCAGCCGCACATTCCGCCGGGCAAGACCTTCGTCTACGAGTTCACCGCGCGCCGCCCCGGCACCTTCATGTACCACCCGCACGCCGACGAGATGGTGCAGATGGCCATGGGGATGATGGGCTTCTGGGTCACGCATCCGCGCGAGGCGCGCAGCCATCCGCTCATCGAGCCGGTGCAGCGTGATTTCTGCTTTCTGCTCGGCAGCTTCGACGTGGAGCCCGGCAGCGCCACGCCCAAGGTCAACACCATGACCGACTTCAACATCTGGAGCTTCAACAGCCGCGTGTTCCCGGCCATCGACACGCTCAACGTGCGCAAGGGCGACCGCGTGCGCATTCGCGCGGGCAACCTCACGATGACCAACCACCCCATCCACATCCACGGCCACGAGTTCGAGGTGACGGGCACCGACGGCGGCCCCGTGCCGCGCACCGCGCGCTGGCCCGAGGTGTCGGTCGACGTGGCGGTGGGCCAGATGCGGCAGATGGAATTCATCGCCGACGAGGAAGGCGACTGGTCGCTGCACTGCCACAAGGCGCACCACACGATGGGGCCGATGGGCCACGAGGTGCCGACCATGATCGGCGTCGACCACAAGGGCGTGGCCGAGAAGATCCGCAAGCTCGTGCCCGACTACATGGTGATGGGCGACAAGGGCATGGCCGACATGGGCGAGATGGAAATGCCCATTCCCGACAACACCGTGCCCATGATGACCGGCACCGGCCCCTTCGGCTCGGCCGAGATGGGCGGCATGTTCACGCTGCTGAAGGTGCGGCGCGACCAGAAGCCCGGCGACTACAGCGACCCCGGCTGGTTCAAGCACCCGGCGGGCACGGTGGCGCGCGAGGTGCCGGGGGCCAACGTGCCGCCGGCCACGCGCAACGCGCCCGCGGCCACCAAGGGCGGCGACGCCGACGCGACCGTGCGCAAGCCTTCGGGCGGCGGCGGCCACGACCACTGACTCACCACACCGTTTCATCCGGAACCCACACCATGAACAAGACACTTCAATCCGTCGCCGCGTGCCTGGCGCTCGCGGCCGTCGCCACCGCGTCGATAGCGCACGAAGGCCACGCCCCCAAGCCGCCCGGCGCCGCCGCGCTCGCGCCGGAGCAGAAGCCCTGGGGCATCGCGGGCAAGCCCGGCGCGGTGAAACGCACCATCGACATCGCGATGGCCGACGACATGACGTTCACGCCGTCGGTCATCGAGGTGCACGAGGGCGACACCGTGCGCCTGCGCCTGAAGAACCGCGGCAAGGAGCTGCACGAACTGGTGCTCGGCACCACGGCCGAGATCGAGGCGCACGCCGCCATGATGAAGAAATTCCCGGACATGGAACACGACGACCCGTGGATGGTGCACGTGCCCGCCGGCAAGACCGGCGACATGGTCTGGACCTTCAACCGCGCGGGCGACTTCGACTTTGCCTGCCTGGTGAAGGACCACTACGAACTCGGCATGGCCGGCCGCGTGCGCGTGCTGGCCGCCGCCGCCAAGCCCTGAAGACGAAAGGAAAAGCACCCCATGCAACGACGAACCCTGCTGAAACGCGCCGCCCCGCTGCTGGCGCTCGCGGCGGCCCTGCCGCTGCCGGCCCTGGCCGCCGCGCCCATGGTCGAGATCTGGAAAGACCCGAACTGCGGCTGCTGCCAGGACTGGGTCAAGCACCTCAACAAGAACGGCTTCGCGACCCGCGTGCACGACGAGGGCAACGGCGCCGCGCGCGAGCGGCTGGGCATCCCGGCCAAGCTGGGCTCCTGCCACACCGGGCGGGTCGGCGGCTACGCCATCGAGGGCCACGTGCCCGCGCGCGAGGTGCAGCGCCTGCTGAAGGAAAAGCCCAAGGCCGTCGGCCTCGCGGTGCCCGGCATGCCGGTCGGCTCGCCGGGCATGGACGGCCCGGCCTACGGCGACCAGCGCGATCCCTACGACGTGCTGCTGGTGCTGGCCGACGGCAGCACGCGCGTCTTCCAGAGCTATCGCTGAACCACCACCAACCCAACCAACGAAAGACATCATGAAGAAACTGTTCACCGCACTGTGCGCCGCCCTGCTCGCCACGGCCGCCTTCGCCCAGGCCGCGCTGCCCTCCGTCGAGGGCGAAGTGCGCAAGGTCGACACCGACGCCAAGAAGATCACGCTGAAGCACGGCGACATTCCCAACCTCGAAATGACCGGCATGACGATGGTCTTCCGCGTGAGCGACCCCGCGCTGCTCGGCAAGGTGAAGCCGGGTGACAAGGTGCAGTTCACGGCCGACAAGGTCGACGGCGCGCTGACCGTGCTGTCGATCGTCCCGGCGAACTGAGTCCGGCCGGGGGCCCGTCGCCGCTTCCCTAGAATGCGGCGACGAACACGCCGGACACAGGAACAGAACTTGCCCAAACGAAGCTATCTCGACTTCGAACAGCCCATTGCCGAACTCGAATCCCGGATCGAGGCCCTGCGATCGATGCAGGAAGGTTCCGCGGTCGACATCTCGCAGGAAATCGACCAGCTCGACAAGAAGGGCCAGCAGCTCACCAAGGACATCTACGGCGAGCTCACGCCCTGGCAGATCTTCAAGATCGCGCGGCACCCCGAACGGCCGCTCACGCTCGACTACATCCAGGCCATCTTTACCGACTTCGTCGAGCTGCATGCGACCGCCACTACGCCGACGACATGGCACTGGTGGGCGGTCTGGCCCGCTTCAACGGCACGCCCTGCATGGTGCTGGGCCACCAGCGCGGCGCCGACACCCGCGAGCGGGTGCTGCGCAACTACGGCATGTGCAAGCCCGAGGGCTATCGCAAGGCGCTGCGCCTGATGAAGACGGCCGAGAAATTCGGCCTGCCGGTGTTCACCTTCGTCGACACCATGGGCGCCTACCCCGGCATCGACGCCGAGGAGCGCGGGCAGTCCGAGGCCATCGGCCGCAACATCCTGGAAATGGCGCAGCTCGAAGTGCCGATCATCACCACGGTGATCGGCGAAGGCGGCTCCGGCGGTGCGCTCGGCATTGCCGTGGCCGACCAGATGCTGATGCTGCAGTACGCGGTGTATTCGGTGATCAGCCCCGAAGGCTGCGCCTCGATTCTCTGGAAGACCAGCGAGCGGGCTCAGGACGCGGCCGAGGCACTGGGCATCACCGCCCCGCGCCTGAAGGCCCTGGGCCTGATCGACAAGATCGTGAACGAGCCGGTGGGCGGCGCCCACCGTGATCCGAAGCAGGCGGCGGCCTCGCTCAAGCGCGCCCTGGGCGACGCGCTGCGGCAGTTGTCCGACCTGAAGCCCGGAGCGCTGGTCGACCAGCGCTACGAGAAGCTGCAGAGCTACGGGCGCTTCGTCGACATCAAGGCCAGCGCAGGCGGGCGCTGACGACACAAGAAACTACTTCTTGCAACTGTCGGGGCGACTGTCACGAAGGCGCGGTCTCATAATCGGCCGCCATGTCCGCCCCCTCTTCCGCACACACCCCTTCCGCCGGTTCCATCACCGACGTCGCCGGCATCGAAGTCGGCCATTTCTCCGACACCCGCCGCCCCACCGGCTGCACCGTGATCATGGCGCGCGAAGGCGCCGTGGCCGGTGTGGACGTGCGCGGCGCCGCGCCCGGCACGCGCGAGACCGACCTGCTCGCGCCCGGCAACTTCGTGCAGCAGGTGCATGCCGTGATGCTCGCGGGCGGTAGCGCCTGGGGTCTGGCGGCCGCCGACGGCGCGATGCGCTGGATGGAAGAGCACGGCATCGGCATGGACGTGCGCTTCGGCACGCTGCCCATCGTGCCGGCCGCCGTGCTGTTCGACCTGCCGATGGGCGACGCGCGCATCCGCCCCGATGCCGCCGCCGGCTATGCCGCCTGCGAAGCCGCGAGCACCGCCGCGCCGGCCGAAGGCAATGTCGGCGCGGGCACCGGCGCGCTGGTGGGCAAGCTCTTCGGCGCGCACCGCGCGATGAAGGGCGGCGTCGGCACCGCGTCGGTCAAGGTCGGCGGCGTCACGGTGGGCGCGCTCATTGCCGTGAACTCGCTGGGCGACGTGATCGACCACAACACCGGCCAGCCCGTGGCCGGCGCGCGCACCGAAGACGGCAACGCCCTGTTCGACACGCGCCGCGCCCTGCTGCGCGGCGAGCGGCCCAAGCCGCTGCTCGCGGGCACCAACACCACCATCGGCGTGATCGCGACCGACGCCGTGCTGACCAAGGTGCAGGCCAACCGCCTGGCCAACGTGGCGCACGACGGCCTGGCCCGCGCCATCAACCCGGTCCACACCATGAGCGACGGCGACACGCTGTTCGCGCTGGCCACCGGCCGCGTGCCGCTGGACGGCGACGCCCCCGGCATGACCGTGCTGAGCACCATGGCGGCCGAGGCGGTGGCCATCGCCACGCTGCGCGCGGTGCATGCCGCGCGCACCGTGGCGGTCGGCGACCTCTACATTCCCTGCGTGGCCGACCTCGGCGCGCGCGCGGCTGAACGAACACGGAAGAGACCCCCATGGCGTTCCCCAGAACCTTGAAGCTCATCTTGCTGTCGATCCGCGACCTGATCGCCTCGGCGGGGCCGATCGTGTTCCTGGTCATCGGCCTGTTGGTCGCGGCCTACTGGTGGCTGCAGCCGCAGCCGCCCAAGCACGTGACGCTGGCCACCGGCCCGACGGGCAGCGCCTACGCGCAATTCGGCAAGCGCTATGCCGAGGCGCTCAAGCACACGGGCATCGAGGTCGAGCTCAAGCCGACTTCGGGCTCGACCGAGAACCTGCAGCTGCTGCGCACCGGCGGCGCGACGTGGGCTTCGTGCGCGGCGGCAGCGCCGACCCGGTGGCCGACGAAGAGGCCGGGCTCAATTCGCTGGGCAGCCTGTTCTTCGAGCCGATCTGGCTGTTCTACCGCACCGACACGGCGCAGAAGATCGACAAGAAGACCAGCACGCTGACCTCGCTCGCGCAACTGCGCGGCCTGCGCGTGAACGTCGACCTGCCGGGCAGCGGCCTGCCGGACATCATGGAGCGCCTGCTCAAGGCCAACAAGCTCGGGCCCGACGACCTGCTGCTGTCGAACCTCGAACAGGGCGCCGCGGCCGCCGCGCTCGAGGCCGGGCTGCTCGACGCGATCGTGCTGTCTTCGGCGCCGCAGTCGCCGCAGGTGCAGCACCTGCTGCGCTCGGACGACATCAAGCTGATGGACTTCGGGCAGGCCGACGCCTACTCGCGGCGCTTTCCGTTCCTGTCGAGCGTGACGCTGCCGCGCGGCGTGGTCGACCTGGCCAAAGACCTGCCGCCGCACGACGTGTCGCTGCTCGCGGCCACCACGTCGCTGCTGTCGCGCGAGCAGACCCACCCTGCCCTGCGCCAGCTGTTCGCGCAGGCCGCGCAGACGGTGCACAGCGGCGCGGGCTGGTTCAACCGGGCGCGCGACTTCCCCAACACGCGCACCAGCGAACTGCCCGTGAGCCCCGAGGGCGACCGCGCCATCAACGGCACGCCGCCGGTGTGGCAGCGTTACCTGCCCTTCTGGGCCAGCAACCTGGTCGAGCGCATGTGGCTGGTGCTCGGCGGCCTCCTGGTGCTGATGCTGCCGCTGAGCCGCGTGGTGCCCCCGCTGTACCAGTTCCGCGTGCGCCGCCGCGTGTTCCGCTGGTATGCACGGCTGCGCGACATCGAGGCCAGGGTCGATTCGCGGCAAGGCGAGCAGAAGACGCTGCTGGACGACCTCGACCAGCTCGACCGCACCGTCAACAAGGTGGCGGTGCCGCTGTCGTATGCCGACGAGCTCTATGCGCTGCGCAACAACATCTACGCGGTGCGCAAGCGGGTGCTGGCCCGGGGGACGCCCGAGGCCGAGCCGGTGGTTGCGGCGAACAATGCCGGGTGAGGGAAAGACGCCGCCGCGTCCGGGCACGCTGATCGACTTCGCGCAGCCGCGCGGCGACGGCGCGAGCCGGCTGCGCGTGGCTTTCGGCGCGCCTTCTCGCGTGCTGGTGGCGCGCACCCCGGCCGAAGTGCGGCCGGTGCTGGAGGCGGTCGAGGCGATGGCACGCGAGGGGCGCTGGTGCGTGGGCTATCTGCGCTACGAGGCAGCCTCGGCGTTCGACCCCGCGTTCGCCGTGCATGAAGCCGACGGGCCGCTGGCGTGGTTCGGCGTGCACGACGAAACACAGCCCTGGCCCGAAGCATCGCCCGCCGCACCGTCGATCGACTGGCAAGGCAGCCTGTCGCGCGAGTCCTTCGACCAGCGCATGCAGACCATTCACCGCGCGATCGCGGACGGCGAGCTCTATCAGATCAACTACACCGCCGCGTTGCATGCCGCTTTCCAGGGCAACGCGCGCGACTGGTTCCTCGCGTTGCGGCAGGCGCAGCCGGACGGCTACACCGCCTTCATCGACAGCGGCGAAGAGCAGGTGCTGTCGGTGTCGCCCGAGCTGTTCTTCGACTGGCAGGACGAACGCATCCTCGCGCGACCCATGAAGGGCACGGCGCCACGCGGCGCCACGCCGGCCGAAGACGAGGCGCTGGCGCAGCGGCTGCGCACCGTGCCCAAGGAGCGGGCCGAGAACGTGATGATCGTGGACCTGATCCGCAACGACCTGTCGCGCGTGGCCCAGCCCTTCTCCGTGCGCGTGCCCCGGCTCTTTCACACCGAGGCGCTGCCCACCGTGTGGCAGATGACGTCGGACGTCGAAGCGCGGGTGCGCGAAGGCATGGCGCTGGCCGATGTGTTCGCGGCGCTGTTCCCCTGCGGCTCGATCACCGGTGCGCCCAAGGTCAGCGCGATGCGGCTGATCCGCGCGCTGGAGCCCGAGGCGCGCGGCGTGTATTGCGGCGCGGTGGGCGTCGTGCGGCCCGGCGGGCATGCGACCTTCAACGTGCCGATCCGCACGGTCACGCTGCGCGGCGCCGAGGCGCGCTGCGGCATCGGCAGCGGCATCACGGCCGATGCCCGGGCCGATGCCGAGTGGGAAGAATGGCGGCACAAGCGCGCCTTCCTGTCCCGCGCGCAAGGAGGCCTCGTGGGCCCGTCTTTCGATTTGCTCGAGACGCTGGCGCTGGTGGAAGGCGAATTGCGCGATGCGCCGGCGCACCTCGCGCGCATGGCGACTGCCGCGAAGCACTTCGGCCGTGCGTGGAACGAAGAGCCTGTCGCCGCATGCCTGCACCGCCTTCGAACCCGACACCCGAGCGGCACATGGCGCGTGCGCCTGCTGCTCGATGCCCATGGCACGCCCCGCGCCGAAGCCTTTGCCATGGAAGCGGCGCCTGCGCGCGTGCAGCTGCAACTGGCGGACCGCGCATTCGATGAATCGGGCAGCGACTTCACCCGCTTCAAGACCACGCGCCGCGCCCACTACGAGGCCTTCGCACCCACGGCTCCGGGCATGTTCGACACCCTGCTCTGGAACCGCGACGGCGAGATCACCGAATGCACGCGCGGCAACATCGCGCTGCTGCTCGGCGACGGCCGCTGGGTCACGCCGCCGCTGCGCTGCGGGCTGCTCAGCGGCATCGGCCGCGCCAGTCGCCTGCACAGCGGCCAGCTTGCCGAAGCGGTCGTCCGGGTGGACGATCTGCCTGGCGTGCGGGCCCTGGCCTTCATGAACAGCCTGCGGGGCTGGCTCGAAGCCGATTTGCACGTTGCGCAAAAATAGTTCGACAAAGCGCTTGACTTAGAGCGCGCTCTAATTTCGAGAATCAACGCCATGGAAACCAGCCTGACCATCGCGGAAGTCGCCAAGCGCACCGGCCTCACGGCCTTCACGCTGCGCTACTACGAGCGCATCGGGCTGATCGCCGCGGTGTCCCGTGCACCGGGCGGTCAGCGCCGCTATGCGAGCGCCGACCTGGACTGGCTGGCTTTCCTGTTGCGCCTGCGCGAGACCGGCATGCCCATCCAGGGCATGCAGGCCTTCGCCGGGCTTCGAAGCCAGGGGGACGCCAGCGTCGGCGAACGGCGCGAGATGCTCGAGCAGCACCTCGCCGAAGTCCAGGCCCGGGTGGCGGCGCTGCAGCAATCGATGCAGGCGCTGTCGCTCAAGATCGAGCACTACCGCGCGATCGAGAAGAAGGCCGATAAGACGAACCGGCGTCCCTCGTTATCGGGCATAGCCCCGCAAGGAAAGACGAGCGATGACGAACACGAACAGCCAAAGCAACAGCAACAGCGGCAACGACAACCAGCGCTACGCGCGCGGACTGGCCAAGCTGCAGGAAATCGACGGTGAAGGCGGCGTCAAGGTGGTCCGGAGCCTGGCCGACATCGCGCCCGACTTCGCCCGCCTGTTGATCGAGTTTCCGTTCGGCGACATCTATTCGCGCCCCGGCCTCGACCTGCGCGCGCGCGAGATCGCGGTGGTGGCCGCGCTCACGGCCATGGGCAACGCGGCGCCGCAGCTGAAGGTGCACATCCAGGGCGCGCTGAACGTCGGCGTGACGCGCACCGAGGTGATCGAGATCATCATGCAGATGGCGGTGTACGCGGGCTTTCCGGCGGCGCTGAACGGCATCACGGCCGCGCGCGAGGTGTTTGCGGCCGAGGATGAAAAAAGCGCGCGGCCCCTTGCGGAACCACGCGCTTTTTCGGAAGCGACCTGAGCCAATTCCAGAACACCGAGGAACCGGCTTTGCCGGGCCTCAGGTGTTGCCCCCGGTAGGGGGAAGGCGAAGCGACACGAAGTGCGCGCAGCCTGGGGGCGAGCCTTATTTCAGCGCCTTGTAGCGCATGCGCTTGGGCTTGGCGCCTTCTTCGCCCAGGCGCTTCTTCTTGTCGGCTTCGTACTCCTGGTAGTTGCCGTCGAAGAAGGTCCACTGGCTGTCGCCTTCGGCGGCGAGGATATGGGTGGCGATACGGTCGAGGAACCAGCGGTCGTGGCTGATCACCATGACCGTGCCGGCGAACTCGAGCAGCGCGTCTTCGAGCGCGCGCAGGGTTTCCACGTCCAGGTCGTTCGACGGTTCGTCCAGCAGCAGCACGTTGCCGCCGGCGATCAGCGTCTTGGCCAGGTGCAGGCGGCCGCGTTCACCGCCCGACAGCGTGCCGACCTTCTTCTGCTGGTCCGCGCCGTTGAAGTTGAAGCGGCCCGCGTACGCGCGGCTGGCCATCTGGAACTTGCCCACGTTGATGATGTCCAGGCCGTTCGAAATGTCTTCCCACACGGTCTTCTGGTTGGCCAGCTCGTCGCGGTGCTGGTCGACGAAGGCCATCTTCACGGTCTGGCCGATCACGACCTCGCCCGAATCCGGCTGTTCCTTGCCCGCGAGCAGCTTGAACAGCGTCGACTTGCCGGCGCCGTTCGGGCCGATGATGCCGACGATCGCGCCCGGCGGCACGGTGAAGCTCAGGTTGTCGATCAGCATGCGGTCGCCGAAGGACTTGCTCACGCCGTGGAACTCGAACACCTGCTGGCCCAGACGCTCGGCCACGGGAATGAAGATTTCCTGCGTTTCGTTGCGCTTCTGGTATTCCATGTCGCTCAGCTCCTCGAAGCGGGCCAGGCGCGACTTGCTCTTGGCCTGGCGTGCCTTCGGGTTCTGGCGCGACCATTCGAGTTCCTTCTTCAGGGCCTTGGCATGGGCTTCTTCGCTCTTTTGCTCCTGCGCCAGGCGTTCGCCCTTCTGCTCGAGCCAGGTGCTGTAGTTGCCCTTCCATGGAATGCCGCGACCGCGGTCCATTTCCAGGATCCACTCGGCGGCGTTGTCCAGGAAGTAGCGATCGTGGGTGATGGCCACCACGGTGCCCGTGAAGCGCTGCAGGAACACTTCGAGCCACTCGACCGATTCGGCGTCCAGGTGGTTGGTCGGTTCGTCGAGCAGCAGCATGTCGGGCTTGGACAGCAGCAGGCGGCACAGCGCCACGCGGCGCTTTTCGCCGCCCGACAGCAGGCCGATCTTCGCGTCCCACGGCGGCAGGCGCAGCGCGTCGGCGGCGATTTCGAGCTGGTGCTCGGAGTCGGTGCCGGCGGTGGCGATGATGGCTTCGAGCTGGGCCTGCTCGGCGGCCAGCGCGTCGAAGTCGGCGTCTTCGGCGCCATAGGCGATGTAGACCTCTTCCAGGCGCGCCTTGGCGGCAAACACCGCGCCCATGGACTCTTCGACCGATTCGCGCACCGTGTGCTCGGTATTGAGCTTGGGCTCCTGCTCCAGATAGCCGATCGTCATGCCGGGCATGGGCAGCGCCTCGCCCTCGAACTCCTTGTCGACGCCCGCCATGATCTTGAGCAGCGTGGACTTGCCCGAACCGTTCAGGCCGAGCACGCCGATCTTGGCGCCGGGGAAGAAGGAAAGCGAAATGTCTTTCAAGAGCTGCCGTTTGGGCGGCACGGTCTTGCTGACACGGTTCATCGAATAGACGTATTGAGCCATGTGTGGGTAGTTACCTTGGGTAGCGGAGATTCGGGAAAAGCGGCGAAATGCGCGGGCGCCAGAACGAGGCATTCGGGCGCGGCCAACCACCGATTATCGACTCATGCGACAATAGGCACCGTTGCCGGGTCCAGTTGCCCGCAACACCGGCTCTCTGCCGGGGACGAAGAAAGCCCCTTTTTCGCAACGGGTTTTCCGGCTCCCACCCCTGACCTTCATCTGCCTTGACTGGCTTGGCGTCGCCAAAGACGCCTGGCGGGCCGATGCCACTGCGCCGTGTATGGCGCTTATTGTTTCCAATGAATTTTGATGAACTGAAGCTGGCTCCCGCCATCTTGAAGGCTGTGCACGAGCACGGTTACGACACCCCGACCCCCATCCAGGCGCAAGCCATCCCCGCCGTCCTCGAAGGCCACGACCTGCTCGGCGGCGCCCAGACCGGCACCGGCAAGACGGCCGCCTTCACGCTGCCGATGCTGCACAAGCTCACCATGAGCCGCAGCGCCACCAACAAGTTCGGCGGCGTCGGCATCCGCGCCCTCGTGCTGACCCCCACGCGCGAACTCGCGGCCCAGGTCGAAGAGTCGGTTCGCACCTACGGCAAGTACCTGCAGCTGGACTCGACCGTGATCTTCGGCGGCGTCGGCATGAACCCGCAGATCAGCAAGCTCAAGAAGGGTGTCGACATCCTCGTGGCCACCCCCGGCCGCCTGCTCGACCTGCAGCAGCAAGGCATGCTCGACCTGAGCCAGGTCCAGATGCTGATCCTGGACGAAGCCGACCGCATGCTGGACATGGGCTTCATCCACGACGTGAAGAAGATCCTGGCGCTGGTGCCCAAGGAAAAGCAGAGCCTGCTGTTCTCGGCCACCTTCAGCGACGACATCCGCGACCTGGCCGCCACGCTGCTGAAGAACCCGCAAAGCATCCAGGTCACGCCGCGCAACACCACGGTGCAGCGCATCACGCAAGTGATCCACCCCGTGGGCCGCGGCAAGAAGAAGGCGCTGCTCGCGCACATCATCAACGAGAACAAGTGGAGCCAGGTGCTCGTGTTCACGCGCACCAAGTTCGGCGCCAACAGCGTGGCCGAGTTCCTGACCAAGAACGGCATCGAAGCCATGGCGCTGCACGGCAACAAGAGCCAGAGCGCCCGCACGCAGGCGCTGGCCGGCTTCAAGAGCGGCGAGATCCGCGCGCTGGTGGCCACCGACATCGCGGCCCGCGGCATCGACATCGACGAGCTGCCGCACGTCGTGAACTACGAGATCCCGAACGTCAGCGAAGACTACGTCCACCGCATCGGCCGCACCGGCCGCGCCGGTTCGAGCGGCGAGGCCGTGAGCTTCGTGTGCCTGGACGAAGAAGGCTTCATGCAGGAAATCGAGCGCTTCACCAAGCAGACGATTCCCGTGCAGAAGATCGAGGGCTTCGGCCCTGAAGACGGCGAACGCGCCGAGCCGATCGCCATGGGTCGCCAGACGATCTGGGGCGGCGCCGGCCGTCCGCCGAGCCGCGACGTGATGCAGGCAGCCGCCAAGCGCCCGCACCGAGATGCTGTCGCGCATCCGCGAGAACAAGGCCGGCCAGGGTGGCGGCAACGGCGGTGGCGGCAACGGCGGCGGTCAGCGCCGTGGCGGCGGCCAGGGTGGCGGTCAAGGCCGCAGCGCCAATGGCGGCGGCCAGGGCCAGGGTCAAGGCCCACGCGGCCCGGGTGCTCGCGCACCGCAAGGCCGCGGCCCGCAAGGGCCGGCACGCGCGCC
>NZ_MOWM01000101.1 GCF_016082275.1 Variovorax sp. E3
CGTGGCGCAGGCGGCGCAACAGGCGCTGACGGGCAGCGGCCTGGCCCTGGCGCAGACACCGAGCGGCACGCTGACGGTGGTGGCGTCCGGCGCCAACGCGGCCTCGCCCGCCACCGCCGAAGCCGGCGCCACGCTGGCCGAAGTGCGCGTGACCGCACAGGCCGACCGCACGGGCACCACCGAAGGCACGGGCCTGTACACGGCCCGCGGCCCGAGCAGCGCGGCCACCGGCCTCGGGCTGAGCCTGAAAGACACGCCGCAGTCGATCAGCGTCATGACGCAGCAGCGGCTGGAAGACGAGAACCTCACCACCATCAACCAGGTGCTGGCGCGCACGCCGGGCCTGTCGACCTCGGTGCTGGGCACCGAGCGCACGAGCGCCAGCGCGCGGGGCTACCCGATCACCAACTACCAGCTCGACGGCATCAGCACGCACAGCGAGTTCCTGGGCCTGGACGCGCTGCCCACGCAGAGCATTGCCGACATGGCGCTGTACGACCGCATCGAAGTGCTGCGCGGCGCCTCGGGCCTGACCACGGGCGCGGGCGACCCGTCGGGCATCATCAACATGGTGCGCAAGAAGCCCACCGCTGCGTTCCAGGGGCTGGCGGAGGCCAGCATCGGCTCGTGGGGCAACCGGCGCGGCATGATCGACATTTCGACGCCGCTGAATGCATCGGGCAGCGTGCGCGGCCGGGTGGTGGGCGTGCACGAAGAGGGCAACAGCTACATCGACCACTACCGCAAGAAGAAGGACGTGATCTACGGCGTGATCGAGGCCGACCTGACTTCTTCGCTCAAGCTCACCGCGGGCGTCGACCACCAGAAGAACCGCTCGCGCGGATCGCTCTCCTACCTGGGGTATCCGCTGTTCAACAGCAGCGGCGAGCAGACCGATTTTCCGGTGTCGTTCAATGGCGGGAGTCGCAACAACCGCTTCAACACCAACTCGACCAGCAGCTTCCTCACGCTGGAGCAGTCGCTCGCGAATGACTGGAAGCTCAAGCTCTCGGCCAACTACCTGCGCTCCACGCAGCGCGAAGACTCGGTCTACCTGGCAGTCAACAGCAGCCTGTTCGACAAGTTCACCGGCGACGGGCTTCGCCTGAACACCGACCGGCGCGACTACGACCTGCGCAACAAGACCATCGACCTGAAGCTCGCGGGCCCCTTCAGCCTGTTCGGCCGCCAGCACGAGGCCATGGTCGGCGTCGACTACACCGACTTCCGCAGCCTGACCAACGGCAGCTTCGACATCAGCGGCCTGCGCGACGCGCCCGTCAACATCTACCGCTGGGACAACAGCGGCAGCCCCGTGTTCGGCGAGCGCTTCGTGACCTTCGACAGCACGCGCCGGCAAAAGAGCCTCTACGGCGCCGGGCGGTTCCAACTGAGCGACCGGTTCAAGCTCGTGGTGGGCGGCAAGCTGATGAACTACGAGAGCAACTACATCACCAGGACCACCGCGGGCTACAACACGAGCTCGCTCGTGTCCGAGCGCAGCGTGTTCACGCCGTATGCCGGGCTGCTCTACGACCTGGACGAGAACCACACGCTCTACACGAGCTTCGCGACCATCTACAACCCGCAGAACTCGATCGACCGCTACGGCACGCAGCTCGACCCGCAAAAGGGCGACACCTACGAGGCCGGCATCAAGAGCAGCTTCCTGGACGGCCGCGTGACGAGCAGCGCGGCCATCTACCAGATCAAGCAGGACAACGTCGCGGAGGCCGACACGGGCTACTTCGTGCCAGGCACCACCAACACGGCCTCGCGCGCGATCAAGGGCGCCAAGACCCAGGGCCTGGACCTGGAGCTGAACGGCACGCTGGCGCGCGGCTGGAACGTGGCCGCGTCGTACAACTACAGCAGCTCGAAGGACGCGACCGGCCAGCGCATCAACACCACCTTCCCGCGCCAGATGGCCCGCATCTGGACCACCTACCGCCTGCCGGGCGACTGGCACCGGCTCACGCTGGGCGGCGGCATCGACTGGAACGGCGGCATCCACTACACGGGCGAGGCCTGGCAGATCGGGCGCACCGTCACCGCGCGCCAGGGCGCCTACGCCGTGGCCGGCCTGATGGCGCGCTACGACGCGAGCGACCGGCTGTCGCTCACGCTCAACGTGCAGAACCTGTTCGACCGCAAGTACATCGCGTCGATGTCGGGCTGGTGGTATTCGGGCACCTACGGCGCGCCGCGCAACGTGCAGCTGACGGCGCGCTACAAGTTCTGAGCTTGTGACGCCGGGGGCGATGGATTGTCAGATGCCGGCGCGTGACTGCTCGGCATCGGAGACCCACAACCCCGCAGCCCTTTCCGTCTCGCCCTTGCGGTCCAGGGGCAGCCAGAGCGTGAAGCGGGTTCCCCCGCTGCCGGACTCCCAGGTCACCGTCGCGCCGATGGCCGCCGCGCGCCGCTGCTGGTTGCGCAGCCCGCGGCCGCCCCGGTGCAAGGCCTCGTTCACGTCGAAGCCCGCGCCGTTGTCCTCGATCACCACGCGCACGCCCTGGTCGACCGTGGCGGTGCTGAAGCCGATGGTGGTGGCCCGCGTGTGGCGCAGCACGTTGGCCACGCACTCCTGCACGATGCGCAGGATGTGCAGCGCGCTGTCCGCGTCCAGCCAGGACAGCGCGGGCACCGGCTGCACCTCCCAGCGCAGCGCGACGCCGGCGCTCTCGATGCGCGGCGCCAGCCGGAAGCGCAGGGTCGCGAGCAGCAGCAGCAGGTCGCGTCCACGCTCTCCATGGAGTCGATCACCAGCTTCAGGTCTTCCATGCAGCCCTTGAGCACGCTGGAAATCTCGGCCTCGTTCATGGTGCCGCGCTCCACCGAACGGATGGCGCTGATCAGCGACGAGCCCAGGCCGTCGTGCATGTCCTGCATCAGGCGGCGGCGCTCGGCGTTGAGCATGTTCTGGTTCTCGATCACGCGCAGCCGCTGGTAGCTTTGCTCCAGCTCGGCCTCGCGCGAACGCAGGCGTTGCGCCAGGCCCATGTTCAGCCGGCCCACCTCGGCGAACGCGCCGGTGTAGCGCTGGAACATGATGTACGAGAAGACGAAGAACAGGCCGATGATGGCGTAGGGCGAGGTGTACACGCTCTCGGGGCTGATCAGGTTGTTCTGCAGCAGCCCGTCGTACGAGGTGAACAGCACGGCGAACACCGTCCAGCCCGCCACCAGCCGCCCCTCGGGCAGTTGCGCTCGCAAGGCCTTGCGCAGGTTCACCGCGAAGATCAGCACCGCGATGGGCAGCACCATCAGGTTGAGCAGCGGCGTGAACAGGGGCAGGCTCACGATCGTCGTCGACACATGGGGCAGCGTGGCGATGCTGCAGGCCACCACCAGCGCCAACGACACCCGGGTCAGCCACACCGAGGGCTGCTGGTGCAGGCGCTGCAGGAACAGGTGAATGCCGATGATCAGCCACAGCAGGCTGGCCACGGTCATCCATTCGAACCATTCATCCGAAATCGGCAGGTAGTTCCCGCCCACGTAGTAGTGCAGCATCCGCAGGAAAGCGAGCGCCGAGATGGCGAAGAACAGCAGGTACAGCGTCTCGCGGCGCCGGCCCATCCACACCGCGAACGCGAAAGTGCCCACCGCCAGGAACGCGGCGCCGCCCATGAACGGCACCTCTACCTGCAGCAACTGGCGCACCTGGTAGCGCCAGCCCAGCGAGGCCTGGTCGCCCACCCACACCGTCGAGAACCCGCTTCCGCTGCTGCGCAGGCGGTCCACCCGAATGAGCACGGACGACGGGGAAGGCGCGTTGGCCATCGCGTTCAGCGGCAGCAACAGCGGGTGGTTGTAGCCGTTGTGAATCGGGCTGCCGTGCGACTGGTAGAGCAGCACGCCGTCGCCGTACACCGCGATGTGGCCCAGGGTCTTCCAGCGCGGGAGGTACAGAAGGCGTTGCCGCTTCAATGGCGGCAACTGGCTCAGGTCGATGCGGTACCAGTCGGTGACGGTTCGCACCCCGCCCATCGCGGTGGGGACCAGCTCGCGCCCGGCGGTGTACGGCAGGTCGACCGGCTTCCAGCCGTCGCTGGCGAGCCCGGCGTCTTCGGCGCGCTGCGGGGGCGCCGTGTAGCCCGTCGTACCGTAGACGGACTGCAGTTCGGCCCGGGTGATGTGTACTGCGCCATCGGGGGGTGGCGACGATGCCTCGTCGGCTGCCGACGGGGGTTCAGCGGCGTGTGCCGCGCAAAGCAGCGCGAGCAGTGCGAACAGCGCCAGGGCCAGGGCCAGCCAAAGCCTCGATGTCCACCAGCCGGTTCGCCAAGAACAGCCGTTGCCGTTCAGCCGCATGTCGCACGGTTCGAGATCCCGCGCTCGCCGGCGGACGCGGGGCTCTGCGTCCTCGCGACACGGATGCTTAGGCGGCCAAGGGCAACGGGTGACGCTTTCATCGGGTTGCAATTATGTCTTGGGCCAAATTTCCCAGCCAAACCCGGGAATACGTGAACGCACGCGCCGGGGTATCGACCGCCCCGCCGCGCAGACCAGCGACGCCACCGCCACACGCCCTCCCCTCATTTCTCTGCCATCATCTTTCGATGACCAACGCCCCCCATGAAGCCTTCAGCAGCGCCGACGCGGTCGCGCAGTACGCGCAGGGTCCGAAGCGGAACGTGCCGGGCTTCGGCGGGCTGCTGCCGATGACGCGCATCCTGCTGGCCGAGCATGTACCCCGGGACGGCCGCGTACTGGTGGTCGGCGCGGGCGGCGGGCTGGAGCTGGAAGACCTGGCGCTGGCCAACCCGGAATGGCAGATCGCCGGGGTCGACCCGAGCGCACCGATGCTGGAACTCGCTGCGCGCAGGCTGGGTCCGGCGCTGCGGCCGCGCGTGGCCCTGCACGAAGGCTACGTGCAGGACGCGCCGGCCGGCCCCTTCGACGGCGCCACGTGCCTGCTGACCTTTCACTTCGTGCCGCTCGAGCAGCGGCTGCCGACGGCCCGCGAGATCCATCGCCGGCTGAAGCCGGGCGCCCCTTTCGTCACCGCGCACTTCAGCGTGGAAGACGGCGAAGGCCAGCGCGAAGTCTGGATGAATCGCTACGCCGCATTTCTTGCCGCCTCGGGCACCGATCCGCTGCAGGCAGCCGCCACGCGGGAGAAAGTCGAGCAGGAACTGACGATCCTTTCGCCCTCGCAGGACGAGGCCATCCTGCGCGAAGCCGGGTTCAGCGACGTGCAGCTCTTCTATGCGGGGTTCACATTCAGGGGCTGGGTCGCCCGCGCGTGACCATGAGCGCGGCGGGCGGCAACTTGATGCCGCTCGCGGGGCGCCGCTAGAATCGCCCACGCGATCCCGTGCCCTCCGCATCGGGACGCTCCCCAAAAAATCCCACCCCAATCCCACCCATTGGTGCGGCCTATAAGTCAGCGAACCTCTCTTCATTCGCACCGTCGAATCGTCGACCGCGTGGGTCTCCCGGCACAGCCGGAGACAGGCGCGCGACGTTCCGCGCGGCCCCGCTGAACCGTTGCGTCGGTCCGGGCTCGCGCTCACCCCCTTGGCTTTGTCGTTCCGGCCCGCCGCGCATTGACGCGGCAACGAGCCCCGGACGCCGGATGCCGCCCGGATGGGGAACCGTTCGATCGATTGGACGTGCTGCGCTCCGGCTCCGGCAGGAAGTCGACGCGGGCGAAGCGCCGCCGCGACACCCTCGGGGCTTTCGGTTCACATCTTTCGATCGATCGGTCCATTCATGGCCTCCGTTTCCTCTGTCTCCCCTGTCTCCTCTCGCCTGCACGACGTCGTCATTGCCGGCGCCGGCCCTGTGGGCCTCTTCCTTGCCTGCGAACTCGCGCTGGCCGGGCTCGACGTGCTTGTTCTCGAACGCGCCGAACACCCCGAAGCACCGCTGAAGGTGCCGCCGCTCGGCACCCGCGGCCTGTCCGTCGCGACCGCCGAGGCGCTCTACCGTCGCGGGCTGCTCGAAGACCTGCAGGCCGCAACGGCTGCCGCACGGGGAGCCGCCACCGGCGCGCCCCGCAAGGCCCAGGCCGGCCACTTCGCGGGCATCGGCATCGACCCCGCCAGGATCGACCCGTCCGCCTGGCCCTACCGCCTGCCGAACCCGGCGTCGAGCAACTTCGCGGCCGACATGGGCTCGGTCGAGTCCGTGCTGGCGGCCAGGGCCCTTGCGCTGGGCGTAGAGATCCGGCGCGGGCTCGCGGTCACGGGCCTCGATGACGGCGGCGATGGAGTCGCTGTCCACGCCGGCGGGCATTCGGTCCGCGCGAAGTGGCTGGTCGGTTGCGACGGCGGCCGCAGCGCGGTGCGCAAGCTGGCCGACTTCGCCTTCCCGGGCACGGAGCCCGAGTTCACCGCGTACTCAGCGCTCGTGGACATCGCCGACCCCGAGAAGCTGCGTCCGGGCCGCAACGCGACACCCGCGGGCTTCTACATGAACGAGCCCGGCCGCATCGCCATCGCCGACTTCGACGGCGGGGCCTTCGACCGCTCGGAGGCGATCACCCTCGCGCATCTGCAATCGGTGCTTCGCCGGGTGTCGGGCACGGACGTCACGCTGTCGTCCATGCACCTGGCCACCAGCTTCACCGACCGGGCGCGGCTGGCGACGGCGTACCGCAAGGACCGTGTGCTGCTTGCCGGGGACGCCGCGCACATTCATTCCGCCCTGGGAGGCCAGGGCCTGAACGCAGGCTTGGGCGATGCGATGAATCTCGGCTGGAAGCTCGCGGCCACGGTCCACGGCACCGCGCCCGAAGGCCTGCTCGACAGCTACCACGCGGAGCGGCACCCGGTCGGCGAATGGGTGCTGGACTGGACGCGCGCGCAGGCCGCGATCATGCGGCCCGACGCCCATGCGCGCGCCCTCGAAGGCATCGTCCGCGACCTCATCGACACGCCGGACGGCGCCACCTACTTCGCCGGCCAGCTCTGGGGCATTTCGCTGCGCTACGACCTGGGCGACGGGCACACGCTGGCCGGCCGCAGCGCCCCCGACGTCGAATTCGATGACGGCAGCCGGCTCGCGCACTACCTGCGCGAAGGCACGGGTGTGCTGGTGGACTTCGACCGCTGCGAGCCCTTGCGGCGCGCCGTCGCTCCGTGGGGCGATCGAATCCGCTACGTGGCAGGCGGTGCCAAAGACCCGCTCGGGCTGGCGGCGATGCTGGTGCGCCCGGACGGCTTCGTCGCGTGGGCGTCCGACAAGACGCCAGCCCCCGGCGACATCGAGCCCGCGGCGACGCGGTGGTTCGGCTTGCCGGTGCCGGTGGCGCGATAGCTCGCCGCCGGCAACGCAAGCACGATTCAATTGATGATCTCTCCCATGCCCACGCGCACGCGCTCCCTGAGCTGCCGGATGTACTCCGGATCGAAGGGCTCCCAGGTATCCAGTTCGCCGACGATCCGCAGCGGCTCCCGGCTTCGGTACGAGCGCGTGGGGTTGCCCGGAAACTTCTTGTCGGTGACGTTGGGATCGTCCTCGCAGGCGCCCGTGGGTTCGACGATGTAGACGCGGCCACGGCCGTCGCCCTGCGCCATTTCGGCCGCCAGCCCGGCGCCCTTGGGCCAGGCGGTGAAGTAGATGTGGTTCATGACGACGCGGCCGTCATAGTTCGACCGGAAGCCGACCGTGAGCAGATCGCCCACCTGAAGGTCCGCCCGCGTGCCGTGGAAGTAGGGGCCGGCATCCAAGATAGCCATCGCGCATCGCTCCTGTGCACAAAGGAAAAGCCGCGGAGTCTACCCGTGGCGGCTTTCACGCAAGCCGTCTTGCGCGAGGCCCGATTCGGGCCAAGGTCCGCCGCACCGACAAGAGGCGGCAGCCAAGCGAAGAAGCCGCCCGAAGGCGGCTTCTCGTTAGGCGCAGGCTTCAGGCGCCGCGCTTCACCAACGAAGCTTCACGCCAAGACTTGCGTCGACGCTGCCCTCGGTGCGAACCCCGCCGCCGGAACTCCAGAGCTTGCCGACTTCAGCGTACAGGCTCACGCTGTCTGTCACCTGCAGCGTGGCGCCGCCCGCCAGTTCGGTGCTGGTGCCTCCGGTGCGCGTGGCGATGTCGGTGGCGCCGGCCGGGCCGATGAAGCGGGCAACGTCGGTGCCGCTGCTGCTGCGGTAGACGTTCACCCGAACGTACGGCTGCAGCAGGCCGGCGCCGGTGGAGACCTTGCCCTTGACCCGCACGCGGCGCGCGCCAGCCAGCCTTCATGGCTGTCCTGCCGCACGAAGGCGCCGGCAATGCTGGTGCCGTCGAGCGTCACGCGCTGGTGCACCAGCTGCAGTTGCGGCTCGATACGCCAGCTTTCCGCCAGGGGAAACGACTGCCCCACTTCGATGGACGCCAGCAGGCTGTCGCCCTTGCCGCCGCTGCCGAAGTTCAGCGCGGGCGACACGCTGTAGCGATGGCGCCCGCCCTGCAGCACGCCGTCGACATAGAGGCCGCTGTTGTTGTTCCAGTTGGCGTATGCGCCGATGTACTCGTTGCGCAGGTCGGTGGAGCCGACGCCCAGGTTCAGCAGGCCGCTGGCGAAACCGTTCACGCGCATGTCGCCGTCGAGCTTGCCGGCGTACACGCCCACGCGCCAGTTCGGATCGGCCCACAGGTCGGTGCCGGCCTGGAAGCCCGTGAGGCGGCCCTTGCTCGTGGGGCTGACGGTGCCGCCCTGCGAGATGGTGCGCTCGGTGCTGATGACACGGCCCCAGGCCTGGCGGTAGCTTGGCCCGAAGCAGCGGCGTTGGCCCCGCTCACGCCGTCGTCGCCCACGCGCTGGCGCAGGTTGGCCAGCATCGACAGGTTGGCCTGGCGCAATTGCTCGGGCAGCGCGGCATACAGCGGCACTTCGGCGCGGTAGGCCGGCACGACGACGGCCCCGGAGCCTGTGCCACCGGTGCCGCCTGTCCCTCCGCCAGCCGGCGGTGTCACCGGCACCGTCGAGCGCAGGTACCAGTTCTCACCCGCGCCGCTGGCATCGGCCGCGTACAGCCGGTACTCGTAGGCTCCGGCATCGACATGGCCGCCGGCCAGCGCAAAAGCGCTCTTGGTGGTCTGCGCGGTGGTCGTGGCGCCGTTGATCGCGCTGATGACCTCGATGCCGTTGCCGGTGGTCAGCGCGCCGAGGCCGTTGAGGTTGACGATCTGCACGTTGGTCGTGCCGCTGGCAATGGCCGTGGCGCCGCTGAGCACCAGGCGGTCGATCGCGCTGGCGCTGTCGCCCAGCACGGTACCCAGGCGCAGCGTGCCGCCGTTGCCGACCCAGGGACCGGCGACGGTCAGCGTGGTGCCGGGCGCGGCGCCCACGAGGCTCACCGTGCCGGCATTGGTCACCGATGCGAGGGTCTGGCTGTTGCCGGCCAGGTCCAGCGTCGCGCCCGAGGCCACGTTGAAGGCGCTGGCCTTGCTGAAGGTGTTGGCCGCGCCGGCACGCAGCGTGCCGGCACCCACCTGGGTGGCGCCGGTGTAGCTGCCGGTGCCCGAGAGCGTGAGCACGCCCGCGCCCGTCTTGGCGAGGCCGCCCGTGCCGGTGATGGCGCCGGCGTAGGCGCTGTCGCCAACCTGGTTGACGGTAAGCGTCTGGGCGTTCAGCGCCACGGTGCCGCCGCTGCCGGCCAAGCTGGAAGCCTGCAGATCCCAGCCGCCCAGGTCGAGCGTGCCGCCGTTGACGGTGTAGGCGGTGTTCTGGACGAAGGCACTGGCGCCGCCGGCCTTCAGCGTGCCGGCCTGCACGGTGGTGCCGCCGGTGTACGTGTTGGTGCCCGACAGCGTCGTGGTGCCGGCGCCCAGTTGCCGCACCGCCCCGCCGCCGCTGATGGCGCCGGTGAAGGCATAGGCGTCCTTGCGGTCGATGGCCAACGTGCCGTCGTTGGTGACGTTGCCGAAGACCGAGCCGGTGGCGCCGCCGTTGCCCAGTTGCAGCGTGCCCGAGGCGATGTGGGTGCCGCCGGTGTATGTGTTGGCGCCCGTCAGCACGGTCGTGCCGCTGCCGATCTGATTGACGACGGCATTTCCGCTGATCGGCACCGCGAACTCGTAGTTGCTCGCGTTGTGGTTGAAGTTCACCGTCGATGCACCGGCGGTAGCGCTGATGTCGCTTGCCGTCACGAGACCGGGTGCGACAGGGGCGCTGCCCACCGGAGCGCCGATGTTCAGCGTCGACACGCCGGTCGCTGAAGAGGCCAGGGAGAGCGTGTTGGTCCCGCTGCTGCCCGATGTAAGCCGGGCTCCGTCGGCCACGGTGACCGTCGCCGCCCCTGCACCGCCGATCGACAGATTGTTGTTGATGCTGCCGAAGACAGACCCTGTGCCGGTCACAGTCGCCGTGAAGACCTCGCCCGCCCGCAGGCCCACCTGCACGGTGTTGGCCCCCACGAAGCCGCCAGCGGAAACTTCCAGCGTGCCGTTGTGGTGGTAGTAGCCGCCGACCGGATTCAAGATGGAGCCGGCGCCGCTCACCACCACGTTCGTGACACCCCCGTTCCCCGCGCCGTTGCCGCCCCCCAGGTTGGCGTTGGTCCCGAGCGCGATGGTTCCGCCGCCCGTTACATTGATCGCGGTCTGGCCTGTACCCGAGTTCAGGTTGGCAGCCGACACCGAAGCGCCGCTCCCCACGTTGATGGTGGCGTTCCCCGCGCCGGTGGCGAGGTTGCCCGTGAACACCGCGGAAGCGCCGTCCAGAACGCCGAGCGTGCCCTGGCCCGCCCCTATCGTCAGCGACGCGCCCGACAACTTGGCATTGGCACCCTGGGAGATCACGCTCCCGATCGTGTTGGCCACAGTCCCCACCTGGATGGCGGTGCTTGATAGGTCGCACCGGCCTGGATGTCCAGCGATGCGCCGGCCGCAGACCCGATCGTGGTGGTGCGGGTAGCCGTGTCCACCGTCACATTCGCCTTGATCTGCGGAAGCTGCGTCGTGACCGTGATGGGCGCGGTGAAGGTGATGGTGGACGTCGGGTCCGCACTGGCGTTGGCCGCGTTGATGGCCGTGATCAGGTCGGCCTCGGTGGTAGCCGTGAAGGATGCCGCCTGTGCCATCCCGCAAGCGATCAGCGCCGCGCCCGCGACGATCGTGTGCGCAAATCGCACGCCGCCCGCGCGCGATGCCCGCACGTTTTCCTCCGCCGCCACGCTGGCCTCAAGCCCCGCGTTCCGCACTGTCCTGTAACTCCGGTTCATTACTCACTCCGTCTTGAAATTTGAGGGATGCCCCTCGGGATCGAGAGTGATGCTACCGGCTGAAACAACATGTCACATCGTGATGGAACATGATTTCAGAACGGAAAAAACAGCGGCCGAAAAAAATGAAACCGTTGGCGTTACCCAGCGGCATATTTCGTGTGGGCTGAGGGCAACAGCGCGCGACCCGACGCGCACCGCGCCACGGCGATGCGGCTGGACTTCGCCACTGATCTTCTTGAAGATCTGGGTGCTCCGCGGCACGCGAAATCCATCGCCGCCCTCCTTCGTGCCTCCCCCACTTCCCGCACAAGCCCGACAGACATGAAGCCATTTCCCTTCGCCGTGCGCGCCGGCGACGTGCTGCGCAGCAGCCCCTTTCACGTGTACGTCGCCCCCTTCGGCATCCTGTCGCTGGCCGTCTGGGGCCTGTGGTGCATCGCGCTGTGCGCTCCCGTCATCGGCTGGATCCGCAAACGCGAACTGATGGTGGAACAGGTGGCCGGCTGGAACGGTGCCACCTGGGCGGCGATCGTCGGCGTGCCCCTGGGCGTGCTCGCGTGCCAGGTCCTGCTGCGGCTGTGGCTGCGAGGTCGCCGCATCGAAGTGTTCGCAGACCGCGTGCGCATCCGCGGCGCGCTGGCCGATAGCGAAGTGCCGATTCAAGGCGTGATCGCAGTGACCCAGCACTACGACATGCGCGCGCTGAGTTCATCCCTGCGGCTTCGATATCACGCCGAGACACGGGTGCGAAAGATCTCGGGCTGGCTCATCAGCTCGCGCGAGTTGGAGGCGCTGGGCAGCTACATCGTGGCGCGCAATCGAGCCCTGCAGCCGACCATGCATGGTGAACTGCACTGAGGGTGGGGGGTGCTGGGGGATGGTGCGGTCCTGATTCGGCTTCGCGGCAGCCGTGCAATCAACGGCAATGACACACCATTGACCCGTCTCTGGAACCTGTCATTTCCTTGGGGTAGACACGGGCCATCACGCCCTCCTTGCCCTGCAGTGCGCAAGAGTCATGACACCTTTTTCCCGGTGAGCCGAACCACTCGATTCCGTAGAGGCTGACGAGGACACCCGCACCGCCGAACGCGACGATGACAAAGGCCGCCAATAGACCACGGGAAATGCGGAATCTCTTGTTCGACTGTTGTTGCAAGGATTTGACTCCATGATCTTGGGCTGCAAGCGCTCGCCTGTCGCGCTGTGTCGGTGGTGGCTCATGACCAGTCCAGTCGCCTGCCATTGGCGCAGATGCGCCCTATCGCGGACGTGATCTTTCCGAAAGCGGGCGCTTGAAGTGAATATATGCAACGGGCCCGAAGTGGACGTTGACGCTCGCACAAAGCAGTCGCTCAATGACTGCGACAAACAGGGGCGCTACCTCTCAGCCCAGAACCCCCGTTTGAAGGGTTCGAAGTTCAAGGCGTCCAGCCGAGATACCTCCAGTTGTTGCATAAGCGCGCAGTACGCATCGATGACTCTCTCCTGAGCATCCTCCTCTACAGGGCCAAACGGGATGCGGTTTTTTGAGCCCAAGCCGTAGACGAAATCGATCTGCCCTCCCCAACAATCGTAGGTCAGGTAGAGCCATGCATCGCTTCTGCTCAGGCCGAGTCTTTCAGCCGCGGCAGACACCTCCCCTGCGCTTGGTGATTTGCCCAAAAAGTCAGGGAGACGAACACCCGTTCCGGTGAAGGGTTTTGAAATCTCTCGCCAGGCAGCCCCCTCTGGAAGAGACCCGGGACACTCGATACGTTGTGCGACGAGGAATCCAGCGAATCGGTAAGTCATAAATTGTTCCTGGCTCCCATCGCGCCCATGCTCCAGATCAAGGGGGCCCCATCCAACCGGGACCGCTCTTGGCCGAGTCCAGCCGACCGCCATCGTCGCACATGCCCATGGCGAACATCGGGCCGTCCCGAACGAAAGCGGCCACTCAAAGTGAATATCTGGAACGGGCCCGTTGCTGGAATCGGTATCTGCCGAGTCGCGACGAAGAGCCAGACGTTCAGGCACACGATCCGCACCCCGTGCACCAGCGCTCTAGCCGATCTCGATGATGAGCCCCGAGCGCTGAGTGAGCGCGCTCGCCAATGCATTCTTCACCACAGCCAGAGCTTTCAGATCAACTTCTTCCGGTATTGGACCGACTGCGAAGGCTTCGTCAAGAAGGCGCACTTCGTCCAAAGACCAATACGAGAGGTGATACACACCGTCCCCCGACACATAAGGCAAGAGGCTCGAATCGCGGGCGACGGCGCGCCCCGAGAACACGAAATTCCAAAGTTCGAAGGCGACACCGAGAGCGGCGGCATGGTTGCCGGAACCAAGCATTCCTCTGGAACACGGCGCCCTCAGCAGCGATTGCTCGGCTGATCGTTTGACGTCCCCGCGCTTCATATCGCAGAACATGCCGAAATACGCGTCCATCAAACGGTCGACCGCAGCAGCCTCAGGTGCCGTCAACGCGTGCAATGCCGTGCGACCGTTGGCCTGAACGGTCTGCAAGAGTGGGTAGACAGCCGGGTCTACATCGTCTGGAAAGGCGGCCATGATCTCGAGAAGCCAAGAATCGAATTCTTCAAGCGGTCCAGAGAGAAACTCATCCGCCAGGCCGGCGGGATGGCAATGCCAAAACTGTGCGTAGATTCCCATGATTGACTAGGCTAACCTGAAAGCTGTCTATCGCGACGGGCAGCTTGTGGCCGACTCTGGCCGCTCGCCTGCCCAGCGCAAAGCCCCCTCGCCGGGTCACTCATCGATAGATACCCACGCGTTCGAAGCGCGCCATCGTGGTCGTCAACGTCAGCGTATCGGTGGCCGAGCTGCACGCTACGTCCGCGACCTGGGCGCCCTGGCTGTTGACGACATCAATATGGGTTGCACCTGCCAGCGGCTCATAGATGGCGTATTCGTACCCGGCATTCGAGAAACTGAACATGACGCCCTTCGCTTGCAAGGCAAGGCGAAAGTTTCCCTTCGGATGCGCCAGTCGTTCGGGGAACAGAAATTCCGTCTTCGAGGCTGTGCCAGCGCGGTACTGCATGTAGCCCGTCTTCGCTTCAAGGTCCTTGGACGCGCACAGAGAATAGATTTTCTTCTTCGCCGCGCAAGACCACTCGGTGGTTTCACTCGATGTGCACAGGCTTGGTTGAGCCATGGCGCTCAAATGAAAAAAGAGAGTTGCGGCAAACAGGCAGGTAGATAAATTTCGCATCGCTTCAATCCGATGAATGTTTGATGGAGAACGGAGGAGCGGAGATCAGCAACCTCTGCGCCGTCCGGCAAAACAGCCGTGATGTTTTGCCGAGCTTCGCGAGCGACCGCTTGTATGGCCGACTGTAGCCCTCGGCACAGCAGGCGCAAGGGCGAAAACTTGGGCGGTCACTCGTTTTCTGACGACGTCGAAAAGTCTCCACCCAGCAACAAGCAGTGCGTCCCAATCGACCTCTTCGCAGGAATATCAGGCCTCGAAGGCGCCCGGCGTCAACGCTCCGCGTCCCGCTCCCGGCAACTCAAGGTCGCATACCTGGCAGCAGGCAGCACGACCTTGACGCCCACGTCGCGCAGCGTCCGTTGAAGATCGACCTTGTCGGTGAAGGTGCATTTGTTCTGGCGTGCAAAAGCCTCCAGGTTGTCCGCGCGGCCATTCACTTTCACCGACAAGCCCGCTCCCGGACTGACACAGCACCCCACATACTGGGCCATGTACTCTTCCTCGATGACCACCAGCTCGTGACCCATGAAGCTCGCGGGTTTGCGGAGCAAGTAGTAGTCGGTGTAGTCGCTGCGCTGAGTCGGCTTCTTGCCGACCAGCCCGGCCTGCATGTAGGCCTGAATAGCCTTGCCCGAGGTCCCTGTTCTTTGGACGGAGCCATTCTTCAGCCGCAACGCAGTGGCCAGCCCGCCTCCAGATTTTTTTCCTGCTCGGCCGAGACGTGCAGGGTGGTTAGCGCGAGAAGACCGAGGACCAGAGCCCGCAGGCCCGTCGACACTCTATTCATGGGAAGCTCTCATTGGCTGGGTAGGAGGCAAGGTTGAAGTTCAGGTTGTGATCGAGCTCTGCGATGCGCCCACGCCACCCCGCCCTCTTCACTCCCGAACCAATCGAAAGTATCGCCAAACTCCCCAAACCGCCCCGACAGCGATCCCGATGCCCACGCTCCACCCCACCGAAAGCCCCACGCCGTGCGTCAGCAGCAGCATCAACCCGACGCACACCAGCGCGATGAAAGTCATGGTGACGAAGTCGAAGCGCGCCACCTCGAACGCGTCCTCGGCGACGCTGCGGTCGCGGCGTCCGTGCTTGCGGCGCAGGCCTCTGAACAAGAAGACATCGAGAACGAAATCGAAGATGCCGACGAAAAGATCGGCCAGGATGCTCCACATGGGGTGCTCCAATTCGCAGTGACACCCTGGGTTGTTGCTGTTCTCATGATGATCCGGCAAGGGCGGAGTGGCGGATCATGCTGAAATGTTAGCGCGTCCGCGGCAACGCTCGCCGAGCCGCCGGGCCTCACACATCCATCTCCCATGCCCCAGATCCATCTCATAGAAGGCCCCGTCGGCGCAGGCAAATCGACCTACGCCATCGCGCTCGCCCACAAGACCGGCGGCGTCCACATCGCGCTGGACGAATGGTTCGCCACCCTCTTCAGTCCCGACCGCCCCATTGGCGATTTCATTCCCTGGTACATCGCGCGCAAGGACCGCCTGCTCGACCTGATCTGGCGACACGCGCAGCGCGTGCTGGCGTCGGGAACCGACGTGATCCTCGAGCTGGGCCTCATCCAGCGCCAGGGCCGCGCCGAGTTCTGCCGCCACGTGCAGGCCGACGGCTTCGAGCCGACGCTCCACGTGCTGGACGCACCCATCGACGTGCGCCGCGAGCGCGTGCGGCGCCGGAACGAAGAGAAGGGCTCGACCTTCTCCATGGTCGTGCCGGACCACGTGTTCGACCTGGCAAGCAAGCTCTGGGAGGCACCCGACGAGATCGAGTGCGACGAATACGAGGTCCGCTTCGTCGCGTCGCAATAGCTGCGAAGACGCCGACGCTCAGCCCCCCACGTCCTCGTGCCCCCTCCAGGTCGGCGCCATCGCCTTGCGCGCCGCATTGAGCTCCGCCATCGAGATGTGCAGGTCCGCCATGGTCTGCACCAGCAGTTCCAGCAGCGCGGCGCGTTGCCGCAGGCGCACGGTCTCGGCGCGGCGCGCGCGCTGGGCCTGCCGCGCGGCGGCCTGGATGGCCCGGCCGGTCGGCGAATCGTGAAGGTCCGCCGCCGGATGGCCGGATGCTGCGCTCGCTGGCATCGCGCGAATCACGCAGCGGCGGACGCGCCCTGGGCACCGGCGACATCACCGGCTTCGGCATTCGCCGCGTCGCCGCGCGTCTCGGCGGCGGGGCCGTAGTTGCGCAGGTGCAGGAAGAACTCGCCCATCATCTGCATCCACAGGCGCACGGCAAAGGCCAGGTACGCGGGGCTCACGCCGCCGGCCACGACCACGTCCATCTCCAGCACGACGAAGTCGCCGTGCTGTGCCACGCGCGCGAAGCGCTTGGTGCGGTGCCACGACGACAGCACGGCTTCGGGCAGCGTGCCGCCCTGCACATGCAGCGGGCAGCTCAGGGTGAAGTCGGTGTACTGGGTGGTGGTGACGGGGTTGCCCCACAGCACCTGGAAGCCGATGCCGTGGCTGGCGCTGTGCAGGCGCACCACGCCGTCCTGCTCGATGGTGGTGACAGCGCCGCCGGCGGCCTTGATGGCGTCCGACACCTGCTCGGGCGTGACGGCGTCCAGCAGGTCGTTGATGTTTGCCGCGCCGGCGATGTCGGCGGCTTCGGTGGCGGAGGTGGTGATGCTTGCGGTGGTGTCGTTCATGGTGACCCTGTGAATGTTGTTGGTGGTGATGGTGATCAGTTGGTCTTCTTGAGCGCGGCGTCCAGCGCCGCGGCATCGATGCTCAGGTTGGTGGCCGGCGCGACCTGCGCGAGGTAGGCCTGCACCAGCTGCTGCTGCCGCTGCTGACGCAAGGCGGCCTGCAGTTGCGGCGTCATTTCTTCGAGCGTGGCGGTGCGCGCGGGCGTGACGTCGAGCAGCTTCACCACATGAAGCCGGCCTCGGCCTGCACGGGCTCGCTCACCTGCCCCGGCTTGAGCTTGGCGACGGTGTCGCGCAGCTCCGGAAGAATGCGCGCGAGCGGCAGGGTGTCGACCTCGCCGCCGCGCTCGGCGGTGCGCTTGTCCTGCGAACTGGCGCGCGCCACGGCCGCGAAGTCGCCGGCGCGGGCCTGGCGGGCGAGCTTGCCCGCCTCTTCGCGCACCTTGGCCACGGCGCTCGCGCTGCGGTCGGGCGTGGCCAGGTAGATCTGCGCCACGCGGTAGGCGGCCGGCAGGTTGTAGCTGGTCTTGCCCTGCTCGTAGGCGGCCTTGACCTCGGCGTCCGACGGGTAGCCCGCGGGCACCTGGCTCACCGACTCCAGGTAGCTGGTGCTCACGACGCGCGAGGCGATCTCGCGCGTGGCGGCGTCGACCTTGGCCTTGCGTCGGCGCGGTCGGCCCAGCCCTTGGCGCGCGCGTCGCGCAGCACGGCTTCGCTCAGCAGGCGCTGGCGCAGCCAGCCGTCGAGCGTTGCGCGGTCGGCCTTGACGGCGGCGCGCTCGGCCTCGGGCAGCGACTGCAGCAACTTCGCGATTTCTTCCTGTCCCACGGTGACTTCTCCCAGACGGGCGACCACGGCGTTGCCGGGCGCGGGTGTCTGCGCGCCGGCCATGCCGATGGTCGACATCAACAGCACCAGCGCGGCGGAAGACGACTTGATGCGCTTCATTGCTTGTCTCCCGATGCGGGCGCGGCGGCGGCGGCCGGTGCGGCCGGCGCAGCGGGCGCCGGTGCATTCACCGCGCGCACGTCGAACTTGCCTTCGTACAGCTTGTCGCCGTACTGCTGCGCGATCTGCTCGAACTTCACGCGGCTCTGTGCGGCGAAGGGCTGGCGCGATGCCAGCACGCTGCCCAGGTCCACGGTCTCGTAGGCCTTCAGGATCTCCTGACCCACGGCATAGAGCTGCGCGTTCTTGGCCTCGCACTGCGCAATGGCGGTGCGGTGCGTCGCGGCCTCGTTGGCCAGGCGCTGGCGCTCGGCTTCGGAGGCGCGGGCCATCTTCAGCAGGTCGTCATAGGCGCCGCGGTACTGCGCGATCTGCGCGGTGGCCTTCTCGGTCGTGGCCTGCGCCTGCTGGCGCAATTGCTGGCTGCCGGCGCCGGCCTGCTCGCGCGCACGGCGCTCGGCCGACTGCTGCGACTGGCTCTGCGCCAGTTCCTTCTTGAGCGCCTCCAGCTCCGAAGGGCTCGCCGCCGCGCCGGCCGTCTTGGCGGGCGCCCCGGCGGGCTGCCCCGCCTTCAGCGCGGCCAGCTCGTTCTGCGCCTGCTGCAGTTGCGTGGTGGTGGCGCGCAGTTGCGCGCGCAGCCGCTCTTCCATGCTCTGGCCGCCCGGGGCCTGCTGTGCATGGGTCACGCCGGCCGTGGCGGCCAGGGTCGCCAGCAACAGGGCCGGGAAGATTTTTCTGGACACGGCGGGCTCCTTAGAAACGCGCATTGAATTCGAGCTGCAGGGTGTCGATCGACTGCGGCGGTCCGTAGACTTCCTTGGTCGAGATCCAGCGGCCGGTGAACCACATGTTCTTGTCGATCGCGTACGAGCCGCCCAGGAAGTAGCCGCGCGCATTGGTGCCGCCGCCGTGGAAGGTCGAGTCGTTGTAGCCGTCGGGCATGGCATCGGGTTCGATGCGCTTGTAGCCCGCCAGCACGTTCCAGTCGCCGCGCGCGCTCGGTGCCGGCTTGCCGTAGGTGGCCTGCAGCATGTAGGCGTTGCCGCCGCTCTTGAAGTCGGCCTGGCTGGTGCCGCCGGTGGCGCCGAAGTTGTTGACGATGGCGCCGCGAATGCCCGCGCGGTTCCAGATGTCGCGTGCGTCGTAGGCCGTGTTCTTCACGAAGTTGGCGTCCAGGCGCAGGTTGTTGCCCGCCACCGCGGTGTCCCAGCGCAGGTTCAGGTCGATCAGGCGGAACTTCGACGCCAGGCCCACGTACTGCGGCTGCGGCGTGCCGGCCGGGTTGAGCGGGTCCAGCGAGATGTCGCGCAGCAGCATGAGGGTGTTGCCCTTCTGCATGAAGGCCGGGCGCGACCAGTCGGTGCTGCAGCCGTCGGCGCCCGCATACAGCGCGCAAGGCTGCGAGACCTGGCCGCTGATGTTGCGGAAGTTGTAGTACGCGAGCGCGCCGCGCACGCGGTTTTCTTCGTCCAGCTTCCACTCGGCGCCGGCCTGCGCGCCGAAGAGCCACTTGTTCTCGCTCTTCATCTTGGTCTGGCTGCGGCTCGGTGCGTTGTCCGACGAATACTCCAGCGGAATCAGGCCCAGCGTGCCGAACAGCGTGAGGTCGCGGTTGGCCGCGAGCTTCTTCTCGAACTGCGCGGCAATGCCGTCGAAGTTCAGGTCGCTGGAGTACAGCAGGTCGGTCGACATGAACGGGTTGCCGAAGCGGCCCGCCGTGACGGTGAGCCAGTCGACCGGCTTGTGCGAGATCCACATCTGGTCGAGCCACACGCTCTTCTTGCCCAGGCCGCCGCCCAGCGTTTGCGTGGTCGACACCGGGCTGTCGTCGCTGCCCGAGGCCAGACGCACGCCGGCCTTGGTGTTCTCGGTGAGGTCGGCGTACACGCCCAGCCGCGCGCGGGCGCGGAACAGGTTCTTGCGGTCCTGGCGGGTGTTGAGAATGGACGGCAGCGCCAGGTTGGTGTTGGGGTTGACGTCGTAGCCCGCGCCCTTGTTGAGCTCGGCCCAGTTGATCTCGATGTTGCTGTTGTTGCCCGCGTAGTTGCGTGACTCGTTGCGCACGCGCACGTCGCCTTCCACGCGGATGCGCTTGCTCCACTCGGGCGTTTCGTTGGGGGCGGCCCAGCCTTCGTCCTTGGCCTGCGCCATGACCTGCGCCTTGACCTCGTCGCGGATCTGGTCGCGCACGGTCTGCGAGATATAGGGCACGCGCACGTCGCCGGCTTCCAGCCGCACGCCGCCGGCGGTGCTGGCCGATGCGGCGGTGGTGGCGGCCGACATGCGCTGCGCCTGCTGCGCGGCCAGGGCCTCGGTCTGGGCCTGGGCCAGCAGGGCCTCGCCCACGTCCTTGGCGAGCGTGCCGCTCTGGATCAGGCCGCGGATCAGCTTGACCATGGCCGACTCGGCCGGTGCAGCCTGGGCGGCGGCATTGCCGGCCGCGAAGACGAACGCGGAGGCCACGGCCGCCGCGAGCGCGCATTTGCGCAGGGTCGGCATGGCGCCCCGGCTCGAAATGTTCTTGAGATGGTTCATCGCTTCGTTCACAGAATGGAATGGGACAGGCAGGGCCTCTTGGGCACTGGCGTGGTTCTTCGTCATGGCCGGCGCCCCTTCATGGACACGCGCATCGGAAAGCGCAGCGAGGCCGGCGGCTTCTCGTCGACGCGGTCCAGCGCGCGCAGCATGCCCAGCACCGCTTCGTCGGACTCGGGCGTGCCGGTGCTGCGCACCAGTTGCACCCGCGTGGTCTTGCCGTCGGCGCCCAGCCAGATGTCGACCTGGATGTCGTCGAACACCAGTTGCCGCGTGCGCGGGTCGCGCGACAGCGCCTGCTGCAACAGGCTCGACACGTAGCGCGCATACGAGCCGCTGCCCAGGCCGCCGCCGGCGCCGGTGCCGCTCATGCCGCCGCCGCTGCCGGCCTGGATGCCGAATGCGTCGTTGCCGGCCTGTCCGGCGCTGTCCATGGTCACGGGGTCGCCCAGGTCTTTGGCCGGGCTCGGGGGCGTGTCGTCCTTCGGGGGCTCCAGCGGCTCCATCGGCTTCGGTTCGGGCTCCGTCACCGGCTTGATCTTTTCGGGCTCGGGCTCGGGCAGCTTCTCGGGCTCGGGCGGCGGCGGCGGTGGGGGCGGCAGCATCAGCATCGGCGCATCGGCCACCACGCGCTTGGTGCTCGCGGTGTCCGACAGCAGGTGCCATACCAGGGCCACCAGCGCGGCAAGGATCGCCGCGCCGATGACCACGCCACCCCAACGGCGCCACAGCCCCGCACCGCCCGCCTGGACGCCCGGCCGGGCGCCCGCGCCGTGCGCGAAAGCAGGAGAACTCGGGTCGCGAGGTTTCACTCTCCGTTCCTCACTTCTGCTTGCCGGTCACGAGGCCGATCTGGTTCAGCTCGATGCGGCGCAGCAGGTCCAGCACGTCGACCACCTTCGCGTACTGCACGCTGGCATCGCCGCGCACGATCACGGGGAAGTCGGGCGACAGCGCCTTCTCGGTGCGCAGGCGCTCCTCGAGCTCCGGCAGCGTGACCGGGTAGGCATCGAGGAACACGTTGCCCGCGTTGTCGATGGTGATGGCCTTGGTCTTGGGCTTCTCAAGCGCCACCGAGGCGCTGGCCTTCGGCAGGTCGACCTTGATGCCCGGGATGCTGGCGTTGCTGGTGAGGATGAAGATCACCAGCACCACCAGCAGCACGTCGACGAAGGGCGTGATGTTGATGCCGCCCGCGCGCTTGCGGGTGCCGAACTTGGCTGCGGTGTTTGCATGGTGCCCCGTCCTCAGGCGCGCTTGGCGACCGCGTGCGGCACCGAGCGGCCTTCGCCCTGCTCTTCCGCCAGGCGCGTGACGAACTCGTCCACGAACACGGCCATGTCGGCGCCGATGGCGTCCGAGCGCGAGGCCAGCCAGTTGTAGCCGAACAGCGCGGGAATCGCGACGCCCAGGCCGGCGGCGGTACACAGCAGCGCGGCCGCCATGCCGGGTGCCACCGAGTTGATGTCCACCGCGCCGGCCATGGCCGCCACGACGAACACCAGCATGATGCCGATCACGGTGCCGAACAGGCCGACGTAGGGCGCGCCTTCGATGGTGGTCGAGAGCCAGTTCATGCGCTTGGACATGCGCTCGGTCTCGCGCACCATCACGCCGTCCATGGCGGCGCGGATGGCGCCGATGGTGGCCACCGACACCGAGTTCAGGTCGTAGCCGCGGTCATGGCGGCGGCGCATTTCGTCGATGGCCACTTCGTACAGGCGCCACAGCGACGAGTCGGCGCGCACCTCTTGCGGCACGGTGTTGTTCACGGCCAGGCGGTCCAGCGGCGCGCCGGCGGCTTCGCGGAAGTGCTCGACGAAGGCGGCGTTGGCGCGCGAGGTGGCGCCGTAGCTGCGGCCCTTGCCGATCATGATGGCCCACGACAGCGCCATCATCAGGCCCAGCAGGCCCACCACGACCCAGGCGTCCAGCGGCATCGCGGCCAGGATGAAGCCGAAGTGGCTCTTGCCGGCTTGCTGCTCGTCGGCGCCGAACGCGGTCAGGCGCGACTCGGCGCCTTGCGAGACGGCGTCGGCCAGCAGCATCGCGTCGGCGCGGGCGACCTTCGACAGGCGCACTTCGTCGATCGCGCCGGTGAAGTTGGCGAACGTGGCGGCAGCGGCTTGCGCGCCTGTGCGTTGGCGGCGGCGGGCGCGGTGGGCGCCACGTCGGCGCCGATGGCGGCGGCGGTGTTCAGGGCGGGCAGCTTGGCGGCCAGCGACACGGTGGGACGGCCACCGACATACAGCGCCACGCTGTCGCCTTCGGCCTTCACGGCAATGTGCGACCACTGGCCGGCCTGGATCGGCTGGCCCGGGGTGCTGCGCTGGCCGTTCACCTGCACGAAGGGCACGCCCTGGTCGATGCCGACCACCAGTTCGCCGGCGCGTCGCGGCGGGCGTAGATGGCCTGGCGCGCGCCGAGTTGGTCGGGCTTGACCCATGCGGAGAAGGTGAGCGCGCCACCGGCCTGCACGGCGAGCGACGGCGTGGCCGGCAGCATGAGCGCGGCGGCGCCCAGCTGCGCGCCCTTGCCGATGACGGTGCCCTCGACCGGCACGACAGCGGTCTGGCCGTTGTTGGCGTAGGCCGTGGTGTCACGCGGCGGCACGGCGCCTTCGGCGAAGTGGTAGACCAGCGTGTAGTCGGGGTCGAAGCTGCGCTGGCCGTTGCCCGAGGCCGGGGCCTTGGGGTTGCCGTAGTACATCCACAGCTTCTGCGGCGTGCCGGCCGAGACGTTGGGCACGTCGACCCAGATCAGCGCAATGCCCAGCAGCGGATCGAACTGTTCGATCTGGTGGTTCAGCACCGTCTTGTCGTCGGCCGCGATGAAGCGCAGGTCGGCGCCGGTTTCGCTCACGCCTTCGAACTTGAAGTTGCCGGTGTGCAGGCGCACCAGCACGGGCACGCGCCCGGCATCGCTGCCGATGGCGCCGGCCTGCGGGCCGCCGTCGATGGTGACGGGTTTGCGGTAGGACCACTCGGCTTGCCACCAGGCGTGGGCCAGGTTCGGCAAGAGCGCGCTCAGCAGCGTGAGCACGATGAAAAGAATGCGTCGCATGACAGGGTTCTCCGAAAAGCTCGTAGAGAGAAAAAATTGAAAAAAAAGAAAAGAAAACTGGAAGCCGACGTCGTCGTCAGTAGTTCGCGGTCAGACTGAAATTCACGCGCGAGTCGTGGCGCTTGGTGCGGGGCCCGTCCTTCAGCGGGTAGCCGAAGTCGACGCGGCCCGAGAAGTACTGCCCCAGCTTGAAGGTCGTGCCCACGCCCACCGACGCCAGCAGGAACTTGTCGTTCTGCTCGGGCAGCGGGCTCTTCAGGCGCAGGCGCGCCGCATCGGCGAAGGCATACACGCGCCAGTTCTCCACCAGCGGGCCCAGCACGGTGATCGGCTGGCTGCGAAGCTCGAGCGAGCCGACCATGCCGTAGTCGCCGGTGGCTTCGGCCGAGAGGTAACCGCGCACCGAGTTCATGCCGCCGCCGGCGATCTGCTCGCTGGACACCAGCGGCGAGTCGGTCATCTGCGCGTTGAAGCGCGCCGCCAGCTGCTGGCCGCCCTCGAAGGTGTGGGTGCCGTTGAGGTCGGCCTTCAGCACCATGAAGCTGGGCGAGGCCTTGTAGCGCTTGTAGTCGAACGCGGCCCAGTCGCTGCTGTAGCCGAACGAGCTGCTCGTGCCCACCACCAGCGAAATGCCCACGCCGTACTGGCTCTTCTCGCTCTGGCGGAAGCCCGAGTAAGACAGCGTGATGGGTGCGTACTTCAGCGGCACGGTGTCGCCGCTGCCCTTCAGGCGCAGCGCTTCCTCGTTGTTCTTGAAGTCCACGCCCACGCTGAAGGCATGCCACCAGTTGCCGGCATTGGGCACGGTGTAGGTCGCCTTCAGGCCGATGGAGTGGCCCTTGCCCAGCACGTTGGTGCCGCCGGTGGTGGCCACGTCGCTGTCGGACACGTAGGCGTTGCCTTCCAGGCTCCAGTTGGTGCCGGCCAGCGGCGCGGTGTAGCTCGCCGAAATGACCTTGGTCTGGCTCAGGTCCTGCGGCGCGCCGAAGAAGCTGATCGACGCGCTGTGGCCCAGTTGCCAGAGGTTGTCGTGGCCCAGCGAGGCGGTGGCGCGCAGCTTGCGCGTGTCGGCGCTGTAGTCGTTGTTCAGGCCCACGCTGGCACGCCACGGGCTGCTGTCGTCGACCTTCAGGTCCACGTCCATGGTGCCGGGCATGGCACCCTGGCGCACCAGCGGCATCACCTGGCGCTTGGGGCTGCGGTTGAGCGCGGTGAGCTCGGCCTGCGCGGTGTTGAAGTTGGGCACGCCGCCCTCCTTCAGCGCCGGCACCTGCTCGCGCACGTCCAGCGGTGAGTTGTACTCGGCGCCCACCACGCGCACGCGGCCCACGCGGGTCTCGTTGACCTGCAGGAACACGACGCCTTGCGTGACCTGCTGTTCGGGCAGGTCGACATACACCGACTGGTAGCCCGCCGCCTGGTAGGCCGCGAGCAGCGCGTCGCGCGCGCCCTCCACGTCCTTCAGCGTGCGGTCGGGGCCGAGGAAAGGCGTGACCGCCTTCTCGATGGCGCGGGCGTCGAGCACGGTGTTGCCGCGCACGATGTATTCGGAAATGTCGACCTTGCGGGTCGACTCGGGGGTGGCAGGGGCCGCGGGGGTGACCGGCGTGGCCACCGCCGCGGGCGGGGTTTCGGTTGTGGATGTGGACGACGCGGAGCCCTGCGCAAACACCGCGCCCTGGGCGCTCATCGCCATCACTGCCAGCCACACCGCTCTCCAACACATCGGTGGGCCGTTCTTCTTCATGTCATGCATTTACAGCTCGTTCTCAAAGATGAAGCTCGCTTGGCAGCCGCGCATGTTGGAGAGACTCCATGTCGCTGCTGCGTACGCCTATCTAGACGCGCGGCGCTCGCGGCGACTGCCGTTTGTCACAAAAACTTCATCAAGAAAAAGACACTGGGGCCGTGCAGCGTGTTTTCACGCGCATAAGAAGAAGGGCCTCCACGCGGGAGGCCCTTGCTTTGTGACATGGCGATGAAAATCGGTGCGGCTCGGCACGCGTATTGACGCGCGCTTCTAGCGCTCTTCAGCGCGGCGTCAGCCGGCTTGCGCGCAATGCGGCGACAGCCTCACGCGCCCGTTTCCCCCGCCTTCTCGTAGACATGCGGAAAACTCGCTTTGACCCGCGCGAAGATCTCCGCGTAGTAGAAGCCCACCGGCTTCAGCGCCGAACCCTTGCGGTGGATGGCCTGCGGGTGCTGGGCGCGAAAGCACAGCGTGTGCCCGACCTTGAAATGCCACAGCGCGCGGGGAACGATCGCCTCGCTTTCCGTGCGGTCCCCGAACACCGCCTTGATCTCGCTGTCGTAGCCCGGGCCGCAGGCGAAGATGACGACATCGGGTTTGAGCAGGTCGAACTCGTACCTGAGCATCTTTCGGGACACCTGGGTCAACGCCTCGGAGAACGCCTTCGAGTTGCGGGAGAAGCCCTTGCCCTGTTCCAGATCCGTGCGCATCAGATTGGTCCAGGCAATAGCGGGCACCTGCGCTCCGGCAAGCTCCCGCGCCGTGCGGCCGACCATCTGGAAAAAGCGGCCCGACCATCTCTGCCCCGCCATCTGTCGGCGATAGCACGCCAGCAGTTTGTCGGCTGCATCTTCGGTGGCGTAGTAGGTGCGGAGCTTGCCCCACCAACCGTTGGTTTCCTTTCCGACAAACATGATGCGCACGGGCGAATCCAGATAGGCGTCGGAAATGGAAACCAGCAAGGGTGCCGACAGCCTGGCAAGCTGGCCTTCGTCGAAGAGCGGCCGGGCCTCGGCGAGGGCCGTTTTGTAGAAGGCGTTCAACTGCGCTTGCAGGAGCTCCCGGTTGTTCATGCGCGCGCCGTGTTCACCGGCAGCGCCGCATCCATTTCCTGGATGAGGACTCCCGGATTTTTCCAGCAGCTGTCCCGGGTCCATGCGGACGATCGACATTCGAAATTCCCAATATGTGTGCTGGCCGGATTGTCCACGGGCCCAGCGGAACGACTCGCACGACTCGCCTGCGGGCCTCGCCGTGAAACGTAGTGTGTTGCGTCGCCATCGCGGATACACAGGCATACGCCATTCGTCCGCGCGGGCGTGGTCGCGACGAAAAATCGGTTCCGTTCACCGAACCCGACCGTCATTCTTCCGAAGGAATCGCCATGCGCCTGCGCTCTCCCCTCACCTTCTTCGCCGTCGCCATCGCAGCCTCGGCCGCCGCCCTCACGCTCACCTTCGCGGCGCCGCCGCTGGGTGGCGACATCTCCGCCGCCGAGGCGCAGGCCGCGCCCGAGTTCCAGAACATCGACACCTGGCTCAACTCGCAGCCGCTCAAGCTCGAGGAGCTGCGCGGCAAGGTCGTGCTGGTCGACTTCTGGACCTACACCTGCATCAACTGCCTGAACCACCTGCCCTACGTGAAGGACTGGAACGAGAAGTACAAGGACAAGGGCCTGGTCGTCGTCGGCGTGCACACGCCCGAGTTCGCGTATGAAAAGTCGACCAAGAACGTGAAGGACGCGATCCAGCGCCTGCAGATCAAGCATGCCGTGGCGCAGGACAACAGCTACGGCACCTGGAAGGCGTTCAAGAACCAGTACTGGCCCGCCGTGTACCTGATCGACAAGCAGGGAAAGATCGTCTATTCGCACTTCGGCGAGGGCAGCTACGGCACGACGGAGAAAAAGATCCAGGCGTTGCTGGCCGAGCCCGCGCCGGCGGGGTCTTGAAGCGGCGCCCTACCTGCTCGGCTGTTCGCGTTGTGGGTCGCTGTTCAGGGCGCGCTCGCGCCGACGGCGTGCTCTGCTCCGCGAATGTCCCCCGGGGCTTCGCCCCTCCTCCTTTATTTCGCTGCACAGAGCACACCATCAGCGCGAGCGATATTCGGAGCTTTCGTTGATCGGCGAGCACCAGCCGCGTGCCCAAGTGCACAGGGCATCGGGTGTCTCCCGCAGCGAAATAAAGGAGGAGGCGAAGCCGGGGG
>NZ_MOWM01000102.1 GCF_016082275.1 Variovorax sp. E3
GGCCCGGCGGGCTTCTTCGCGCGGCGCGGCGGCTTGGCCACGGGCGCGCGCGGGGCGAACTCGCTCCCCAGCCCTTCGAACAGGTCCATCGTGAACTGCAGCAGTTCCCCCATGGCGGGTTGCTCTCTCTTGTTCCTCAGTTCGTCTTGGCTTCCTGCTGCAGCTGCGGCGGGCTGTCGCGGTAGGCCTCGGGGTCGAGGCGGCGCATCTCGGCCTCGATCCAGGCCTCGACTTCGCGCATCAGCTCGTCGGGCTTGCGGCCGACGCTCGAGATGGCCGGGCCGATCGACACGTCGACCACGCCCGGGCGTTTGATGAAAGCCTTGCGCGGCCACACCTTGGCCGAGGTCACGGCAATGGGGATCACCGGCACGCCGGTCTCGCAGGCCAGCCGCGTGCCGCCGCTCTTGTAGGTGCCCTTCTGGCCGCGCGGAATGCGCGTGCCTTCGGGGAACATGATGATCCAGATGCCCTGCGCGAGCAGCTTGCGGCCCTGGTTCACCACCTTGTTGAAGGCCTGCGCGCGCTGGCTGCGGTCGATGTGGATCATGTCCAGCCGCGCCATCGCCCAGCCGAAGAACGGCACGTAGATCAGCTCTTTCTTGAACACGTAGGCCAGCGGGTGCGGCATCAGCGTGGGCATCAGGAAAGTCTCGAGCGTGGACTGGTGCTTGACCAGCAGCACCGCACCGGCGAGCTTGTCGGTCGGCAGGTTCTCCATGCCGGTCACGCGCGTCTTGATGCCCAGCAGCACGCGCGCCCCGCCGATGGCCCAGCCCAGCCAGCGCTCGGCCATCCAGTAGAGCGGGATGCCGCGCTTCCAGAGCGAGCTGACGCACATGATGATGCCCCAGGGGATCACGGTGACGAGCATCCACAGGGCGTGGAGAACGGAACGGAAAAACGCCATCAGACAGCCACCTGCAATGCGGCCCGCGCTTCGCGCGCGAGCAGGAAGTCGACAAAGGCGGCGAGGTCGGTGTGGACCACCGTGTTCGCCGGGTATTCGGAAGGCAGCGGATCGACGCCGCGGCAGGCCGCGCCCATGCCCGTGAGCAAGAGGTGCGGCTCGCAGCCGGCGGCCGCGCCGGCCTGGAGATCGCGCAGGCTGTCGCCCGCGGTGGGCACGCCCTTCAGATCGATGCCGTAGCGGTCGCCGATCTGCAGGAACAGGCCCGGCTTGGGCTTGCGGCAATCGCAGTCCTCGTCGGGGCTGTGCGGGCAATAGAACACCGCATCGACCTTGCCGCCCACGGCCGCGAGCATCTTGTGCATCTTGGCGTGCATGGCATTGAGCGAGGCCATGTCGAACAGCCCGCGGCCCAGGCCCGACTGGTTGGACGCCACCACCACGTGCCAACCCGCATGGTTGAGCCGCGCCACGGCCTCGAGCGCACCGGGCAACGGCGTCCACTCGATGTCGCTCTTGACGAAGTCTTCGCGGTGCACGTTGATCGTGCCGTTGCGGTCGAGGATGACGAGTTTCATGGTGTCTTTCCCGCTTCCGCTTCGATGCGGCGCCGTTCGATCCAGTCGCCAATATGTGCCACCGGGTACCTGGCCGCGTCCAGCAACGCGGCGCGCGCTTGCAAGGTGACCGGGGACACGAGGTCGAGCCGGAGCAGTTCACGAACGAAATCGGCGTCCTTGTCGCGGCCCGCCACGCACTTGGACAACGCCAGGTCGTGCAGTTCCGGGCAGACCACCGTCAGGTCACCGACATAGTGAAGGCTGGCGCGCTGCATCCAGTCGGCCGGCATCACCGCCGTTTCGGGGCCCACGCCGTCGGCGTGGTAGCCGAAGGTGTCGTCGAAGCTCGACAGCGCACCGATGGCGCCGTCGATCAGATCGGACTTTTCGGGATGCAGCGCGGGATAGAGATCGAGCTCGCGCGACACCAGCAGGCTGGCCGGCGCGTCCTTCAGCAGGAACAGCAACGCCTGGCTGCCGATCACGACGAACGACTGCTCCTGCGCGATGGCTGCCGCCGCGCGCAGCACGTGCTCCGCTTCGCTACGCTGCATGTGCGCCTTGCCGCGCCGCACGCAGGAGTTCGCCGCGTTCGCGCTGCGTCATGAGGACGCCGACGGGAGACACATTGCGCAGCGCCACGGCGTGATCATCGGTGCCGCAGGTGGCGGCTTCGATGGCATCGACACCAGCGGCCAGCATGGCGCGCCACTCGTTCCAGTAGGCGTCCGAGCGGGTTGCGCCGGCCTGCGTCTGCCATCGCTCCAGCGTTGCGGAGACATCGGCAATCCGCGCCGGATCGGCGCGCAGTCGCGACACCGCCAGGCGGTGCGCCTGGAGCAGGAAATCGTCGAGCTGTTGCTGCCGGTTCATGGCGTGAATTGTCGAGCGCAGGGGCTCAGACAGCCAGCCGCTCGAGCTGCGCCACGCGGTTCATCGCGGCGTGCAGCGACATCAGCAGGCCCAGGCGGTTGAGCCGCAGATCGGCCTGCTCCGCATTGACCATCACGCCGTCGAAGAAGGCGTCGACCGGCTCGCGCAGCGCGGCCAGCGTCTGCAGCGAGGCGGTGTAGTCGCCGGCTTCGAACTGCGCGTTGGCGGCGGGCACGACCTGTGCCATGGCCGCGTGCAGCGCCTTCTCGGCCGGCTCCTGCAGCAGCAGCTCGCTGACGTGCGCGTCGGCTTCTGGCGCCTTCTTCAGGATGTTGCCGATGCGCTTGTTCGCGGCGGCCAGCGCGGCGGCGGCGGGCAAGGCGGCGAAGGCGCGCACCGCCGCCAGCAGCTTGGGCACTTCGCCCAGGCGCTGCGGGCGCGGTGCCAGCACGGCGTCGACCTCTTGCGCGCTGGCGCCCTGCTCGCGCAGGCTGCCGGCGAGGCGGTCGAGAATGAAGTCCTGCAGCTCGACGGTGGCGCGGCTGCTTTCGAAACCGGCGATGTGGGCGAACTGCGCGGCGGCGTCCTGCAGCAGCGCATCGAGCCCCAGCGGCAGGTCTTTTTCGATCAGCATGCGCAGCACGCCCAGCGCATGGCGGCGCAGCGCGAACGGGTCGCGGTCGCCGGTCGGCAGGTTGCCGATGCCGAACATGCCGACCAGTGTCTCGAGCTTGTCGGCCAGCGCGACCACGAGGCCCACGCTGTTGCGCGGCAGCTCGTCGCCGGCAAAGCGCGGCTTGTAGTGGTCTTCGATGGCGTCGGCCACCGCGGCGTCCAGGCCGTCGTGCAGCGCGTAGTAGCGCCCCATGGTGCCCTGCAGCTCGGGGAACTCGCCGACCATGTCGGTCACGAGGTCGGCCTTGGCCAGTTGCGCGGCCTGGGTGGCCTGCGCCGCCAGCGCCGAGTCGCCCAGCTTCTCGGCGATGCCGCGCGCGATGCGCATCACGCGCTCGACGCGCTCGCCCTGCGTGCCCAGCTTGTTGTGATAGACCACCTTGCCCAGCAACTCGACGCGCGAGGCCAGCGACTTCTTGCGGTCCTGGTCGAAGAAGAACTTGGCGTCGGCCAGGCGCGGGCGCACCACGCGCTCGTTGCCCTGGATGACGGCGCTCGCGTCGTCGGGGCTGATGTTGCTGACGACCAGGAACTTGTTGGTGAGCCTGGCTTGTGCGTCGAGCAGCGGAAAGTACTTCTGGTTGGCCTTCATCGTGAGGATCAGGCACTCCTGCGGCACTTCGAGGAACTCGCGCTCGAAGCTGCAGACCAGCACGTTGGGGCGTTCGACCAGCGCGGTCACTTCGTCGAGCAGCGCATCGTCGTCGATGGGCACGGAGCCGCCGCCGACCTTCACCGCGGCCGCCGCCAGCTGGCGTGCGATTTCGGCGCGGCGCGCCTCGAAGCTGGCGATGACGGCGCCGTCTTCCTGCAGTTGCAGCGCGTAGCTGTTGGCGTCGCGCAGCACCACGGGGTCGACCGTCGCCTCGAAGCGGTGGCCGTGCGTGTCGCGGCCGGCCTTCAGGCCCAGCGCCTCGATGGGCACCACGGTGTCGCCGTGCAGCGCCACGAGGCCGTGCGCCGGGCGCACGAAGCTCACGCTGCTCCAGCCCGGCAGCTCGCAGCCGCTTTCGAGCTGGTAGCTCATGACCTTGGGAATCGGCAGCTTGGCGATGGCTTCGGCCAGCGCCTTCTGCAGGCCTTCGGCCAGCGTGGCGCCCTTGGCGGTGCTTTCGTAGACAGGGCTTCGGCCTTGCCGTCCATTGCACGCTTGAGGCCGGGCACGGCCGAGGCGTCGGCGCCCAGCGCGCCCAGGCGCTTGAGCAGCGCGGGCGTGGGCTGGCCCGAGGCGTCGAGGCCCACGGCCACGGGCATGAGCTTTTGCGACACGGCCTTGTCGGCGGCGCGCTCGGCCACGTGCGTGAGGTGCGCGGCCAGGCGGCGCGGCGACGCGAACGCGGTGAGCACGGCGCCGGGCTCGGCGAGCCCCTGCGCCACGAGCTGGTCGCGCAGGCCGCCGGCAAAGGCGTCACCGAGCTTCTTCAAAGCCTTGGGCGGCAATTCCTCGACAAACAGTTCGACAAGAAGGCTGGCAGACGACATGGCTCAGAAGGTAGGAAATGCGCCGCGAGCGGCGCAGACCACGGGCACGCGACGAAGCACGACCGTGGAAGGGAAAGAAGAAAGAAAGACGGAACTCATGCGGCAACGGCGCCATGGCGCCGCTCCACGGAACGGCGCGCAAGCAGCGCGAGCACCGCCGCCGCCAGCAGCGGCGCCCACACGGTGAACATCTCGTTGAACAGCACCTGCGCGCCGCGCGGCGAGAAGAAGCGCTTCAATGCGATGGGCGACACCTCGATGGGGCGCCACGGGCTGAAATAACGCACGTCGCTGAACGGCCAGAAGAAGGCGATGCCGATGCCGCCGTTGGTCAGCATGTCCAGCAGCGGATGCGACACGGTGCACAGCGAGATCCAGGCCCAGCCCACCGCGCGGCGCATGCCCCAGCGCGGCGCGAGCCACCAGCCCGCAAGGCCGAGCAGCAGCGCGAACACCAGGGTGTGCGTGAAGCCGCGGTGCCCCGTCATGCCGCCGTAGGCAATGCCGAGCTTGAAGGCCAGGCCGTCGAAGTCGGGCACCACGGACGCCAGCATGCCCGCGAGCAGCGCCGCCACCGGCACGCGCTTCGTCCCCAGCGCAATGGCTGTGCAGACGGGAACGGCGACGTGGGTGAAGACGGTGGGCATCGGGCATGTCGGGCAGGGTCAGGCGGCCTTCTTGGGTGGCATTTGCGCGACCCATTCGCGCGGAGCCATCGGAAAGCCCAGGCGCTCGCGGCTCTCGTAGTAGCTCTGCGCCACGCTGCGCGCGAGGTTGCGGATGCGGCCGATGTAGGCCGCGCGCTCCGTCACGCTGATGGCGCCGCGCGCGTCCAGCAGGTTGAAGCTGTGCGCGGCCTTGAGCACCTGCTCGTAGGCCGGCAGCGCGAGCTGCTCGGTCATGAGGTGCTTGGCCTGCTTTTCGTGCGCGTTGAAGGCGGTGAACAAAAATTCGGCGTCGCTGTGCTCGAAGTTGTAGGTCGACTGCTCGACCTCGTTCTGCTTGTACACGTCGCCGTAGCTCAGGCCGTCGGTCCAGGTCAGGTTGTAGACGTTGTCCACGCCCTGCAGGTACATGGCCAGGCGCTCCAGGCCGTAGGTGATTTCGCCGGTGATGGGCTTGCAGTCGATGCCGCCGACCTGCTGGAAGTAAGTGAACTGCGTCACTTCCATGCCGTTGAGCCAGACTTCCCAGCCCAGGCCCCAGGCGCCGAGCGTGGGGTTCTCCCAGTCGTCTTCCACGAAGCGGATGTCGTTCTTCTTCAGGTCGAAGCCCAGGGCCTCGAGGCTGCCGAGGTACAGCTCCAGGATGTTGCTGGGCGCGGGCTTCAGCACGACCTGGTATTGGTAGTAGTGCTGCAGGCGGTTGGGGTTCTCGCCGTAGCGGCCGTCCTTGGGGCGGCGGCTGGGCTGCACGTAGGCGGCTTTCCAGGGTTCCGGGCCGAGGGCGCGCAGGAAGGTGGCGGTGTGCGAGGTGCCCGCGCCCACTTCCATGTCGTACGGTTGCAGCAGCGCACAGCCCTTGTCGGCCCAGTACGACTGCAGTTTGAGAATGATTTGTTGGAAGGTCAGCATGGCTCTGCGTGAAGGCGGCCGCCCGGTGGGAGAACCCCGCGGCGCAACGAACCGGCTATTTTACGAGGCAGCGGGCCGTCAGGAACGGGCCGGTATGCTCGATTCCCCCTTTGCAACCCGCTTCAACGCACCGTGATCCGTCTGTCCCCTTCTTTTCGCCTTCCCGTCCATGCCCATTGACCACGCCGCCCTGAGCGCCTTGGGCGAACGCATCGGTGGCCAGGCATGGCCCGAATTCCTTGTCATTCTGGTCGTGCTGACGGCCGCCACCGGCCTGGCGGCCTGGGGCTTCGAGCACCTGCGCCGCCGCAGCGCGTCCCAGCCCGAACCGGGCGCCGGCCTGCTGTTCGGCGGGCTGGCCATCGGCGCCCTCGTAGTGCTGGCGCTGGCCTGGGGTTTCGCGGAAGTGGCGGCCGAGCTGGGCGACGGCCGCCCGATGGGCCTGCTCGACGAGGCCATCAGCAGCGCGATCGGCGCCCACACGCCGCCGGGCGTGCTGCATGTGTTCTCGTGGCTCACCCACTTCGGCGACGCCGTCTTCATGGGGCTGCTGTGCCTGGCGGTGGCCGCCTTGCTGTGGCTGCGCGGTCACAAGGGCTTCGCGGTCGGCTGGCTCGCGGCCATCGCCGGCAACGCGGTGCTGAACGAAACGCTCAAGCACATCTTCGAGCGCGCGCGGCCGGTGCACGACTTCGGCATCGCGCAAGTCGCGGGCTACTCGTTCCCCAGCGGCCACAGCTCGGGCTCGATGGTGCTCTACGGCATGCTGGGCTACCTGGGGCTGCGCATGCTGGCGCCGCGCTGGCGGGTGCCCTCGGTGATGGCGGCCACCGCGGTGGTCGTCACCGTGGCGTGCAGCCGCCTCTTCGTGCGGGCGCATTTCCCGAGCGACGTGCTCGCGGGGCTGTGCTCGGGCGGCGCGTGGCTGGCGATCTGCATCGCGAGCATCGAGTACGCGCGGCACCATCGCGGCAAGGCCTAGAAAAGCGAAGAAGGGCGGCCGCCGCCGGGCCGCCCCAAGGCGAGCCGCGCCTCCCCCTTGGGGGGTGGCGAATTACACGCTGCGAAGCAGCGTGAAAAGCCGGGGGGCTCAATACTCCCAGAAGATGCGCTGCAGCTCTTTGGTGTCGCTGGTCTTGGTCAGCGCGACCATCGCCAGGATGCGCGCCTTCTGCGGGCGCAGGTCGTGCGCCACCACCCAGTCGTACTTGTCGTCGGGCTGCTCGGCGTTGCGGATGACGAAGCCGTCGGGCACGCGCGAGCTGCGAATCACGATCACGCCGTCGGCGCGCGCCTTCTGCAGGTTCGGCACGATGCGGTCGGCCACCGAGCCGTTGCCCGTGCCGCCGTGGATCAGCGCCTTGGCACCGCTCTTGGCAATGGCGTCGATGGCGATGGACGACACGCCCTCATAGCCCATGGCGATCTCGACCGGCGGCAGTGCGCTGATGCTGTCGATGTTGAACTCCGAGTTCATGGTGTGGCGCTTGACCGGCGCGCGGAACCAGTAGTTCTTGCCCTCGACGATCATGCCCAGCGGGCCCCACTGGCTGGAGAAGGCGTTGGTCTTGATGTTGACGTTCTTGCTCACGTCGCGGCCGCTGTCGATGTTGTCGTTCATCGTCACCAGCACGCCCTTGCCCATTGCGTCCTTGCTGCCCGCCACGTTGACGGCGTCGTACAGGTTGAGCGCGCCGTCGGCCGACAGCGCGGTGCCCGGACGCATCGAGCCGACCACCACGATCGGCTTGTTGGTGTGCACGGTGAGCGTCAGGAAGTAGGCGGTTTCTTCGAGCGTGTCGGTGCCGTGCGTGATCACGATGCCGTCGACGTCCGGCTGCTTGGACAGCGCCGACACGCGCTTGGCCAGCGTCAGCAGGTTGTCGTTGGTGAGGCTTTCCGATGCGACCTGGAACACCTGTTCGCCGCGCACGTTGGCCACCTTCGAGAGTTCGGGCAGGCCGGCGATGAGCTTCTCGACACCGACCTTGGCGGCCGCATACGTGGCGCTGTTGACGGCCGAGGCACCCGCGCCCGCGATGGTGCCGCCGGTCGCCAGGATCACCACGTTGGGGAGCGCCTGCTGCGCCTGCGCGAGCGCGCTGGCCGCCAGCAATGCGGCACCGGCCGCGAAGGCCCTGAAACGAGGGGAGAGGTACATGAAAAGCTCCTTGGTTGAAATGAATTTTTCGAGGCGGCGAGGAAGATACATGAACCGTGCCCGCATGCCCTGCGGGCTCATGCCGGCATGGCATGCGGTCATGCGCGAGGGATTACCATCGACCGCGCGCACTGCCGCCACCCTTGCTTGCCATGAACGCCGAATCCGCCGCCCTCCCCGTTCCGACCGCCACCACAGCCCAGGAAATGCCCGCGCCCGACGGCCCGCTGTCGCGCGCGCGCCCGGGCCGCGAACGCATCATGGCGGCCATCCGCACCGCGGCCGTGACCGAGTTCAGCCTGCACGGCCTGAAGGGCACCTCGACCCAGGCCATCGCGGCGCGCGCGGGCCTGACCAAGCCCCAGCTGCACTACTACATCGCGGGCAAGGAAGAGCTCTACGAAGAGCTGCTGATGCAGGTGCTGCATGCGTGGAAGGTGGTGTTCTCGTTCGAGGACGCCAGCGACCCCGCCACGGTGCTGGGCGACTACATCCGCAAGAAGCTCGACCATGCCATCGACAGCCCCGAGATGTCGCGCATCTTCACGCGCGAGATTCTCGACGGCGGGCGCAACCTCGACCGCTACTGGCCCAACGCACGGGCCTGGACGCAAAAGAAGATCGACGTGATCAACGGCTGGATCGCGCGCGGGCAGATGCGTCCGCTCGACGCGCGCATCCTGCTGATGCACATCTGGGCCATGACCCAGAGCTATGCCGACTACGCGATCCAGACGCGCGTGATGCTCGGCCTGCCGCCCGATGCGCCGATCGATCGTGAACCGATCGCGCGCGAGCTCGTGACGTTCGTGCTGAACGGCTGCGGCATCAAGGCCTAGCCTTTCTTCTTACCTCTCCTGCATGGGGCACGCGCCCCGGTGCACGCGGTGACTTTAGGCACTGGCGGCACCGCGCCCGCGCGCCTAACTTCGCACCCTTCGCCGGCGGGCTGTTCCGTCGACGCGAATCACGAAAACAGGAGATCGAGGATCATGAAAACGAGGATGTTCTTGGCCGCGCTCGCAACGGCCGCGCTGGTGGCTTGCGGTGGCGGCGGCAGTGGTGGTGGAGGCGGCGGCCTGCCCATCGGCTGGGTGCCGGCGCCGGGGCCCGGCGCGGGCGTGACGGAGCCGACGCCGAACCCCCACCCCCCAACCCCCAGTCCGGCCCCCACGCCGATCACCGCGAGCTACAAGTACCTGAGCTTCGAGCAGAACCGCGACCCCGACACCGACACGGCCGAGAAGCGCTTCGACGACTACATCGCGCTGCTGAACCGCGAAGGCGCGGCGGGCTACCGGTACCTCGAGGGCGAGGCCGGCGGCAACATCGTGCGGCTGCAGGACCGCTTCATGATGGTCAAGGACACGGAGACCACCTACCGCTACGAATACAAGCGCCTGACCTACGACATCATGCAGACCACCGCCATCCAGGCGTTGCTGCAGCAAGCCAAGACCCAGGGCGCGCAGGGCATGGTGCTGCTGAAGATCCTGGCGCCCATCGACCTCAACAACAACCTCGACCCCGAGTTCGCGGTGCTCTACCGCAAGGACCTCGGCGCCGCGAGCACCTACGACGTGACGGCCGAGCTCTATGCGACGACCTCCACCGACTACGTGAACCGCGCGAACGCACAAGGCGCGAACGGCTACCGGCCGTGGGCCACGCCCTTCCTGGTGAACCAGGGCGGCTACCAGTTCTTCCTGAAGGACATGGGCAGCGCCGCACGCTACGACCTGAAGGCGGTGATCAGCCCGCTGAGCGTGGTCGGCGGCAACCTGGACGACCTCAAGGCGCAGATCCGCGAACAGGGCGCGCAGGGCTACCGGGTGCTGAAGAACCGCTTCCTGGAAGACGGCAAGGACTTCTACTTCTACGTGAAGGACACGACGCAGTCGAGCACCTTCGAGTACGAGTTCCTCGACAACCCCGACCCGCTGTTCGGGCTGCAGGAAGCCAATGCGGCGCAGGCGAACGCGCAGACGGCCAACGGCCTGCGCTACTTCGGTGTTCCCGACTCCCCGCTGTTCTTCAGGTCGCTGGCCTGCACGGGCCCGCTGTGCCTGTCGCCTGACCAGACCGAGACCAGCAACCAGAACTGAGCGCGGACGAAACGCCAGGCGCGGCCTACAAGCCGTGCACCACCCAGGTGTCGCCTGGCGCCGTCGGCACGCGTACCGTGCTTTCGCCGACGCGATCGAAGCGGTACTCCTGCCCGCCGATCACGACCGACTTCATGTTGGTCCACACCCGGTAGTCATAGCCTTGCGGCGTTCGCGTGACCTGCAGCACGCGGAACACCGGCGGCACGGTCACGGCGATGCGCACCCGCGCCGAGGCGCTGCCGCTGCCTGCGCTGGACTCGGCGCTGCACAAGATCGGTGCAAGAAGCAGCACGGCCACCGCGCGCCCGAGGCCGCGGCGGCCGGTTCGAAGCCAACTTCCCGTCATAACGCCCGATCCGCAAGAACATGAGATGCGGGCGCCGCCACGGCACCCGCCCTCCGGATATCGACCGCCGAACGGAAAACTGAAGGGCTCCGCGCCCCGGCGGTGCGCGCCCGCTGGCACGTCGCTTGCATAACCTGACCACTTGCTCTGATTAAGCGGTCAAACACACCATGCGCGTGCTCGTCGTCTACTGCCATCCGGTCGAAACCAGCTTCCATGCCGCCCTGCACCAGGAGGTGCTGAAGAACCTGCGCGCCGCCGGGCACGAGGTGGACGACTGCGACCTGTACGCCGAGGGCTTCAACCCGGTGCTGTCGCGCGAGGAGCGGCTGGGCTACCACGAGGTGCCGGCCAACCAGCTGCCGCTGAAGCCCTACGTGGAGCGGCTGCAGTGGGCCGAGGGCATCGTGTTCTGCTTTCCGACCTGGTGCTTCGGGCTGCCCGCGATGCTCAAGGGCTACTTCGACCGGCTCTTCATGCCGGGCGTGGCCTTCGACATCAGCGACCCGGCGAACGTGAAGCCGATGCTCACGCACATCAAGCGCATCAGCGCCGTGGTCACGTACGGCCGCCCGCGCTGGATGGCGATGTACATGGGCGACCCGCCGCGCAAGATCGTCACGCGGTACATGTTGCGGCTCACGGGCCAGAAGGCCCGGGTGGACTACCACGCCCACTACCACATGAACATCGCGACCGAGCCCCAGCTCAAGCGCTTCATGGCGCGCGTGGGCCAGGCCATGGCGCGCTTCGCATGAACGCGCCCGCGCTCATCGACAACCTGCGGTTGCCGCGCTGGCTGCTGCCGACGGACTGGCCGCTGCACGAAGGGGTGCCGGCGCTGGCGCGCATCGCCATCGAAGCCGGCCGCGTGCAATCGGTGCAGCCCGTGCGCGACACCGACATGCCCGCCGCGTCGGGCTGGGACGCCGCCGGCAGGCTGGCCCTGCCCGGCTTCGTCGACGCCCACACGCACCTGGACAAGGCCTTCACGCTGCCGCGCATGAAGCAGGTGCAACCCGGCCTGCTCGGCGCCATCGACGCGATGCTGGCCGACCGCGTGCACTGGACGCCCGCCGACGTGCGCGAGCGCGCCTCGCGCGGCCTGCAGTGGGCCTGGGAGTGCGGCACCACGCATGTGCGCACGCACGTCGACTGGTGGGAGCCCGAGTCGCTGCCGATGGCCTGGCCGGTGCTGGCCGAGCTCGCGCAGGAATGGGCCGGCCGCGTGCGGCTGGAGCAGGTCAGCCTCATCAAGCTGCCGCTGTTCGAAGACGCGGCGCAGGCCATGCGCCTGGCGAAACAGGTCAAGGCCACGGGGCCGCACGCGCTGCTCGGCGGCTTCGTGCACTCGACCAACTGGAGCGAGAACGCACTGCGCAATCTGCTGGTGGCGGCGCAGGCCTTCGACCTCGACATCGACCTGCATGTCGACGAGGAACTCAACGCCGCGGCGGTGGGCCTGCAGACCACGGCCCGCATCCTGCGCGAGATCGGCTACGAAGGCCGCGTGGTCTGCGGCCACATCTGCGCGCTCGCGGCGCAGCCCGAGGCGCAGGCCTTCGCCACGCTCGACGCGGTGGCGCGCGCGCCGATCACCGTGGTGTCGCTGCCCGCCACCAACCTGCTGCTGCAGGACGCCGTCACCGGCCGCACGCCGCGCCGGCGCGGCATCACGCTGGTGAAGGAGGCGCGCGAGCGCGGCATTCCGCTGCTGTTCGCGAGCGACAACGTGCAAGACCCGTTCTGCCGCCTCGGCAGCTTCGACCCCGTCGAGGCGCTGGGCACGGCCGCGCTGGTGGCACAGCTCGACGAACCCTTCGACACCTGGTCGCAGGCCCTGTGCCGTGGCGACTGGCTGCAGCGCGCGAGCACACACGCCGCGCCCACGCTGGTCGGCCGCGCCGCCGACCTGGTGCTGTTCACGCAGGCCGACCGCCACGGCTGGCCGTCACGCAGCGCCACCCGCGTGGTGCTGCGCGACGGCCGCGTGACGCACGGCGACGCCACGCCCTTCCTTCCCCGGTAACGCACGACAAGGACACCCATGCTCCACGGCTACATCCCGCCCCACCGCTTCCTGCCCTACCTGAGCTGGACCGAAATCGCCGCGCTGCCCGACCGCGAGAACACCGTCATCGTGCTGCCCTGCGGCGCCATCGAGCAGCATGGCCCGCACCTGCCGTGCTCGGTCGACAGCGTCATCTCTTCGGGCGTGATGGGCAAGGCGCTCGAGAAGCTGCCGGCCGAGGTGCGCGCCTTCGCGCTGCCGACCATCACCTACGGCAAGTCGGAAGAGCATCTGCACTTTCCCGGCACCATGACGCTCACGGGCACCACGCTGCTGTCGACGGTCATCGAGATCGGCGAGTCGGTGTACCGCTCGGGCTTTCGCAAGCTGCTGTTCGCCAACGGCCACGGCGGCCAGCCGCAGGTGCTCGAGATGGCGGCGCGCGAGTTGCGCCTTCGGCATGGCGACTTCGTGATCGTGCCGCACGGCGTGTCGCGGCTGCCGAGCGCGGCCAGCAAGCAGGTGAGCGAGCAGGAGAAAAAGCTCGCGATGCACGCCGGCCACTCCGAGACCGCGCTGATGCTCGCGCTCGCGCCCGAGACGGTGCACATGGAACGCGCGGTGGCCAACTTTCCGCCGCCCTTCCCGATCAAGCTGCTGTCGGCCGACGGCCGCCCGGCCTGCGCGTGGACCGCGCGCGACTTCGGACCGAGCGGCGTCATCGGCGACCCGACCACGGCCACGCGCGAGCAGGGCGAGGCCATTCTCGACACGCTGTCCGACAGCTGGGTGCAGGCGCTGACCGAGCTGCATGCGCTGCGCTGGGTGGTGCGCGAAGAAGCCACGTGGGAGCGCGGGCACCAGCAGGGCTTCATCCAGCAGCGCTTCGAGCCTGCCTGAGCCTGCGAGCCTGCTTCTTGCATCGGCGCGTTCACCGCTTTCTCTTTTCCCAAAACCTCCCAGCCCTCGAAAGGTCCCCACCCATGCGTTCCTTCGCACTGTCCCTGGCCGGCGCCGCCGCCATCGCCTTCCTCGCCGCCGCGCCCGCGCAGGCCGAAGACAAGTTCACCTACATGACCAACTGGTACGCGCAGGCCGAGCACGGCGGCTTCTACCAGGCGGTGGCCCAGGGCATCTACAAGAAGTACGGCCTGGACGTGACCATCAAGATGGGCGGCCCGCAGGTCAACATCACGCAAATGATGGCGGCCGGGCAGGCCGACTGCATCATGGGTTCGAGCGACATCCAGATGATGCAGGTGCTCGAAGGCGGCGTGCCCGTGGTCAACGTGGCGGCCTTCTTCCAGAAGGACCCGCAGGTGCTGATCGCGCACGACGACGTGAAGAAGTTCGAAGACCTCAAGGGCAAGACGCTGCTCATCGGCGCACAGGCGCAGCGCGGCTACTGGCCGTGGCTCAAGGCCAGGTTCGGCCTCACCGACGAGCAGACGCGCCCCTACACCTTCAACATCCAGCCCTTCGTGGCCGACAAGAACGCCGCGCAGCAGGGCTACCTGACGTCGGAGCCCTATGCCATCCAGAGGCCGGGGTGAAGAGCACGGTGCTGATGTTCAGCGACCACGGCTTTCCGGCGTACGCCACCACGGTGTCGTGCATGGAGAAGACGTTGAAGGACCGCAACAAGCAGGTGGCCGCGTTCGTGAAGGCCTCGGCCGAAGGCTGGAAGAGCTACCTGGCCGACCCGGCGCCCGCCAACGCGCTGATCAAGAAGGACAACCCCAACATGACCGACGACCAGTTGGCCTACAGCGTCGCCAAGCTGAAAGAGATGGGAATGATCACCGGCGGCGACGCGGGCAAGCTGGGCATCGGCGTGATCACCGATGCGCGCGCCAAGGCGAGCTACGACTTCCTGGTGGCCTCCAAGCTGCTCGACCCGGCCAAGGTCGAACTCACCAAGACGTACAGCACCGAGTTCGTCAAGGACGCCAAGGTCCTGCCCTGAAACCAGGCGGCCGCGTGATGCGGCCGTTCTCGAAAGGCCTCACGCATGAATCGCATCGAACCCCACACGCTGGCGCCACCGCCTGAACTCGCCCCCGCGGTGCCCGCCGTCGAGGTGCTCTCGGCCGAGAAGACCTACCCCAACGGCACGCAGGCGCTGCTGCCGGTGGACCTGTCGATTGCCGAGGGCGAATTCGTCACGCTGCTGGGGCCTTCGGGCTGCGGCAAGAGCACGCTGCTCAAAATGGTGGCGGGCATGCTCGAGCCCTCCGATGGCCGGCTGCTGGTGTGGCGCAAGCCGGTGAGCCAGTTGCACGACAGCGCGCGCAAGATGTCGTTCGTGTTCCAGTCGCCCACGCTCATGCCGTGGGCCAGCGTGCGCACCAACGTGCGGCTGCCGCTCGACCTGGCCGGCGTGCCGCGCAAGGAAGCCGACGCGCGGGTGATGGACTCGCTGGCGCTGGTGGGCTTGGAGAAGTTCGCCGACGCGCTGCCGCGTGCGCTGTCGGGCGGCATGCAGATGCGCGTGTCGATTGCGCGCGGCCTCGTCACGCAGCCCGACCTGCTGCTGATGGACGAGCCCTTCGGCGCGCTCGACGAAATCACGCGCCACAAGCTCGACGCCGACCTGCTGGCGCTGTGGCGCAAGAAGAAGCTCACGGTGATCTTCGTGACGCACTCGATCCATGAGGCGGTGTTCTTGTCGAGCCGCGTGGTGATGATGGCCGCGCGGCCGGGCCGCGTGGTCGAGCAGTTCCACATCGACGAGCCCTACCCGCGCAGCGCCGACTTCATGGTGACGCCTGAATTCGCGCGCCACGCCAGGCAGTTGCAAGACAGCCTGCTGCGCGCCAGCGGCACCGACGAGGAGCACGCGCGATGAGCAACAACGAAAAGATGAAGGGCCTTCCCCTCTTGAGCCAGCCGCGCGTGCAGCGCGTGCTGTACCCCGTGCTGATCGGCGTGGTGCTGGTCGCACTGTGGCAATGGATGGTGGTAGCGATGGAGCTGCCCGCCTACCTCGTGCCCTCGCCCTACCTGATGATGCAGACGCTGGTGACCGACTGGGCGCCGCTGGGCAATGCATTGCTGGTCACGCTGAAGATCACGGTGCTGTCGTTCCTGCTGGCCACGGTGGCGGGCGTGCTGATCTCGTTTTTGTTCGTGCAGAGCAAGCGCATCGAGACCGCGCTCTTTCCGTACGCGGTGCTGCTGCAGGTGACGCCCATCGTGGCGGTGGCGCCGCTGATCATCATCTGGGTGAAGAACCCGGTCGCGGCCATGACGGTGTGCGCCGCGCTGGTGGCGCTGTTCCCCATCATCAGCAACACCACGCTGGGCCTGCGCAGCATCGACCCCGACCTGCAGAGCTACTTCAAGCTGAACCGCGCCACGCGCTGGCAGCAACTGGTGCGGCTGCGCATTCCGAGCGCGCTGCCGTACTTCTTCGGCGGGCTGCGCATTTCGAGCGGCCTGGCGCTGATCGGCGCGGTGGTGGCGGAGTTTGTCGCGGGCACGGGCGGCTCCGGCGCGGGGCTGGCCTACCAGATCCTGCAGGCGGGCTTCCAGCTGAACATTCCGCGCATGTTCGCCGCGCTGCTGCTGATTTCTCTGACCGGTGTCGCGCTCTTCGTGCTGATGGCCTGGCTCACCAAGGTGGCGCTGGGCTCGTGGCATGCGAGCGAACTTTCCCAGGATTGAACTTGACCATGAACGCTCCCGTTTCCGCCATCGAGCAACTGCTGCTCGAACTGCCCGACCTCGACTGGATCACCGACGAAAGCCGCGTGACAAGGCTCTCGCAGGACTTCTCGTGGTTCAGCCCGGTGCTCGTGCGCCAGCTCAAAGACAAGCGCGCCGACGCGGTCGTGCGCCCGCGCACCGAGGAAGAAATCCGCACCGTGGTGGGCGCCTGCGCGCGCCGCGGCGTGCCGATCACCATTCGCGGCAGCGGCACCGGCAACTACGGCCAGACCACGCCGCTGGCCGGCGGCGTGGTGCTCGACATGACGGGCTACAACAGCTGCCTGTGGGTGCGGCCCGGCGTGGCGCGCGCGCAGGCCGGCATCCGCCTGGGCGAACTCGAGAAGCAGACCAAACCCACGGGCCAGGAGATGCGCTGCGTGCCCTCGACCTACCGCAGCGCGACGCTGGGCGGGCTGTTCGGCGGCGGCTTCGGCGGCGTGGGCTCGATCAACTACGGCCCGCTGGGCGCGCCGGGCAACGTGATCGGCATTCGCGCGATGACCATCGAGGCCGAGCCGCAGGTGGTCGAACTGCGCGGCGCCGAGGCGATGCGCATGCACCACCTGTGGGGCACCAACGGCCTCGTGCTCGAACTGGAAATTGCACTGGCGCCCGCGCATCCGTGGCTCGAAACGCTGGTGACCTTCGACAGCTTCGAGAACGCGCTGAACTTCGCCGACAAGCTCGCGAACGCGCCCGGCATCGTGAAGCGCGGCGTCTCGTTCTTTGCCGCGCCCGTCTCGGACCACCTCGCGCAGTTGGCCGCGCATTTGCCGAAGGGCTGCCACACGGTGCTGTCGCTGGTGGCCGAATCGGGCGAGCCGGCCTTGCTGCAGATGGTCGAGGCGCACGGCGGCACCGTGGGCTACCGCAAGACGGCGGCCGAGGTGCAAAAGAGCAACCGCACGCTGATGGAGTTCACCTGGAACCACACGACGCTGCACGCGCTGAAGATCGACCCGACGCTGACCTACCTGCAGAGCGGCTTCGTGCCGGGCAGGCATGTGGAGCAGGTGATCGAGATGGAAAAACTGCTGGGTGCCAGCGGCGAGGTGATGATGCACCTGGAGTTCATCCGCAACGTGGCGGGCCTCATGACCTGCAGCGGGCTGCAGCTGGTGCGCTTCAGCACCGAGGAGCGGCTGCAGGAGATCATGCGCATTCACCGCGCGCACAACGTGCACATCAACAACCCCCACGTGAACATCGTGGAAGACGGCAAGGCCGGCGGGCCGCTGCCGCCCGAGGTCATCGAGGTGAAGAAGCGCTTCGATCCGATGGGGCTGCTGAACCCCGGCAAGCTGCGCGACTGGCCGGTGAAGGGCCCGCGCAGCGCCTGAAGATCAACTGCCGCGGCGGCGCAGCACGAAGGCCGCGGCGACGATGGCCATCGCCAGGATCCACAGCGGCCAGAGGCCGAAAGGCGCCACCCAGCGCGCATACGGCGTGAGGCCGCGGCGGCCCTCGACGCTGGCTTCGAGCACGCCGCGCGTCAGGCGCGGCAGCTCGTGCGTCACGCGGCCCTCGGCATCGATCACCACGGTGGCGCCGGTGTTGGTGGCGCGCACCATCGGCCGCGCGAACTCGAGCGCGCGCATGCGCGAGATCGACAGGTGCTCGTCGATGGCCACGGAGTCGCCGAACCACGCGATGTTGCTCACGTTGAGCAGGATGGTCGGTGCCGTGGCCTCGTCGCGGAAGTTCGCGCCGATCTCGTCGCCGAACAAGTCTTCGTAGCAGATGTTGGGCGCGATGCGCTGGCCCTGCCAGACGAAGGGCGCCTGCGCGAGCCCGCCGCGCTCGAAGTCGCCCAGCGGAATGTTCATCATCTGGATGAACCAGCGAAAGCCCGTAGGAATGAATTCGCCGAAGGGCACGAGGTGGTGCTTGCTGTACCGGTAGACCTGCGAGGCGCCGGGCTGGAAGCCGAGCACCGAGTTGCTGTAGGTGCCCGGGCTGCCCATCGGCAGGCCGACGATGGCCGCCTGGTTGCCCTGGCTGTAGCGGGCCTGGATGGCTTCGAGGTAGCCCACCGGCAATTGCTGGGGCAGCAGGGGCAAGGCGGTTTCGGGCGTGACGACGAGCGAGGCCTTGGCGTCACGCAGTTGCTCGCCATACCAGCGCAGCGCGGTCTCGATGCCGCCGCCGGGAATGAATTTCTCGTCTTGCGGGATGTTGCCCTGCAGCAGCGCAACGTCGAGCTTGCCGGCCGCGCCCTTGGCGCCCTGCACGTCGCCGTGCAACGCGGGTACGAGGTGCGGCACGGCGAACACCAGTGCGATCAGCACGGCGCCTTGCGCAATCTCGGCGGCGCGAGGCGGGCGATGCAACGCAACCAGCGCGACGACCAGTGCAGCGGCAGCGCCGATGCCGTACACGCCGACCCAAGGCGCAAGCGCCGCGAACGGCCCTTCGACGTGGGCATAACCGCCGGCGCCCCACGGGAAGCCGGTGAACCAGCTGCCGCGCACGAGTTCGGCCAGCGTCCAGAGCGCCGCGAAGACCAGCGCGCCCGTCACCCGCCCTTTGGGCCCTCGCACCACGAACCATGCGGCGGCAACGGCGTAGTAGAGCCCGAGCGCCGCCGCCAGCGCCAGCACGGCAATGGCCGCCAGCGGCGCCGGCAGCCCGCCGTAGGTGTGCATCGAGATGAAGAGCCACCAGAAGCTGCCGGTGAGCCAGGCGGTCGAGAACATCCAGCCGTGCAGGCCGGCGCGGCGCCAGCCGGCACCCTGCGCACGCAGGCCGTCGAGCAGCCACACGAACGCACCGAGCGACAGCAGCTGCAGCCACCACAGCGGCTTGCCGCCCACGGGCGAGGCCATCGACAGCGCCTGCGCGAGGCCGGCCGCGCCGAAACCGAGCAGGCGGAACAGGTGAGCGGAAAGGGAGGCCGGCGCGCGGGGCATCAGTCGGCCGCGTCGCCGCCGCGGGCCGGGGACACCTTGAACCAGCGCACCGCGCCGCCCTTGGTGTGCAGCACCACGAAGTCGAAGCCGCCCATCGCATGGTGCTCGCCGCGCTTGGGCACGTGGCCCATCTCGTGCGCGATCAGCCCGCCGATGGTGTCGAAGTCCTCGCTGAGCTGCTCTGCGTCGAAGACGATGCCGAAGGCCTCGGCCACGCGCTCGATGGGCGTGTCGCCCGAAACGCGGTAGGTGTGGTCGGCCAGCCCGAAGATGTCGCCCTCGTCTTCGGCGATGTCGAACTCGTCCTCGATTTCGCCGACGATCTGCTCGAGCACGTCCTCGATGGTGATGAGGCCGGCCACGCGGCCGAACTCGTCGATGACGATAGCCAGGTGGTTGCGGTTGCCGCGGAACTCGCGCAGCAGGTCGTTCAGGCCCTTGCTCTCGGGCACGAAGGTGGCCGGGCGCAGCAGCGCGCGAATGTTCAGGCCCGGCGCGCGCTGCAGCTTGAGCAGGTCCTTCGCGAGCAGGATGCCGATGATGTTTTCTTTTTCGCCCTCGTACACCGGGAAGCGCGAGTGCGCGGTGTCGATGATGAGGTGCAGCAGCGCATCGAAGGGCGCATCGATGTTGATGGCGTCCATGCGCGGCGCCGCGACCATCACGTCGCCGGCGGTCATGTCGGCCATGCGCAGCACGCCTTCGAGCATCACGCGCGACTCGGCGCCGATCACCTCGTTGTCCTCGCGTCCGCCAGGGTTTCGATCAGCTCGTCGCGCGAGTCTGGGCCGGGGTGGATGAATTCGGCGAGCTTCTGGAGAAAGCCGCGCTTGTCTTCCCGTTCAACGGGAGCGCGTTCAGGGTGAGGGTCGGCCACTGCGGGAGGGCGGAGTTGAGGAAGGGCAAGGATACCGGATTGCGTGTGACACGCTCTACCGTACAGCCGCCATAGGCCGTACGGGACCGCCGCGCGGGCTCAGGAAGCCGATTTCTTGCGGGCTTCGCGCATGCCGCTGCGCACTTCCTGCAGGCTGGCCAGGAAGGCCCAGAACTGCTTGGCGCGGCTCTTGAGGGCGAAGTCGACCGCGGCGTAGTGCTCCAGGGCGATTTCGCTCATGCGGCTGTCGAAGGTGGCGCTGGGCAGTTCCAGGTGGGCCTCGGCTTCGGAGCCGCTGCGCACCACGGTGGCGCCGGCGTTGCGGGCGATCTTCAGCATGGCGGCGTTTTCGCTCAGCGCATGGATGAAGAGCATGCCCACGCCTTCGTTGCGGGCCACGACCACGGCGCGCTCGAACAGGCGGGCGCCGTAGCCCCGGCCGCGCGCGTGCGCCGAGACCGACACGCCGAATTCGGCGCAGTCGCTGTGCTGGTCGCCCGGCGCGAAGGCCAGGTGGGCCATCGCGATGAGTTCGAGGCGGCGGTTGTAGATGCCGAAGAGTTCGTCGCGCTCGAAGTCGAGACCGTCGACATAGCGCTGGACCTGCTCGTCAGCGGCCGCATAGCCGAAACGCAGGTAGCGGTCGTGCGGGGTGAGTTCGAGCAGGTGGCGCGCGATGCGCTCGCGTTCGCGCGGGCCGATCGAGCGGATCGGCACCATGACGGGTTGAGGCGCGCGGGTGGCGCGCGGTTGCGCCTCAACCATCGGCGCTTTCAGGAAAGAGCCGAGGCCGAGAGACGCTTTGAGAAGGGTCTTGGCGGTGAGCATGGCTCAAATGTAAGGGTTTTCCCTTAATCTTCAAGCCACCAGGGTCAATTGCGGGACACATTCGTGAACCAGTGCCGGAGCCCGTGGCGCTGGCGCAACCGACCACGGCTCGACCGTGGCTAAACGGGAACAGCCGTGGTCGCCTTGACCCGGTCGAGCACGAAGCTGGTCTTGCAATCTTCCACGCTGGGGTGCTTGAGCAGGGTGTCCATGATGAAGCGGCTGTAGTGGGCCATGTCGGCCACCACCACGCGCAGCAGGTAGTCCATGTCGCCGGTGAGGGCGGCGCATTCGACCACCTCCGGCCAGGTCTGCACGCTGGCGCGGAACAGGTCCATGGGGTTGCGCTTGTGGGTCTCGGTGTGCTTTTCGAGCCGCACATTGAGATAGGCCGTGAGCCCCAGGCCGATGGCTTCGGGCTGGACCAGGGCCACGTAGCGGTCGATGACCCGGCTTTCCTCGAGCCGCTTGACCCGCCGCAGCACCGCGCTGGGCGACAGGCTCACCTGCTCCGCGAGCTGATCGTAAGTTGCGCGTCCGTCTGCTTGCAGCGTGCGCAGAATGAGCCTATCAATCTTGTCCAGTGCTTCCATTTCGCCATTCTTGCAGTTTTACTGCGCGAGAGCCACCATCAGCGCCCAGAAACGCAGAAAACCTGAGAGCCATCCACCCTACATTGCATGACTGGCCGATTTCGCGCCTTTTTCCCTGAATTCCAAACCCCTCCCCCACTTTTCGGAGACTGCACATGAGCCACGCCGACGCACCCGCCTTCACGCCCTGGGACAACCCCATGGGCACCGACGGCTTCGAATTCATCGAGTACGCGGCACCCGATCCGGTGGCCATGGGCAAGGTGTTCGAACGCATGGGCTTCACCGCCGTTGCCAAGCACCGCCACAAGAACGTGCTGCTGTACCGCCAGGGCACCATCAACTTCATCCTGAACGCGGAGCCCGATTCGTTCGCGCAGAAGTTCGCGCGCGAGCACGGCCCGAGCGTGTGCGCCATCGCCTTCCGCGTGCAGGACGCCAAGCAGGCCTATGAGCGCGCCACGTCGCTCGGCGCCTGGGGCTTTGCCGACAAGGCCGGCCCGGGCGAGCTGAACATTCCCGCCATCAAGGGCATCGGCGACAGCCTGATCTACCTGGTGGACCGCTGGCCCGGCAAGAACGGCGCCAAGCCCGGCGACATCGGCAACATCGGCTTCTACGACGTCGACTTCGAGGCGCTGCCCGGCGTGGCGCCCGAGCAGGCGCTTTCGCCGTTCGGCAACGGCCTGACCTACATCGACCACCTGACGCACAACGTGTACCGCGGCCGCATGAACGTCTGGGCCGGCTTCTACGAGAAGCTGTTCAACTTCCGCGAGATCAAGTACTTCGACATCGAAGGCCAGGTCACGGGCGTGAAGAGCAAGGCCATGACCAGCCCCTGCGGCAAGATCCGCATCCCGATCAACGAAGAGGGCAAGGAACAGGCCGGCCAGATCCAGGAGTACCTGGACATGTACAAGGGCGAGGGCATCCAGCACATTGCCATGGGCTCGGACGACCTCTACAAGACGGTCGACGCGCTGCGCGCCAAGGGCGTCACGCTACTGGACACCATCGACACGTACTACGAACTGGTGGACAAGCGCATTCCGGAACACGGCGAGAGCGTGGCCGAACTGCAGAAGCGCAAGATCCTGATCGACGGCAAGAAGGACGCCCTGCTGCTGCAGATCTTCAGCGAGAACCAGCTCGGCCCGATCTTCTTCGAGTTCATCCAGCGCAAGGGCGACGACGGCTTCGGCAACGGCAACTTCAAGGCGCTGTTCGAGAGCATCGAGCTCGACCAGATGCGCCGCGGCGTGCTCAGCGCCGCAAAATAAGGGCCCCTTCCCTTTTGCCTAGGAGCCCGGCATGCGCAACCGCAGTACGTCTTCATCGATCGGCCTGACCTTCATCGCGGCGGCTGCCGCCGTGCTTTCGGGCTGCGCCATGCCGCCGGCGTCCGGGCCGGCGGCGGGCGCTTCTTCGTCGTCGCACCTGGACACGGTGCAGAAGGCCGCGGTGCTGCGCATCTGCACGCCGGGCGACTACAAGCCCTTCAGCTTCCAGAAGGCCGACACGTCCTTCGAGGGCATCGACGTCGACCTCATGACGGGCTTCAGCGCAAGCCTGGGCGCCAGGCCCGAGTGGATCAAGACCACCTGGGCCAACCTGCTGCCCGACCTGGCCGCGGGCAAGTGCGACATCGCGGTGGGCGGCGTGTCGGTCACCACCGACCGGCAGAAGCGCGCCTTCTTCAGCGCGCCCTACATGGTCAACGGCAAGACGCCCATTGCGCGCTGCGCCGACGTGGCCAAGTACCAGAGCGTGGCCGCCATCGACAAGCCGTCGGTGCGCGTCATCTTCAACCCGGGCGGCAGCAACGAGCGCTTTGCCCGGACGAATTTCAAGCAGGCCAGGCTCACGCTGCACGGCGAGAACGTGACGATCTTCGACGAGATCCTCGCGAACCGCGCCGACGTGTTCGTCACCGAGGCGGCCGAGGCCATCACGCAGCAGAAGCTCAAGCCGGGCCTGTGCGCGGTCAACCCCGACAAGCCGCTGCAGTACGGCGAAATGGCCTGGATGCTGCCGCGCGACGACGTGGCCTTCAAGTCGTATGTCGACCAGTGGCTGCACCTGCAGCAGGCCGGCGGCGACTTCCAGCGGACGATGGACCGCTGGCTCAAGTAAGCAACTCTTTTTCCCCGAGATCGTTTTCATGGATTCCTCCCCCGCCGCAGTTGTCACCCCCGCCGTGTACGGCGCCTCGGACCGCCCGCCGCGCGGCGACTACTCGCGCGGCGGCACCGTGCTGGCCGACTACACCTGCCCGCAGGACTGGGCCAGCTACACCGCGGCCGACCACGACACCTACAAGCGGCTCTACGAACGCCAGGCCGCGCAGTTGCCGGGGCTGGCCTGCGACGCCTTCATCAAGGCGCTGCCGTCGCTGGGCGTGAAAGACCGCATTCCCCGCTTCGACGAACTCAACGAACGGCTGCATCGCGCCACCGGCTGGGAGATCGTCGCGGTGCCGGGGCTGATTCCGGAGCTGCCGTTCTTCACGCTGCTGGCAAACCGCAAGTTCCCGGTGACGGACTGGATCCGCAAGCCCGAAGAGTTCGACTACATCGTCGAGCCCGACGTGTTCCACGACCTGTTCGGCCATGTGCCGATGCTGTTCGACCCGACTTTCGCCGACTACGTGCAGCGCTACGGCGCGGGCGGCATCAAGGCACACGAGCTGGGCGCCGGCGAGAAGCTCGCGCGGCTCTACTGGTACACGGTGGAGTTCGGGCTGATCCGCCAGCCCGACGGCCTGCGCGCGTACGGCGCGGGCATCCTGAGTTCGGTGGGCGAGCTGAAGCACGCGGTGCTCAGCGACGAGCCGCGCCGGTTGCCGCTCGACTTGCTGCGCGCCATGCGCACGCGCTACAAGATCGACACGTACCAGGCCAACTACTTCGTGATCGACAGCTTCACGCAGCTGTTCGACCTCACGGCGCCCGACTTCGCACCGCTGTACGAAGCGCTGACGACGGCGTCCGACGTCGAGGCCGGCGTGCTGCTGCCGGGCGAATCGGGCAAGGCCTGAGTCCTTTGCCGCTCTTCAGCGGACGCCTGTCAGTCGCCGCGCCGCTATCGCGCGCGCGACAGCACAGGCGGGCTCCCTAGGACAAGCCCGCTGGCGGCGGGGAGGCACTGCCTTCCACAATCCGCGCCAAAGGAGCTTGCATGCAGACATCCGCGCGACAGAACTATCCGGCCGGCGTACCGCACGAGATTCATCCCGAGCAGTACCGGTCCTTGCCCCACATGTTCGAGGAAGCCTTCGGCCGCTATGCCGACCGGCCGTTCTCGGTCTGCATGGAACGCTGGATGTCTTATGGCGAGCTCGACACGCTGTCGAAGGCGCTGGGTGCGTGGCTGCAGTCGCTCGGGCTCGCGCCCGGCGCGCGCGTGGCGATCATGCTGCCGAACATTCCGCAGTTCGCGGTGACCATGTGCGGCGTGCTGCGCGCGGGCTACACCTGCGTGAACGTCAATCCGCTGTACACGGCGCGCGAACTGGAGCACCAGCTGAAGGACTCGGGCGCGACGGCGATCGTCATTCTCGAGAACTTCGCATCGACGCTGGAAAAGGTGATCGAGCGCACGCCCGTGAAGCACGTGGTCGTGACGTCGATGGGCGACCTGCTCGGTGGCCTGTATGGCGCGTGGATCACCGCGGCCGTGCGGCACCTGGCGAAGATCGTGCCGGCCTACAAGCTGCCGCTGAGCGACGGGCGCACGGTGACGCCGTTCAGCCAGGTCATGGCCGAGGGGCGCGGCCGCAAGCTGGGGCCCGACGGCACCACGCTCGATTCGATCGCGTTCCTGCAGTACACGGGCGGCACGACGGGCTTGTCGAAAGGGGCGGTGCTGACGCACCGCAACATCGTGGCGGCAACGCTCCAGGCCGAGGCGTGGTTCACGCCCGCGCTGTCGCGCGCCGGAGACCTCGCGAAGGTCAACAGCATCGCGGCACTGCCGCTGTATCACATCTTCGCGCTGACGCTGTGCCTGCTGGTGATCCGCCAGGGCTCGCACATGACGCTGATTCCGAATCCGCGCGACTTCAACAAGTTCATCTCGGTGCTGAAGAAGCGGCCGTTCCACATGCTGCCTGCGGTGAACACGCTGTTCAATGCGCTGCTGATGCATCCGGATTTCAAGTCGATCGATTTCTCGACCTTGTTCGTCTCGCAGGCCGGGGGCATGGCGGCGTCGGAAGGCACGGCGCGCAAGTGGTTCGAAGCCACGGGCTGTCCGATGATCGAAGGCTGGGGCATGAGCGAGACCTGCGCGATTGGCACCAACAACCCGGTGTCGAACACCGAGTTCACGGGGACCATCGGACTGCCTTTGCCCAGCATCGAGATCGCGATCAAGGACGACGACGGGAATTCGGTGCCGCTGGGTCAGTCCGGCGAGCTCTGCATCAAGGGGCCGAACGTGATGACGGGCTACTACAACCAGCCCGCCGAGACTGCCGCGGCGTTCACTGCAGATGGCTTCATGCGTACCGGCGATATCGCGGTGATGCAGGAAGATGGCTACAGCCGCATCGTCGACCGCAAGAAAGACATGATCCTGGTGAGTGGCTTCAACGTGTTCCCGAACGAGCTCGAGAACGTGATCTCGCTGTGCCCGGGTGTCGTGGAATGCGCGGCCGTGGGCGTGCCCGACGAGAAGCAGGGCGAGGCGATCAAGGTGTTCGTAGTCCGTCGGGATCCCGCGCTGACTGAAGACGCCGTGCTCCAGTACTGCCACTCGCAACTCACCGGCTACAAGCGGCCGAAGCACATCGAGTTTCGCGACTCGCTGCCGAAGACCAATGTGGGGAAGATTCTTCGGCGCGAGCTTCGCACCAGTGCCGGCGCTTGATTGAATGAGCCATGCATCGGCGAGCGCCGGTCTGCCGGCGAATGTGGTCGTGTTCGAGCGCGGATGGCTGTCGTCCAACAACATCCTGTTCGTCGGGGCCGAAGAGACGGCGATGGTCGACACCGGATATTCGACGCATGCCGAGCAGACTTTGGCGCTGGTGGAGTCGGTGCTGGGCGATCGGCCGCTCGATCGCGTGTTGAACACGCATCTGCACAGCGATCACTGCGGGGGCAATGCGGCGTTGCAGGCGCGCTATCCGTCGATTCGGACGGAGATTCCGCCGGGCGAGGCGGAATTGGTGGCTCGCTGGGACGAGCGAGGGCTCAGTTTTTTGGCGACCGGGCAGAGTTGCCCCCGGTTCACGTTCACCGGGCTGTTGCGGCCGGGGACGGAATGCGTGCTGGGTGACAGGCCGTGGCAGGTACATGCCGCGCCAGGCCACGATCCTCACTCGGTCATCTTGTTCGACGCCCTATCGCGCACGCTGATTTCCGCGGACGCGCTGTGGGAGAACGGCTTCGGCATCGCATTTCCGGAGCTCGCCGGCGAGCCTTCGTTCGGGGACATCGCTGCGACGCTGGATCTGATCGAAACGCTCGCGCCCTTGCAGGTGATTCCTGGGCACGGGGCTGTCTTTGACGATGTCGGCCAAGCGCTCGTCATCGCGCGCAAGCGACTTGCGGGGCTGCAACGTGATCCTGTGAAGCACGCGCGGCACGCGATCAAGGTGCTGATGAAGTTCAAGCTGCTGGAGATGCATGCCGTTGCCGCCGAAGACTGGCATTCCTGGCTGCGCGGGACACCGTATCTCGAAGCGATACGCGCGCGCTTCTTTGCAGGTGTTGAATTGGGTCAGTTGACCTGCGACATTCTTGATGAATTGATCGCTGTCGGGGCTGCCGAAATGGATGGCGCGGTTATTCGCAATACCTGAAGAGGTTTTTGCTTCAATCGAGTTTCGATTTCGCAAAT
>NZ_MOWM01000103.1 GCF_016082275.1 Variovorax sp. E3
GTCTGCAGGAGTCACTCACTCAGACCATTTCAACGGTCTCTAAAACAAAGGAGGCCCTGTAGGGGGCACGAAGAAACCGCCAATCAACGCCACAAACGTCGATGAGCGCCCGGAACAAAAGACAATGACAAGTAAAAGACCTCGGAGAAAAAATGCGATCCTTCGTACTTGTCATCCTCACCGCCTGCGCAACCAGTTCAGTCGCTGTCGCCGCCCAAGAAGAATTGATCTATCACCACGGCCTCGGCGCAGAAGGTTGCGGCAAGCACATCGCGTGGCGCAGAGAGGGGCTTGCTGCCTATGACAGAGGCATTGTTCAGTGGACGTGGGGCTACATCAGCGCGTTCAACAACGCTGCAAAAAAGCAGACGCCAAACAAGACCCTCGCCCCCACGACGGTGCTTGCCTATCTGGACAAATATTGCCGGGATCATCCGCTGGAGTTGGTCACCAGCGGCGTCCAGGAGTTGATTGATGATCTCGGCGGAAGACTCTGAATGAAAGTGAAGCCTCTGAAGGACCGATTCTTTCTTCAGAGCAGGGCGCGCCCGCGAATGCCGCAAGCCCGCCCGTCACTTCACCTCACCTCTGCGGCATATCCTTGACCGAGTACCCCAAACTCACAGTCGCGTCCTCCGGAATCGCCGGCATCGTCGCATTCCAAGCCAGCCAATCCGCCCGCATCGCAGCCAGCCTCTCTGGCTCCTTCTTCCCAAGATTCGCCCGCTCGCGTTCATCCGCGGGAATGTTGAACAGGTATTCGTTCCCGTCCACCTGCAGATACTTCCAGTCCCCATCGCGCAGTGCTTGCTGTCCGCGATGGTTCATGCGCCAGTGCAGCGGCCGGCGGAAGCTCTGGGTTGCGTCTTTCAGCACGGGCATCAGCGACACGCCGTCCAGCGGATAGGCCGGGTCTGCCGACACGCCCGCTGCGTCGAGCATGGTCGCCGACCAGTCCATGGTCATGCACAGCTGCGTGCTCTCGCCGCCCTTGCCGATCACGGCGGGCCAGTGCGCGATCCATGGCACGCGAATGCCGCCTTCGGTCAGGTCCATCTTGCCGCCCACCAGCGGCCAGTTGTCCGAGAAGCGCTCGCCGCCGTTGTCGCTGGTGAACACCACCAGCGTGTTGTCGGCCATGCCGTGCTTTTCGAGCGCGGCCATGATCCAGCCGATGCCTTCGTCCATGTGATGGATCATGCGGCGGTACACGTGAATGTTGCCGCCGGCCAGGTCGAACAGGTTGTCCTTGATGTTCGGCGCCTTGGCCGCGTCGTCGCGCGTTTCCCACGGCCAGTGAGGCGCGGTGTAGTGCAGGCTCAAGAAGAAGGGCGCCTCCTGCTTGGCCATGCGGTCCACGTAGTCGACCGCGCGCTTCGACAAGATGTCGGTGAGGTAGCCCTCTTCAACCTTGTCCTCTTCGCCAAACCACAGGTCGTGGCGGCCGGTGGAGTCGCAGTGCGTGAAGTAGTCGACCCCGCCCGACATGGGTCCGAAGAACTCGTCGTACCCCGAGCGCAGCGGCCCGAAGGTGGGCGGGTAGCCCAGGTGCCATTTGCCGATGAGCGCGGTCTGGTAGCCGCTGGCCTTGAGCAATGACGGCAGCGTGGGGTGGTCGGTCGGCAGGCCCAGGGTGGTGCTGCCGCGGCTCTTGCTGTTGATGGGCTCTTCGGCCGCGCCGCGCAGGCGGTACTGGTAGCGCCCGGTGATCATGCCGAAGCGCGTGGGCGAGCACACGGGCGAGTTGGCATACCCCTGCGTGAGCTTCAGGCCGTTGGCGGCCAGGCCGTCGAGCACGGGCGACACGGGGCCGAACGCGGCGTCGCGGCCGCCGTAGCAGCCCAGGTCGGCATAGCCGAGGTCGTCGGCGACGATGAAGATGATGTTGGGTCTGGTCATGTCTCTTTGGTGGAGTGAGGGGGTCAGGGCTGGTAGCCCGACTTCTGCACGACGGGCGCCCACTGCGCGCGGTAGGCCTTGAGCATGGCCACGGTCTGCGCCTGCGTGCTGACCACCGGCGTCATGCCGGAGTCCTTGAACTTGCGTTGCGTGTCCGGGTCTTGCATGACTTCGCGGATGGCGGTGGCCAGTTGCTCGACCTTGGCCTTGGGCATGCTGGTGGGCGCGAAGAAGGTGTTCCAGCCGGTGGCGGCCAGGTCGAGGCCGGCTTCCTTGAAGGTGGGCACGTCGGGTGCGAAGCTCGAGCGCTTGGCGCCCGACAGCGCCAGGATGCGCAGCTTGCCCGCCGCGTGCTGCGGCAGCACCACGTCTTCGGTGTCCACGGCAATGGGCACCTGGCCGCCGATCAGGTCGTTCAGCAGCGGCGCGGAGCCGCGGTAGCCGATCACCTGGGTCTGCACCTTGGCCTTCTCGCCCATCATGAGCCCGAAGAAGTGCGGCAGGCTGCCGGTGGCCGGCACGCCCACGTTGGCCTGCGACGGGTTGGCGCGCATCCACGCGAGCAGGTGGCTCAGTTCGCGCACCGGCAGGGTGGGCGACACGGCCAGCGCGAAGTCGTAGTCGTTGACGTAAGACACGGGCACGAAGTCGCGCTCGGCGTCGTAGTTGTTGTCCTTGAAGACCAGCGGTGCCACCACCATGACGGCGGGGTTGGCGAGCATCAGCACGTTCTGGTTGGCGGGGGTGATCTTCACTTGCTGCGCCGCCAGGCGGCCGCCCGCGCCGGGCTTGTTGTCGACGATGACGGCCACGCCCAGCTTGGTGCCGAGCTTGTCGGCCACCACGCGCGCCACGCGGTCGGTGGCGCCGCCGGGCGCATAGCCCACCACGATGTGCAGCGGGCTGTCGAGCTTGAGCTGCGCGGCTGCGGTGGTGGCGAAAGCCGCCGTGAAGCCGGCAATGGCCAGCAGGCCGACAAGGCGGCGGGTGAGGGTGGGGGTCGGCAGCATGATGGGCAGGTCCTTGTCTTCGTCGGTTCGGGCGGTGGCCAGTGAGTGTGGCCGCGAGGTCCGCGGTTGCGGACGATTCTGAAGACGCTGCACTCGATTGTTCAAATCAACCATTGCCCGTGTAAACCCGAAGACGGCGCAGGGCCGCTCAGTCGACCTTCATGCCCGTGGCCTTGACGATGCGGCCGTAGCGCGCAAGGCTCGCGGCCAGGTGGTCGCTGGCGGCGGTGCCGGTTTCCGCGAGCGGCACCATGTCGAGCGAGGCCAGGCGCGACTTGATCTCGGGCAGCGCCATGGCTTTTTGCAGCGACGCGCGCAGCGTCTGCATCACGGGCTCGGGCGTGGCGGCCGGCACCATGGCCAGGTAGAGCACTTCGAACTCCAGGTTCTTCAGGCCCAGCTCGCCCACGGTGGGCACCTGCGGCAGCAGCGGCGAGCGCTGGCGCCCGGTCACGGCCAATGCGCGCAGCTTGCCCGACTGCACCTGCGGCAGCAGCCCCGGCGTGGCCAGGATGCCGGCCTGCACCTCGTCGCCCATGAGCGCCAGCACGGCGGGCGCGTTGCCCTTGTAGGGCACGTGCGTGATCTTGGCGCCGGTCTCGCTCGCGAAGATTTCCGCGGCGATGTGGCCCGGGCTGCCGTTGCCGGCCGAGCTGAAGGTGGCGGGCTCGGCCTTGGCTTGCGCAATGAAGTCGGGCAGCGTCTTCGCCTTGACGTTGCCGGCCACGCCGAAGCTCAGGCCCGACGAGCTGAAGATCATCAGCGGCTTCAGGTCCTTGGCCGCGAAGGGCATCGACGGGTAGAGGTGCGGGTTGATGGTGAAGGTGGTGTCGATGCCCAGCAGCACCGTGTAGCCGTCGGCCGGGCTCTTGGCCACCAGGTCGGCGCCGATGTTGCCGCCCGCGCCGGGGCGGTTGTCGACGATGAAGGGCTGCTTGAGGTCTTTCTGCAGCGCGTCGCCCAGCGCGCGGGCCAGGATGTCGATGGGCCCGCCCGCCGGAAAGTTGGTGAGCAGCTTCACCGCCTTGGTGGGGTAGGGCGCGTCGGCCGCGTGGGCCGTGGCGCCCGGGCCGAAGGGCAGCAGCAGCGCCGCGCAGGCGGCGGCCACGGCGAGGCGGCGGCGGCGCGTGCCGCCGAAGGTTTGGGTGAAACCGGTGGTCATGTCTGGGCTTGTCTCCTTGTTGTGGGCAACTCTAGGCCGGTGGCGGAGGCGGCACAACTGAAAGCTCTTCCGCCAGGTATTCCAGATGGTTATATTTAAAAACCCATCCCACAGAGGAAAGCCCGATGTCAGCCATGAACTTTTCTCGCCTGAAGCTGCGCCACCTGCAATGCCTGGTGATGGTGGCGCAGGAGCGCAACCTCGTGCGCGCGGGCAAGGCGCTGTCGCTCACGCAGCCGGCGGTGTCCAAGACCGTGGCCGAGCTGGAAGAAATCGTCGGCCGCCCGCTGCTGTTGCGCCGGCGCCGAGGTGTCGAGCTCACGCCGGCGGCCGAGGTGCTGGTGCGCCATGCGGTGTCGGCGCTGCGCGGGCTCAGCGAAGGCCTGGGCCTGGCCATGGACCTGCCCGAGGCCGACCAGCTGCATGTGGCCGTCGGCGCCTTGCCCAACATGACGGCCAACCTGCTGCCGGAGGCGGTCGCGCTGCTGCATGCCTCGCACCCGGCGCTGCGCGTGCGCGTGGTCAGCGGCATCAATGCGCAGCTGATGATGCAGCTGCGCCAGGGCGAAATCGACCTGGTGCTGGGCCGGCTCGCGCAGGCATCGGCCATGGCCGACCTGGCCTTCGAGCAGCTCTACAGCGAACCCTTGCTGCTGGTGGTGCGGCCGGGGCATCCGCTGGCGTCGCGGCGCAAGCCGGCGCTCGACGTGCTGGCCGGCTATCCGCTGGTGCTGCCGGTGTCGGGCTCGCTGATCCGCCACACGGCCGACGCCTTTCTCATTGCACAGGGCGTGGCGCTGCCGAACCGGCTGGTGGAGGCGACCGACACCAGCTTCGTGGTCGGGCTGCTGCAACGCTCCGACGCGGTGTGGTTCGGGCCGCAGGGCGCGGTCGAGGGCTTTGTTTCGCGCGGCGAGCTGAAGCGCCTGGCCATCGACACGGCCAGCACCGAGGGGCCGGTGGGGCTCACGGTGCGGCGCAACGCCGAGCTGAGCGAGGGCGCGCGCCTGCTGATGGACACGATTCACGGCATCGTCCAGAAGCGGCAGAGCCGGGCCGCTTCGCGCGGTCTTAAGGATTCCTGAATAATAGATCGAGCATTCAGTCTAATAATTGGCGCATGACCGAACTGTTCGAGCCACACCATGCGCAAAGTCGATCCTGAGCGCCAGCAGGCCAAGCGCCGCCAGATCATGGAAGCCGCCGCCGACTGCTTTGCGCGCCGGGGCTTCCACGCCACCACCACCGCCGAGATTTGCGCCGCCGCGGCCATGAGCCCGGGCAATCTCTTTCATTACTTCGACAGCAAGAGCGCCATCGTCGAGGCCATCGTCGAGGAAGAGCGGCGCGACACCGCCGCCTACTTCGCCACGCTCGACGACGCGCCCGACCTGCTGGAAGCCTTGCTCGGCTTCCTCGACGTGGTGATGGCCTTTGCCGCCGACAAGACCTACTCTCGCCTGGCGCTCGAAGTCGCGGCCGAGTCGATTCGCAACCCCGCCGTCGGTGCCAAGGTAGCGGCCAGCGACGCCGAAACGCGCACGGCCATGGCCGCGATGCTGCGCACGGCCATGGCCCGCGGCCAGGTCGATGCAGACCTGGACCCGGAACAGGCCGCGACCTGGATCGCCGCGCTGATCGACGGCGTCTTCGCGCGGCTCGCGGTCGACGCGGGCTTCGACCCGGAGGCCGAGGCGCCGATGCTGCGGCTGGTCGTCAGCCGCTTCTTGCGCCCCGGGAGCGCGGCATGAGCGCGATGGTAGAGCGCGAGCGCCAGTCACTGGTCGATGCCCTGCGCGGCTTTGCGCTGCTGGGCATTCTGGTGGTGAACATCGCGACCTTCGCCTCACCCTTCTACGGCATGGGCGTGCCCGACCCGATGGCCCAGACGGTGGCCGAGCGCGCCGCGCTTTTTGCGCGGGCCTTCCTGTTCGAGACCAAGTTCTACCTGCTGTTCTCGTTCCTGTTCGGCTACAGCTTCACGCTGCAGATGCAGTCGGCCGAGCGCGATGGCAAGCCCTTCGTGCCGCGCATGCTGCGGCGGCTGGCGGGGCTGTGGGTGCTGGGGCTGCTGCATGCGGTGCTGCTGTACCACGGCGACATCCTCACGACCTACGCGGTGCTGGGCGGCGTGCTGCTGGTGCTGCGGCGGCGGGGCGAAAAGTTCATGCTGCTTTGCGGCGTCGGCCTGGTGCTGGTGGTGTCGCTGATGTGGGCCGCCATCGGCTACCTGCTGATGCACGCGGGCATCGAGGCCGACACGCGCGGCGCCTATGCCGAGGCGGCCGCCGCCCTGCGGGCGTATCGCGGCACGCCGTTCACGGTGATCGTGCAGCATGTGCGCGAGCTGGGGCAGGTGTGGGTGGTGATCGCGCTGGCGCAGGCACCGAACGCGCTGGCGATGTTCTTCGCGGGCTTCATCGCCGGGCGGCGCGGGCTGCTGGCCAATGCCGGCGTCGCGGCGCATCGCGCGCTGTTCAAACGGCTGCTGTTCTGGGGGCTGGCCGTCGGCCTGCCGGGCGCGGTGTACTACGGCCTGTCGACCCTGCGCATGAACGAGGGCGGCCGCGAGGTGCTCGGCCTGTCGGCGACCCTGCTCACGGCGCCGTTCCTGACGGCCGCCTATGCGTCGGGGCTGGTGCTGCTGTTCCAGACGGCGCGGGGCCGCGCGCTGGTGACATGGCTGGCGCCGGCGGGCCGCATGGCGCTGTCGAACTACCTGCTGCAGTCGCTGGTGTGCGCGTGGATCTTCCTGGCCTACGGGCTGCGGCAGATCGGCACGGTCGGGCCGCTGATGACCTTCGCGTTCGCCTTTGCAATATTCGCGGTGCAGATGCTGCTGAGCCACTGGTGGATGCGGCACTTTGCCTACGGCCCCGTCGAATGGCTGCTGCGGGCGCTGACGAATCTGTCGCTGCCCGCGATGCGCCGCGCGCCGGCTCAGCGCGACAGCAGCGTCGAGAGCTGATACGCGGCAAAGCCCAGCAGCACCGTGCCCGACAGCCGGTTGATGAACTGCATCGACCGCGCGCCGAGCTTGTGCCGGACCGACGACACCATGGTCGACAGCCCCAGCCACCACAGGGCCGAACCGAGGAACACGCCGAGCACCATCGTCGCCGCGGCCGGCGCGCCGCTCACGTGCCCGGTGGCGATGGAGGCGAACACGGCCACGAAGGACAGCACCGTCATCGGGTTGGCCAGCGTGAGCGCGAACACCGACAGCATGGCCTTCAGCGGCGTGGTCGCGTCCTGCGCCGACCGCGCCGTGGTGGCGGCCGGCGCGCGCAGCAACTGCACGCCCATCCACGCCAGAAACGCCGCCCCGCCCAGCGCCAGCGGCACGCGCGCGGCCACCATCGACGCAATGACGGCCGACACGCCCAGCGCGCCGATGGCGCCGTAGAACGCATCGGCCAGCGCCGCGCCCAGCCCGCTCATGAAGCCGATGGCGCGGCCGTGCGCGAGCGTGCGCTGGATGCACAGCAGGCCGATGGGGCCGACGGGCGCGGCAATCGAGAGGCCGATGACCAGGGCCTTGAAGAAGAGCGGAAAGTCCATGCCCGGAATTGTCCCGGGCCCGCCCGTTGGAGAGAATGGCAAAGCGCAGGCCGATCGGCCCGTTGGCCTGAAATCGGAAGCCCGCGCCTCACTCCGGCCTGAAATCCATGGAAATCGACCCCAAGAACTGGCAGATCCTCGACGTGCTGCAGCAGGACGCGCGCACTTCGCTCACCGCGCTGGCGCGGCAGGTCGGGCTGTCGGTGCCCTCGACTTCGGAGCGCGTGAAGCGGCTCGAAGAGGCCGGCGTGCTGGAGGGCTACCGCGCGGTGGTGCCGCCGCGCAAGGTGGGCTACACCGTGACGGCGCTGGTCGGCATCACCACGCTGCAGCCCGACAAGGCGCGGCTGCTGAAGCTGCTCAAGGGCAAGCCCGAGGTGCTCGAGTGCCTGCACGTGACGGGGCAGGACTCGTATGTGCTGAAGGTGATCGCGCGCGACATCGAGCACCTGGAGGCCTTTGTCGGCAGCATCAACCATCTGGGCGAAACGCGCACGTCGATCGTCATGTCGGCGCCGATTCTGGCGCGCGCGGTGGCGGCGCGGCCGGCGTGGCGGGTCAGCGCGCAGCAGGTGCGGAAGGCGCCGCGTAGACCTGCTCGCCCGCGAGCCAAGTGCCCAGCACCTTGGTCTTCCAGATATCGCCCGGCGCGGCGGTGAACGGGTCCTGGTCGACGAGGATGAAGTCGGCCCACTTGCCGGGCTCCAGCGAGCCGATCGATTTTTCCTGGTGCTGCGCATAGGCCGCGTCGAGCGTGAACGCGCGCAGCGCCTGCGGCAGCGTCATCGCCTCTTCGGGGTGCCAGCCGGCGATGGGCTTGCCCTCGTGGTCGGTGCGCGTCACGGCGGCGTGCAGGCCAAAGAAGGGGTTGGCCGACTCGACCGGAAAGTCAGACCCGCCCGCGATCACCGTGCCCTGTTTCAGAAAGGTCTGCCACGCATAGGCGCCCTTGATGCGCTCCTTGCCCACGCGGTCTTCGGCCATGTTCATGTCGCTGGTGGCGTGGGTCGGCTGCATCGACGCGACGAGGCCCAGCGTCTTGAAGCGCGGAATGTCCTGCAGCGACACCACCTGCGCGTGCTCGACGCGGTTGCGCCGCGCCATGCCGCCGGCGTCTTCCTTGTAGGCGGCCTCGAAGGCGTCGAGGATCTGCCGGTTGGCCGCGTCGCCGATGGCGTGCACGTTGACCTGGTAGCCGGCCTTCAGCGCGGTGCGCACCTTGGCACGCATCGCGGCGTCGTCCATGAAGAGCAGGCCCTTGTTGTTGTGGTCGTCGCTGTAGGGCTCCAGCAGCGCGGCGCCGCGGCTGCCGAGCGCGCCGTCGGCGAAGAGCTTCACGGCGGCCAGGCTGAAGCGCTCGTTGCCATAGCCCTTGAGCGGGCCCTGGGCGGAGAGCTTCTTGTAGTCGTCGCCCACGTCGAAGATCATCGCGTAGACGCGCGAGGTCAGCTTGCCCGCGTCGGCGAATTCGCGGTAGATGCGCACTTCGTCGGCGCCGGTGCCGGCATCGCCCACACCGGTAAGGCCCAGCGAGGCGAAGTGGCGCATGGCCGAGTCGAGCGCGAGGCGGCGCTCGGCGTCGGTGTAGGGCGGCATCACCTTGGTGAGCAGCAGCTGTGCCTTGTCGATCAGGATGCCGGTCGGCTCGCCCTTGGCATCGCGCTCGATGCGCCCGCCCACCGGGTCGGGCGTGTCGCGCGTGATGCCGGCCATCTGCAGCGCCTTGGTGTTGGCCCAGATCGCATGGGCATCGACGCGGCGCAGCGTCACCGGGCGGTCGGGAATGGCGGCGTCGAGTTCGGCCGCGGTGGGAAAGCGGTCGAGCTTCCAGATCACCTGGTTCCAGCCCGAGCCCATGATCCATTGGCGCGCGGGGTTGGCCTGGCCGTAGGCCTTGATCCTGGCTTGTGCCTCGGCCAGCGTGCGCGTGTCGGTGACCACCACTTCGCTCTGCCGAAAGCCGATGCGAAAGACGTGGCCGTGCGCATCGATCAGCCCCGGCAGCAGTGTGCGGCCCTGGCCGTCGATCTTGCGCGCGTCGGGGTACTGCTTGGCGAGCGACGCGGCTTCGCCGACGCCGAGCACGCGGCCCTTGTCGAAAGCCAGCGCCTCGAAGGGCACGAGCTTGTCGCCCGCGAAGGTGTAGCCCTTGACGGGCGCGACCACGGTGGGCTCGGCGAGCGCCTGGCCGGGGCCGCAGGCGAGGGCGGCGGCAACGGGCAGTGCGCCCAGCAGTTTCTTCAAAAGAGCGTGGCTCATGGCGGTCCTGATGTCGATAAGAAAAAGGGGCGCGGTCAATGCGCCGCGCGTGTCAGGAACTCGCGCAGGTTCTGCACGCCGAGCTTGGCGTAGACGCGTTCCTTGTAGGTGATGACGGTGGCCGGCGACAGCGACAGGTGGCGGCCGATTTCCTTGGCGGTGCAGCCGTCGGCCAGCAGGCGCGCCGTCTCGCGTTCGCGCGGCGAGAGCTCGGGCCAGGCCTGCGGTTCTTCAGGCACGCGCTGCAGCGACGCGATCTCGTCGTGGCGGTGCACCAGCGCCATGAGCGTGGACGCATGCGCGCGCATCAGCCGGGTGGTGCGGTCGCGCTGCGCCTTCGTGCGCGAGAAGTACAGGTTGAGGTAGCAGGTCTGCTCGCGCCAGCGGCGCACCAGCGACACCTTGCCGGTGAAGCCGGGGCTGTCGAACAGCAGGCGTCGGTACTCGGCGTCGCCGATGCCGGTAGGCGAGGTCCACAGCAGTTGCAGCTCGGGGCGCGGCGCGGCGGGCCGGCGCGTGTCGCTGCACATCAGCGGGTAGTGCGGGTCGCGCGCGTAGAAGCGCTTGACGAAGATCTCGGTGGTCGACTCGATCAGGTGCTGGTCGAGCATGCTCGCCGCCGAGGCCGCCTGCACGCGGCCGCGCGCGTCGTAGCTCAGGTAGCTCACGTGGTCCACGCCCAGCGCGGCGTGCAGGCCTTCGAGCAGGCGGGAATGGAAGGCGGGGCTTCCCAGGTGCTGGACGGCTTCTGCGAGCCATGCGTCCTGCACGGGCAATTCGTTGGTCATGTGTGTCTCCGGCGCGCAAATAATGCCATGGTGGGCCGCGGCGAAGTTCCCGTGTCCTCACCCGTGAGGACATACACGCCGGGTGCCGCGACCTAGAGTCCCGGCCTCGGCCGAGGCCCACGGAAAAAAATCATTTCAACCGGAGACGACAAACATGCACCTGAAGAAGAATCTCGCGAGCCCCGTGCTCGCCGCCGCGCTGATGTTCTGCGCCGCCACCGCTGCCACGTCAGCAAGCGCGCAGGCCGGCGACGCCGCCTCGCTGCAGGCGCAGATCGACACGCGCGCCAAGGCGGTCGAGGCACGGCTGATCGCGTGGCGCCGCGACATTCACCAGCACCCCGAACTCGGCAACTACGAAACGCGCACCGCCAAGCTCGTGGCCGACCACCTGCGCAAGCTCGGCTTCGACGTGAAGACCGGCGTGGCGAAGACGGGCGTGGTCGGGCTGCTCAAGGGCGGCAAGCCGGGCCCGGTGGTGGCGCTGCGCGCCGACATGGACGCGCTGCCCGTGAAGGAACGCGTCGACGTGCCCTTCGCCTCCAAGGCCAAGGGCCAGTACCTGGGCAAGGAAGTCGACGTCATGCACGCCTGCGGCCACGACACCCACGTCGCGATCCTCATGGCCACGGCCGAAGTGCTCGCGGGCATGAAGGACCAGCTGCAGGGCTCGGTCAAGTTCATCTTCCAGCCGGCCGAGGAGAGCCCGGCCGACTTCGAGCCCAACGGCAGCAACATGTGGGGCGCCAAGCAGATGGTGGCCGAGGGCGTGCTCGACAACCCGAAGGTCGACGCCATCTTCGGCCTGCACGTGAGCAGCGGCATCGAGTCGGGCAAGCTCGCGTGGCGCAGCGGCGCGGCCATGGCGGCGGCCGACCAGTTCTGGATCGACGTGAAGGGCCGCCAGACGCACGGCGCGCGCCCCTGGGGCGGCATCGACCCGATCGTGGTGGCCTCGCAGATCGTGATGGGCCTGCAGACCATCCAGAGCCGGCAGGTCAACGCGATGCTGGAGCCTTCGGTCATTACCGTGGGCACCATCCATGGCGGCAACCGCATGAACATCGTGCCCGAGAAGGTCGAGATGATGGGCACCGTGCGCACGTATGACGAAGGCATGAAAAAGGACATCCACGCGCGCATGAAGCGCACCACGGAGTCGATTGCCGCCAGCGCCGGCGCGAGGCGACCTTCAAGGTGGTGGAGCTGTACAACGCCACGGTCAACCAGCCCGCGCTGACCGCGCAGATGGCGCCCACGCTGCAGCGCGTGGCGGGCGAGGGCAACTGGATGCTCGGGCCCAAGGCCACGGCGTCGGAAGACTTTTCTTTCTACCAGGAGCGCGTGCCGGGCCTGTTCTTCAACCTGGGCGTGACGCCCAAGGGTGTGGACGTGACGAAGGCCGCGTCGAACCACTCGCCGGAGTTCTACGTCGATGAGCCCGCGCTGGTGAACGGCGTGCGGGCGCTGGCGAACCTGACGGTGGACTACATGCTGGCTTCGGCCAGGTAACGGCGAAGCCCGCAGCGGGCGCCACGCTCAGGCGTGCTGCGCCGGCTGCGGCATCCGCTGCTCCTGCATGCCTTCGCTCTCGATGCGCATCTTCGGCAGGAACTGCGGGTACTCGCGCTGCATGAAGTCGATCAGGCCTTCGCGCACGTTGCAGCGCAAGTCGAAGGCCAGGCCCGACGTGGCCGCGGTGCACAGCACGCGGACCTGCATCGTGCGTTCGGTGGCGTCGGTCACGCGCAGGTTGAAGAAGCGGCCGTCCCATTCGGACGACGACTTCACGATGCGCTCGACCTCCTCGCGCAGCGGCGCGAGCGGCATGCCGTAGTCGGCGTAGATGAACACCGCGCCCAGCAGCTGCGACGAGTGGCGCGTCCAGTTCTGGAAGGGCTTCTCGATGAAGTAGGTCAGCGGCAGGATCAGCCGGCGCTCGTCCCAGATCTTGATGACCACGAAGGTGCCGGTGATCTCTTCGACGCGGCCCCACTCGCCCTCGACCACCAGCACGTCGTCGATGCGGATGGGCTGCGCCAGCGCGATCTGCAGGCCGGCGATGAGGTTGCTGAACACGGGCTTGGCCGCCAGGCCGGCCACGATGCCGATCACGCCGGCTGAGGCCAGCAGGCTGGCGCCGACCTGGCGCGCGCCCGGAAAGGTCATGAGCATCATCGCGCCGCCGGCCACCAGCACCACCGTGGCGGCGGTGCGCGCGAGCACGCGGGTCTGCGTGAGCACGCGGCGCGCCTGCAGGTTGTCGGCGATGTCCGAGGGGTTCTGCGCGAGCACGCCGTCGGCGAAGCCGCTGATGGCCTTGACCGCGAGCCAGGTGGTCGACGCGATGAGCAGCAGGCCGGTGAGGTGGCGCACGTTGCCGATGAAGTGCAGGTCGTCGGGCGCGCCCTGCCACACCACGTTCAGCGCCAGCAGCGGGAGCACGATGCGCGCGGCCGCGTTGCAATTGACCACCATCGAATGGATCGTCGGGGCTGGGCGGGTGATCCGCCGGAGCACAAGGCCGCCGATACGGTGCGCGAGAAGAGAAAGGGGAACTGCGATCAGGGCGGCAACCCATGTGCCAAACCAGGGATGGGCGAGTATCTCTTGTGTCATCAGGCGGTGGTCGTCTTTGCTTGCGTGGTTGTCTCTGTCAGAGGTTGAAGAATGCGTGCTGCGTCGTCGCGCAGTTGCGTGGCCAGGGCCGTGGCCAGGTCGAGTCGGCGCAGCAGCCAGGGGCTGATGTCGTTGTCGAACGGGTCGGGCAGAGGAATCGGTCCGCCAACGGTGGTGGAACCGGTGCTCTCGGGGTGAGAGGGGCCGCTGGTCGGCATAGTTCCGATGGCGGCTTCGATTCGTTGCGATGTGCGGCTGATGGGCCCCTCGACCTCGCCCGGCGTGAGGCGGTCGCGCCGCAGCACGAGCATCGATTTGACGGCGCTCAACTGCGCGAGCAGCTGGTAGCTGTGGGCCTGCAGATGCTCCAGCGGCTCCAGCGGCGGCTGCACCGCGCGCGGTTCGGAGAGCGAACGCTGCGTGGCTTGCACCAGCGCCGAGAGGCTGTCGTAGGCTTCGCGGCGCGCCAGGCGCCATTCGAGTTCGGGGCTGCTGTCGATGGCCTGCAGCTGGCCCAGGCCGAGCGCCAGCCGCGCATGGCGGGCCTGCGCGGTGAGCACGCGCGCCACCAGCGCCGGGATCTGCGTGCGCTCCCACGAGGGCAGCACGTAGCAGAAGCCCCAGGCCAACGCTGCGCCGATGAGCGTGTCGGCAATGCGCTCGAACAGCGCGAAGATGGGCGCCACGCCCACGTTCAGCATGTGCGCCTGCACCAGGCCCAGCACGGTGGCGGCCACGGCGGTGATGAGGTAGCGCCGCACCGCGAAGCTGTGCGCAATGGCCTGCGCCACCGTGACGATGGCCAGCAGCGCCAGCGCCGACGGGTGCGCCGACAGCAGCCCGACCGCGAGCACGCAGCCCAGCAGCGTGCCGGCCACGCGCGCGTTGCGCCGCTCCAGCGTCTGCGAGAGGCTGCCGCGCAGCACCACCACGATGGTCAGCAGGATCCAGTAGTCGTGCGAGCCCCAGGGCATCGACACCGCGATGGCGTAGCCGCCGCAATGGCCAGCGACGCGCGAATGGCGTGGCGCAGCGGCGGCTGGTCCCAGCGCCACAGCGTGAAGAAGGGGCGAAACGACCAGTCGGTCGGGCTCACGAACATCTGCCAATTGGCGCGCACCACGGCCAGGTTGGGCTCGGCGTCGCCGCGCGCCATGGCCGACAGGCGCAGCACCTCGTCGTTGATGTGGCCGATGCGGCTGGCCAGGCCGCGCGCGAGCATGGCCGCGGTGGGCCGATGTGGCCGCCGCTGTTGCTGCTGTCGTCGGCCGAGACGTGAATGGCCGCCAGGCGAGGGCGGCGGTCGGCCACGGCGGCGGGCTGGCGGCGCATGAGCAGCGCGTCGGCCAGGGCCACGGTTTCGTCGGCCAGCTCTTCGAGCACCTGGCGCATGTCGATGAGCGCCGCCGCATGCGCCGGGTGGGCGCGCAGGGCGTCGAGGTCGAGCTCGCTGGCCAGCAGCTGGTCGCGCATTTCGAGCACGATCACCAGCATGGCGGCCAGCCGCTGGCGGCGCGGCGTGCGCGGCGACTCGAGCACGATGTCGCGCGTGGCCTGCAACTGGTCGGCCAGCGCGGCCTGCTGGCGCAGCAGCTGGCCGAGCAAGGGCGCGGGCGTGTCGCGCACGTCGCGCGTGGCGTCATGCGGCAGGAACTGGCCGGCCTCGGTGCGCATGAGCGCGGCCAGCGAATACAGCACGTCGGCCACCGACTGGGTGCGAAAGCGCCCGTTGAGCAGCAGGTTGGCCAGCGTGGCCCAGATCACGTACAGCCCCGCGCCCAGCCCGAAGTGCCAGGTGCGCTCCAGCGCATCGGCCATGTCGCGCGGGGTTTGCGTGGCCATGGAGAAGATCATCGAGAACATCACCGCGATGGCGATGGGGATGCCCCGCTTGCCCCAGGCCATGGCCAGGAAGGCCATGAAGGTGGCGGGCACCAGCAGCAGCCCGAGGCGGATGGGCGCCGTGTGCAGCATCTGCACCGCGAAGAACAGCGGCAGCCCGATGAGCGGCGCCGGCAGCATCTGCAGGAACTTGCCGCGGCGCGGGCCGGGCAGGTCGGGCGGCGCGGTGACGATCACGCCGGTGGCGGCGGCCGAGGCCGCGAGCGTGCCGAGCCAGAAGTGGATGCCGCCCGAAATGAACAGCAGCCCCAGCGCCACGGTGAGCCCGCTCGCGACGTAGTGGCTCAGCGCCACGCGCAGGGCGGCGCGAACCCGGGTCGCGGCGCGGGGCCCGAGCATCGTCACTTGGCGGAAGCGTCGCCCTCGGAGGGGCTGGAGTCGTTGTTGCCGGCGGGCGCGTCACGGCGGATGCGCGTGAGCTTGCGCGGCGCGGGCGCCGCGGCGGGGGCGGCTGCCGCCGCGCCTTCGGCCGATTCGTCGGCGAAGTCGGGCACGGTGCTGCGGGCGTACAGGTCGACCGATGCGTCTTCCGCGCTCGCCTTGGTCGAGGCGGACACGGCGCGCACGCGGTCGCTGGCGCGCAGCTTGTCGTCCACGTTGGCGAACTTGGAGTACTTGGCCAGCAGCGGCACCAGTTGGCCGTACACGCGCGGGGCGCCGGCCAGGCATTCGCGCTGCTCCATGAAGTCGGGCTCGCCCGTGAAGTTGCCGATCAGGCCGCCGGCCTCGGTGACCAGCAGCGAGCCCGCGGCCACGTCCCAGGGGTTCAGGCCGGTTTCGAAGAAGCCGTCGGTGAAGCCGGCGGCCACGTAGGCCAGGTCGAGCGCGGCGGCGCCGGGGCGGCGCAGGCCGGCCATGCGGGGCATCATGTCGGCCATGATGGCCAGGTACTGCTTGAAGTTGTCGCCCGTGCGGAACGGAAAGCCCGTGGAAATCAGGCACTCGCTGAGCTTGATGCGCTTGGACACGCGGATGCGGCGCTCGTTCATGTAGGCGCCGCGGCCCTTGGTGGCGGTGAACAGGTCGTTGCGGCTCGGGTCGTAGATGACGGCCTGCTCGATCTTGCCGCGCACCGACAGCGCGATCGACACGCAGTACACCGGGAAGCCGTGGATGAAGTTGGTGGTGCCGTCCAGCGGATCGATGATCCAGACGTAGTCGGAGTCCTTGGCACCATGCTCGGTGCCCGATTCTTCGGCCAGGATGCCGTGCCCCGGATACGCGCCCAGCAGCGTCTCGATGATGACGCGCTCGCTGGCGTGATCGACTTCGGTGACGAAGTCGTTGACCTGCTTTTGCGAGATGCGCACGGCCTCGACGTCGAGGGCGGCGCGGTTGATGATCGCGCCGGCGGCGCGTGCGGCCTTGACGGCCACGTTGAGCATGGGATGCAGGTTGGGGGACGACATTGGATTGTGAGAAGAACGGTGGGGAGGCCCCGGAGGCGGCCCGGCGATGCGGGCGGCGAGAATCGGTCATTTTACCGGCTCCGCCGTTTTGTGTCTCCCCACCCCCTCATGCGCACCCGTTTCATCCTGATCCAGACCAGCCACGCCGGCAATGTGGGCGCCGCCGCCCGCGCCATGAAGACCATGGGTTTCGACGACCTCGTGCTGGTGGCCCCGCGCTGGGCCAACGTGCTGCGGCGCGAGGAAACCATCCAGCGCGCGAGCGGCGCGCTCGACGTGCTGACCAATGCCCGCATCGTCGAAACTCTCGACGAAGCCCTGGACGGCGTGACCCACCTGTGCGCCACCGCCATGATCCCGCGCGACTTCGGCCCGCCCACCCGCACCCCCCGGGAGCACCTGGAACCCCTGGGAAAGCAGGGGGACCAGCACGTGGCCTTCCTGTTCGGCTCCGAGCGTTTCGGCATGCGAAACGAAGACGTCTACCGCTGCAACGTGGCGCTGAGCATTCCGACCGACCCGAAGTTCGGCTCGCTGAACCTGGGCGCGGCCATCCAGGTGGTCGCCTACGAATGGCGGCTGGCGCTGGGCGGCTACGGGGTGCGCGAGGCCGTGAACCCGGTGCAGGCGGCCGACGCGCAGGCCGTGGCCGGCATGCTCGACCACTGGGAGCGCTCGCTGGTGGAGATCGGGTTTCTCGACCCCGAAGCGCCCAAGAAGCTCATGCCGCGGCTGCAGCAGCTCTTCAACCGCGCTCAGCCCACGCCGGAAGAGATCCACATCCTGCGCGGCATCGCCAAGGCCATGAGCGACGCGACGCGCCCGCCCCGGGGCTCGTAAAACCTTATCGCGCGTAAGCGATGACGGCGGGTTATAGACTGCCCGCCCCATATCGATATAACGACAAAAGGCAGCGATGTTCTCTCGACTGCGCGCCGACATCCGGTGCATCCTCGAACGCGACCCGGCCGCCCGCAGCGCCTGGGAAGTGATCACGGTCTACCCCGGCTTCCATGCGTGGTGCTGCACCGCTGGGCGCACACGTGTTGGACCCATGGCTTCAAGTGGCCGGCGCGCTTCATCGCGCACGGCGCGCGCTGGCTCACGGGCATCGAGATCCACCCGGCCGCGAAGATCGGCGAGCGCGTGTTCTTCGACCACGCCATGGGCGTGGTGGTCGGCGAGACCGCCGAGATCGGCGACGGCTGCACCATCTACCAGGGCGTGACGCTGGGCGGCACCTCGCTCTACAAGGGCACCAAGCGGCACCCGACGCTGGGGCGCAACGTGGTGGTGAGCGCGGGGGCCAAGATATTGGGCGGCTTCGTCGTGGGCGACGGCGCCAAGATCGGCAGCAACGCGGTGGTCATCAAGCCGGTGCCGGCGGGAGCGACGGCGGTGGGCATTCCCGCGCGCATCATCCCGTCGAAGGCCGGCGAGAGCGCCGACGTGGCCGCGCCGCAGAAGTTCTCGGCCTACGGCATCACGCAGGACGACGACCCGCTGAGCCAGGCGATGCGCGGGCTGATCGACAACGCGTCGAGCCAGGAGCACCAGATCGCGCTGCTGTGGCAGGCGATCGAGAAGCTGTCGGACCGCTCGGGCACCACCAAGGACTGCGTGCCCGGCGATGCGGCGCGCGACGAATGCTTCGAGGCCGAGAAGCTGACGCAGCTGGTCGGCAAGTAGTAGCAGCAGCAGCGGCTCAGGCCGACCGCTTGCTGCCGGCGGCGCCGTGCAGCGAGCCGTGCACATGCCCTGCGTGCTGGCCGAAGGTCTCGGGCGCGAGCGCGGCGGTGTCCAGCTCCTGCAGGATGCCGCAGCTGTTCGCGGACTCGGGCCCGCCGCACTGCAGGCGCAGCGCCTTCAACTGCTTTTCCAGTGTCTTGAGCTCGGCGATGCGCGAGGCCACGTGGCCGATGTGGTCGTCCAGCAGCTGGTTGACCTGGCCGCAGTCTTCCTGCGGCGCGTCGCGGAATTTCAGCAGGCTGCGGATCTCGTCCAGCGTCATGTCGAGGGAGCGGCAGCGGCGGATGAAGCCCAGGCGCTGGGCATGGTCTTCGTCGTAGATGCGGTAGTTGCCGTCGGTGCGCGCGGGCTCGGGCAGCAGTTGCTCGCGCTCGTAGTACCGGATGGTTTCGACGGGGGTGTTCGCGACCTTGGCCAGTTCACCGATTTTCATGATGCGGCAAATGAACGGGAGTGGAAATGAGCGTTTGACTCTACACCTGCTTCAGGGTTTCCAATCGATTGCATGACGAACGAAAACGCTCTGACCCGGCCCGTGCCGCATGCCCATTCCCATCCGCACGGCGATGACCACGGACATGACCACGCCAAGCCCCACGCCCACTCGCATGCCGAAGACGCGTGCTGCGGCGGCGGCAGCCACGGCAGCGCGATTCCACTCGCGCCCGACACGGCCGACGTGCCCAAGGGCGCCTTGCTGTTCCGCATTCCCACCATGGACTGCGCCGTGGAAGAGTCTGAAATCCGCCGCGCGCTCGAGCCCATCGCGGGCGTGAAGGCGCTGCGCTTTCGCCTCGGCGAACGCACCATGGCCATCACCACGGAAGACGGCGCGTTGCCCGAGGCGCTGGCCGCCATCCGCAAGGCCGGCTTCAAGCCCGAGCCGCTGAATGCGGCGGGCGCGCAGGGCGCCGCGGCCCCCGCACAGATCGCGGGCATGAACGCCGGCCTCGTGCGCCTGGTCGCGGCGTTGGTGCTGGCCATCGTGGCCGAGTCGATCTCGTTCATGGCGCTCGAAGGCAAGGGCTTCATGGCGCTCGAGATGGTGCTCGCGCTCGGCGCCATCGGGCTGGCCGGCCTGGACACCTACAAGAAGGGCTTTGCCGCGCTGGTGCGCGGGCGCCTGAACATCAACGCGCTGATGGCGGTGGCCGTCACCGGCGCGTTCATCATCGGCCAGTGGCCCGAGGCCGCGATGGTGATGGCGCTCTATGCCATTGCCGAGCTGATCGAGGCGCGCGCCGTCGACCGCGCGCGCAACGCCATCCAGAGCCTGCTGGCGCTTGCGCCCGAACAGGCCGAGGTGAAGCAGCCCGACGGCAGCTGGCAGACCGTGATGGCCAACGCCGTCGCGCTGGACGCCGTGGCGCGCATCCGCCCCGGCGAGCGCGTGCCGCTGGACGGCATCGTCACCGAAGGCACCAGCGCCATCGACCAGGCGCCGGTCACGGGCGAGAGCATTCCGGTCGACAAGACCGTGGGCGACCCCGTGTTCGCGGGCACCATCAACCAGACCGCCGCGCTGGAGTTCCGCGTGACGGCGGTGGCGTCGAACACCACGCTGGCGCGCATCATCCACGCGGTCGAGGAGGCGCAGGGCTCGCGCGCGCCCACGCAGCGCTTCGTCGACAAGTTCGCCGCCATCTACACGCCCACCGTCTTCGTGCTGGCGCTGGCCGTGGCGGTGCTCACGCCGCTGTTCATGGACTGGACGTGGATGCAGGCCATCTACAAGGCACTGGTGCTGCTGGTCATTGCCTGCCCGTGCGCGCTGGTCATCTCCACGCCCGTCACGGTGGTGAGCGCGCTGGCCTCGGCCGCGCGGCGCGGCATTCTGATCAAGGGCGGCACGTACCTCGAAGAAGCGCGCAAGCTCAAGGCGATTGCGCTGGACAAGACCGGCACCATCACCGCAGGCAAGCCCAAGCTGGTGGCGTCCTCGCTGCTCGATGCGTCCGCCAACGAAGCCGCCGTGTTCGCGGTGGCCGCGAGCATCGCGGGCCGCTCCGACCACCCGGTGTCCAAGGCCATTGCCGAGGGCCTCAAGGGCCAGCGCGACGAGGTCGGCGACTTCACCGCGCTGCCCGGGCGCGGCGTGCGGGCCACGCTCGCAGGCCAGGCCTATGTGCTGGGCAACCACCGCCTGATCGAAGAACGCGGGCTGTGCTCGCCGGCACTCGAGGCCACGCTCAAGGGCCATGAGGAGGCGGGCCGCACCGTCACGCTGCTGGCGTCCGACACCGCCGTGCTCGCGCTGTTCGCGGTGGCCGACACCATCAAGGAATCGTCGCAGGCCGCGATCGCCGAGCTGCGCGCGCTGGGCGTCGTGCCCGTGATGCTCACAGGCGACAACACCGCCACCGCCAGGACCATCGGCGCGCATGCCGGCATCGACGACGTGCGCGGCAATCTGCTGCCCGAGGAAAAGCTCGACGCCATCAAGGCCATGCAGCAGCGCTACGGCGCGGCCGCCATGACCGGCGACGGCATCAACGACGCGCCCGCGCTGGCGCAGGCCGATATCGGCTTCGCCATGGGCGGCGCGGGCACCGACACCGCGATGGAAGCGGCCGACGTGGTCATCATGAACGACGACCTGCGCCGCATTCCCGAGACCATCCGCCTGTCGCGCCGCGCGCATTCGGTGCTGTGGCAGAACATCACGCTGGCGCTGGGCATCAAGGCCGTGTTCTTCGTGCTTGCGGTGTTCGGCAGCGCGACCATGTGGATGGCCGTGTTCGCCGACATGGGCGCGAGCCTGCTGGTGGTGGCGAACGGGCTGCGGTTGATGCGCACCGAGAAGTAAAAAGCAGGGCGAGGCTCAGCGGCGGCATCTGGACATGCATCGTCTGATGCCAGCCCTCGGCAAACTTCCACAATGGCCTGTCGGCGCGCAAGATGGTGGGCTCATTCCCGTCAGGAGCCAGCCATGGAACGCTCATTTCCTGCCTTGCTGTCCGCCTTGTCGCTCGCCGTGCTGCGCTGGTGGTTCGCCCGCATGCGGGCCCGGCGTGAACGGACGCGGCAACGGCTGTCGTTGCGTCAGATGAGCGATCAGGAGCTCAACGATCTGGGCATCGGGCGCAGCGAGATCGAGGCGTGGGTGCGATGAGATCCATCAACCCATCGCGCCATCGTGGGCGCCCGGATGCTACCGGCTACCACCTTTGACGGCTGGCAGCCGGAATTCACCAGCGCGCCGCCCACTTCTCAAGCGGCACGCGCGCCGCGTTGCACACGTAGCTCACGGCGTGATACCAGCCCGCGAGCATCATCAGCTCGACCAGTTGCGCGTGGCTCCAGTGCGCGTTCAACGCCTGCCACAGCGCATCGTCCACATCGCTGCCGTCGTGCAACTGGTCGACCATCGACGCCAGCAGCCGGTCGCGCGGCGCGAGCAGCGACAGGTCGCCGTCTGCAGACGCCATCACCCGCCGGTCGGTCTCGCTGAAGCCGGCCGCGTCGGCGAAGCCGGTCCAGTGCACGCCCCATTCGTACTCGGCGCCGCAGCGGGCGCAGACCCGCAGGATGACGATTTCGCGCTCGCGCAGGCCGATGGCCGCCTTGCGCCCCAGCAGGTAGCGGCCGAGGTCCAGCGTGCGTTCGGCCAGGGCGGGGTTCACGGCCATCACCCGGAAAAGCGCCAGCACTTCGGGCGCCTGCGGCGGCGTCATGCGCCGCAGCAGCTCGCCGATGGTGTCGGGGTAGGGGGCTTCGAGCGGAGGGATTCTCGGGGTGCTGTCCGGTGCGACGGGGGCCATGCGCGTTTCCTTTCATAGAATGCGGTGAAATCGCTACGAAAATCGTAGCGTTTGACGCAGTCTATCGCTACGAAATGCGTAGCGCAAGCGCAGCCTTTCGCACACCCTTTGGAAACCGACACGCAAAGACCTCCCCCATGCAAGAAGAACAGCCCACCCCCTCGCGCCGCCCGATCATGCGGCTGCTGGAGCAGCTCGGCCGCAAGGGCACGCTGCGCATCCTCTGGGAGCTGCGCGACGGCCTGCCGCAGAGCTTCAGGGCGCTGCGCGTGAGCACCGACGACATGTCGCCCTCGGTGATGAACGACCGGCTCAAGGAGTTGCGCGCCGGCGGCGTGGTCGAACTCGTCGATGCGGGCTACGTGCTCACCGAATCGGGCGGCGAGCTCGTCAAGCGGCTGACACCGCTCAACCACTGGGCCAATCGCTGGTTCGAAGCGCCCGGGCCCAACTAACATCGGCCGCATGTCCACCACGTCCCTGCTGCTGCAACTCATCGTCATCCTGAGCACCGCGCGTGTCTGCGGCTGGGTGCTGCGCCACGTCGGGCAGCCGAGCGTGGTCGGCGAAATGGCCGCCGGGCTCATGCTGGGGCCGGTCGTCATGGGGGCGCTGTTCCCGTCGCTGCACGCGCAGCTGTTCTCCAGAGAGTCGCTGCAGGGGCTGTCGTCGCTGTCGACGGTGGGGCTGGTGCTGTTCATGTTCGTGGTGGGGCTGGAGCTGCGCGCGTCCAGGGGCGTGCGCGAGCAACTGCGCGCGGCGGGCTACGTGGGCGTGCTGAGCGTGGTCGTGCCGCTGGCACTGGGCATCGCGATTTCGCCGGTGCTGTACCCGACGCTGGCGCCGGCCGGTGTCGGCTTCTGGCCGTTCGCGCTGTTCATGGCGTCGGCGCTGTCGATCACCGCCTTCCCGGTGATGGCGCGCATCCTCAAGGACCGGGGCATGACGCGCACGCCCTTCGGCCAGCTGTCGCTCGGCGCGGCCGCGGTGGTCGACGTGTTCGCGTGGATCCTGCTGGCCTTCGTGGTCGCGCTGGTGGGCGCGGGCGAGGGCTACCAGGGGCTGCTGAAGACCACGCTGGGCATGGCCGTGGTGCTGTGCGCGCTGTTCTTCGGGCTCAAGCCGGCCTTTGCCTGGCTGCTGCGCACCAAGCGCCCGAGGGCGAACCTTCGACCACCGTCATGGCCTCGCTGATGATCGGCCTCTTGGTCACCGCGCTGGCCACCGAATGGCTGCACCTGCACGCGGTGTTCGGCGCCTTCCTGTTCGGCGCCTGCCTGCCGCGCGACGACCGGCTGCTGAAGTCGCTCAGCGAGCGCATCGAGCCGATTTCCATCGTCGTGCTGATGCCGCTGTTCTTTGCCTTGGCGGGGCTGGGCACTACGTCGAGCGCGTTCTCGGGCGCGGGCTTCGGCGCCATGATGCTCATCCTGGCCGTGGCCGCCTTCGGCAAGATCGCCGGCGGCGCGGTCGGCGCACGCATGGCCGGCTACGGCTGGCGCGACAGCCTGGCCACGGGCTCGCTGATGAACGCGCGCGGGCTGATGGAACTGATCGTCATGAAGATCGGCCTCGATGCGGGCCTGATCGGCCCCGAGCTGTTCACGATGCTGCTGGTGATGGCGCTCGCGACCACGGCGATGACGGGGCCGCTGATCAATCTGTTCATCGGCCGCAAGGCACCGGCCGTCGCCGATGCGGCGGCGCACGCCAAGCCCTGACCCGGGCCTCTTGCGAAGGCAGCGTCAGCCGCCGCGCAGCACCGTGAACCCGATGCGCGTCTCGCCGCCCTGGCTGGCCGCGAACACGCGTCCGCCGTGCATGCGCGCAATGGCCTCGACGATCGACAGGCCCAGGCCGTGGTGCCGGGTCGAGCCGTCGCGTGCGTGCGCGGCGCGGTAGAAGCGCTCGAACAGGCGGGGCAGGGCCGTGGGGTCGATCGGCTCGCCGCGGTTGACCACGGTGACGGTGAATTCGCGGCTGTCCTGCGCGATCTCGATGCGCACCGTCGAGGCCGGCGCGGCAAAGCGGATGGCGTTGCCCAGCAGGTTGAACAGGGCGCGGCGTATCAGCGCGGCGTCCACGTCGGCCATGGCGTCGCCCGCCACTTCGGCGCGCAGGCCGGCTTCTTCGAGCATGGCGTCGTAGAAGTCGATCACGTCGCCGGCCTGCACGGCCAGGCTCGTCGCCGCGCGCGTGCGCATCGGCGTGCCGCGCTCGGCCTGCGACAGGAACAGCATGTCGGTCACGATGCCCGAGAGCCGGCCGATTTCTTCGAGGTTGGACGCGAGCACCGCCTGCAGCTCTTCGTTGCTGCGCTGGCGCGTGAGCGCGAGCTCGGTCGATCCGATCAGGTTGGCCAGCGGCGTGCGCAGCTCGTGCGCCACGTCGGCGTTGAACGACTCCAGTTGCACATAGGCGCGCTGCACCCGCAGCAGCAGCGCGTTGAACTGGGTGATCCAAGGGCGCAGCTCTTCGGCGAAGCCCATGGCGTCGATCGGCAGGTTGGCCTTGTCGGGCGCCATGGCGGCGGTGCTTTCGGCCAGCGTCTTCAATGGCCGCAGCCCGCGCCGCACCAGCCACATGCCGGTGAGCGAGACCAGCGCGGTGCCCAGTACCACGGCGCCCAGCAGCGTCCATGCGAGCCGCCGCAGCAGCAGCGCCTCTTGCGCCATGTTCACGCCGATGCGCACCGACAGCTGCGTGGCGGGGGTGCGCTGCGACCACGGCACCTCGATGTCGCGCACCACCCAGCGGCCGCCGGCGGCGGGCGTGGACTCGAACAGCACCTGGCCCGCGTGCGAGATCGACAGCGTCACGTCGTCCTGCATCGAGAAGAAGTCGTCGAGCTTGTGGCGCAGAAAGGCCAGGTCGCCGCCTTTCTCTGCCTCGGTCAGCAGGTGCCGCACCAGCACCGCCTTGTTGTCGAGTTCTTCTTCCTGCTTCTGGCCGAAGCTCCATGCCGTCACGAGGTAGATCGCCAGGCAGATCACGCTGAGCCCGAACAGGGTCTGCGCGGCGAACCAGAGCGACAGGCGGCTCTGCAGGGAGTGCGGCCGGGGGCTCATGCCCAGGATCGGTCTTCCAGGACGTAGCCCATGCCGCGCACCGTGTGCAGCAGCTTCACGTCGAACGGGTCGTCGAGCTTGCTGCGCAGGCGCCGGATGGCCACTTCCACCACGTTGGTGTCGCTGTCGAAGTTCATGTCCCACACCTGCTCGGCGAGCGTGGTGCGCGACAGGATCTGGCCGCGCCGGCGCAGCAGCACCACCAGCAGCGTGAACTCCTTGGCCGTGAGGTCCAGGCGCACGCGGTTGCGAAAGCACTTGCGGCTGATGAGGTCCAGCTCCAGGTCGGCCAGCCGCAGCATGGTCGACTCCTGCGGCTTGCCCCGGCGCAGCAGCGCCTGCACGCGCGCCAGCAGTTCCGAAAAAGAGAAGGGCTTGACGAGGTAGTCGTCGGCCCCCTGCTGCAGCCCCTGCACGCGGTCTTCGACCTTGTCGCGCGCGGTGAGCACCAGCACGGGCACGTTCTTGGTACGCCGGATGGCCTGCAGAACGGCAAAGCCGTCGATGCCGGGCAGCATCACGTCGAGCAGGACCAGCGCGTAGTCGCCCTCGGTGGCGAGGTATCTCCCCTCGATGCCGTCACGGGCGATGTCGACCACGTATCCGTTCTCTTCGAGCCCCTTTTTCAGGTAGTCGCCGAGTTTGGGCTCGTCTTCGATAACAAGAATTCGCATGGGTGAATGGTATCGAAGCACTTTTGATGCCCCGGTTACGTTTTCGTAATCCTATTGACGGACAAACGCCCGAGCCCGTGTCATACATTGCGCAGGGCCTGCACATCGCAGGGACATTGCCGAAGGCCGCGACCAGGCCCGCCGATATACTTTTTGCCCACATGCGCCGCTGGTTCCTGATTCTTATGCTGTTCCTGCTTCCGTTCCAGCTCAGCTGGGCGGCGGCTTCAGCCTATTGCCAGCACGAGCGCGACACGCAGCCCCGGCACTGGGGCCACCACGAGCACGAAACCCGCGGCACCGACCGCAGCCACAGCGGCGAGGGCGCGCAGAAGAACTCCAGCACCCAGCCCAATGCCGTGGTCGGCGACTGCGCGACCTGCCATGTCGGCTATGCGCAGCATGTCGAGGGCAAGGCCGCGCCGGTGCTGTCCACGCGGCGGGTGGCCCAGCCGCTGCGCATCGTGCGGGCCGAGCGCTTCGACTCGCACATCTCCGACGTTCCGGTGCGTCCCGACTGGTCTCTCGCCGTCTGATTCGGCGAGAGAACACACACCCCTTCTGATCCACACCATCAGCTGAGCTCTCGCCGAATTCGTCCGTCCGTTGTTTCGCAACCCAGGAGAATTCGATGCGCACGCTCTTCGTGCCGCTGGCCGCTTTGGCCATGGCGGTGCCCCCGGCATATTCACAACAAGTCATCACACCGGCCACACAGGCCACGGCCGGTTCCTTGTCTTCCCCGTCAGTGCCTTCCAGCCCGGCCGCCCGGACGCTGGAGCCCGCGGGCTCCCTGACCCTGCGCAGCGCCGTGACCATGGCGCTGCAGGCCAATCCCGGCCTTTCCGCCGCGTCGCACGAGCAGGAGGCCACCGAGGCCGCCATCGTGCAGGCCGGCGCCTGGCCCAACCCCACGCTCGGCGCGCAGGTGGAAGACCTGCGCCGCGACAACCGCACCACCACCTTCCAGCTGAGCCAGCCGATCGAGCTGGGCGGCAAGCGCGCGGCGCGCGTGACGGCCGCACAGCGCGCGCGTGACCAGGCCGCATCGGCACTGGCGGGGCGCCGCGCCGAGATTCGCGCCGCCACCATCACCGCGTTCTTCGAGGTGCTGACCGCGCAGGAGCGCCTGCGCCTGGCGCAGGACTCGCTGGGCCTGGCGCAGACGGCCACCCGCGCGGCGGCCAATCGCGTGGCGGCCGGCAAGGTGTCGCCGCTCGAAGAAACCAAGGCGCGCGTGGCCGAGGCCGGCACGCGCGTCGAGCTGCTGCAGGCCGAGGGCACGCTGCGCTCGGCGCGCCAGCTGCTGTCCGCGCTGTGGGGCAACCCGAGCCCGCGCTTCACGCAGGTGGACGGCGCGGTCGATGCGCTGCCCGCCGTGGC
>NZ_MOWM01000104.1 GCF_016082275.1 Variovorax sp. E3
TCGAGGCTGCGTGGCATTCGATGCCGTCGAGCCCCCACCCCTGCCCTCCCCCGGGAGGGGAGGGAGAGAGTCAAGAAGCTCAGCCGGCCAGGCGCCCCGCCACCAGCTGCAGCACCCGATCGCACCGCTTCGCCAGCTCCTGGTCATGCGTGACCATCACGAACGCCGTGCCGTGCCGGTGCGCCAGGTCGAGCATCAGCGCGAACACCGTGTCCGCCGTGCTCCGGTCCAGGTTGCCCGTGGGCTCGTCGGCCAGCACGCAGGCCGGTTGCGTCACCAGCGCGCGCGCAATCGCCACGCGCTGGCGCTCGCCGCCCGACAGCTCGGCCGGCCGGTGGTGCAGGCGCTCGCCGAGCCCCACGCTCTGCAGGATCTTCGAGGCCGACTGCGCGGCCGTCGCGGGCTCCATGCGCCGGATCTTCAGCGGCATCGCCACGTTGTCGAGCGCGCTGAATTCGGGCAGCAGGTGGTGGAACTGATAGACGAAGCCCAGGTGCTCGTTGCGCAGCCGGCCTTGCTCCGCCGCGTCGGCATGCGCGATGTCCTTGCCCAGCAGTTCGACCTTGCCGGCGGTGGGCGCGTCGAGCCCGCCCATCAGGTGCAGCAGCGTGCTCTTGCCGGAGCCCGAAGCGCCGACGATGGCCAGCGTTTCGCCGGCATGCACGTCGAGGTCGACGCCGTGCAGCACGGTCAGGTCGAGCCGGCCTTCGTGGAACCGCTTCGTGAGTCCACGGGCCTTCAATACAACGTCACTCATAGCGCAGGGCCTCGGCCGGGTTCACGCGGCTGGCGCGCCAGCTCGGATACAGGGTGGCCACGAAGGCCAGCACCAGGGAAATGATGGCGATCGGCACGATGTCGCTCTGCTGCGGGTCGCTCGGCATCTTGCTGATCAGGTAGATGTCCTTGGGCAGAAAGCTCGCGTGGAACAGCTGCTCCAGGAAGGGCACGATCACGTCGATGTTGTAGGCAATGCCCAGCCCCAGCAGCAGCCCGGCCACGGTGCCGATCACGCCCACCATCGCGCCCTGCACCACGAAGATGCCCATGATGCTGCGCGGCGAGCTGCCCAGCGTGCGCAGGATGGCGATGTCGGCGCGCTTGTCGGTCACGGTCATGACCAGCGTGGACACCAGGTTGAAGGCCGCCACCGCCACGATCAGCGTGAGGATGATGAACATCATGCGTTTCTCGACCTGCACGGCCGCGAACCAGGTCTTGTTCTGGCGCGTCCAGTCGCGGATCAGGAACTCGCCCGGCAGGCTCACGGCCAGCTGGTCGGCCACGGCGCGCGCCTCGTTCAGGTCCTTGAGCTTCAGGCGGATGCCGGTGGGCCCTTCGAGGCGGAACACCTTGGCGGCGTCCTGCTCGTGCACCATGGCCAGCGCCGAGTCGTACTCGTAGTGGCCCGAATCGAAGGTGCCGACCACGGTGAACTGCTTCAGTCGCGGCACCACGCCGGCCGGCGTGACCTGCCCGCCCGGCGCCACCAGCGTGACCTTGTCGCCCGGCTGCACGAACAGCGAGCGCGCCAGCTCGGCGCCCAGCACGATGCCGAACTCGCCCGGCACCAGCTTGTCGAAGGTGCCCTTGGCCGCGATGCCGTTGGTGTCGGTGACTTCGGGTTCGAGCTTGGGATCGATGCCGCGCACCAGCGTGCCCTTCATGTCCTCGCCGCGCGCAATGAGCGCCTGCGTGTTGATGAAGGGGGCCGCGCCGACCACCTCGGGGTTCTTGCGCGCGGCGGCCATGATCTCGTCCAGCTGCTGCAGCGCCTGCCCGTCGCGCGAGAAGATCTCCACGTGCGACACCACGCCGAGCATGCGGTCGCGCACTTCCTTCTGGAAGCCGTTCATCACACTGAGCACAATGATCAGCGCCGCCACGCCCAGCGCGATGCCGAGCATCGAGACACCGGAGATGAAGGAGATGAAGCCGTTGCGTCGCGTCGCCCGTCCTGCGCGCGTGTAGCGCCAGCCGAGCTGCAGTTCATAGGGAAGTCGCATAGGGTCGGAATTGTGGCATCCCGGATTCCCCTGAGGCTTCCCGGACAATAGGGAGATGGCCGAAACCCTCCCACGTCACCTGTTGATTCCTTTTGCCGGCCGCGGTTCCCCGGCTTGCCGCGCGGCGCTGCCCACTTTGCGGCTCCCCAATCTCGAAACCCTGCTGCTGCGCCTGACCCTGGCGGACACCGACACGCAGGACGAAAGCACGCGCTCACCGCCGCACGAACGCGCGCTCGCGCAGGCGCTGGGCGTCAGCGCCGCCGACGGCTGCATTCCCTGGGCCGCGCTCGAAGCAAGGCAACTGGGCATCGCTGCCGCGGACGACACCGAGGGCTGGGGCCTGGTCACGCTGTGCAACTGGCAGGTCGGCATCGACGACGTGGTGCTGGGCGACCCGGGCGCCATCGAGATCGACGCCGCCGAGTCGGCCGCGCTGCTCGAAGCCGCGCGCCCCTTCTTCGAGGAAGACGGCATTGCGCTGCACCCTTCGCCCGTGCCCGGCCGCTGGCTGGCGCGCGCGCGCATCTTCGACGGGCTGGCCACCGCCTCGCTCGACCGCGCCGTGGGCTACCCGATCTCGCAGTGGTCGCCGCTGGCCGACGCCGCGCGGCCGCTGCGCCGCCTGCAGAACGAAATGCAGATGCTGCTCTACACCCAGCGCGTGAACGACGACCGCGCCGCGCGCGGCGTGCCGCCGATCAACTCGTTCTGGCTCAGCGGCACCGGCGCGCTGAAGAGCGCAACGCCGCCCGCCACGGCACCTGAAGTCAGCGACACCCTGCGCATCGCCGCCCTGCGGGACGACGGCGCCGGCTGGGCCGCCGCCTGGCAGGCGCTGGACGCCGGCGCCATTGCGGACCTGCTGGGCGACTACACGCGCGGCGCCGAGGTGTCGCTCACGCTGTGCGGCGACCGCGCGGCGCAGCGCTACACCGTGCAGCAGCGCGGCCTGGCCCGTTGGGCCAAGAGCCTGTTCGATCGCAAACGCGCGGCCGACGTGCTGGAGTCGCTATGAAAATCATAGCCCGCGAGATCCCGCCCCGCACCGTCTGGGCGCTGGAACAGGCCGGTGTGCACCCCCTGCTGGCCCGCCTTTTTGCCGCGCGCGGCGTGCGCGCCAAGGACGAGCTCGACGACGGACTGGTGCGCCTGCTGTCGCCCGACACCCTGCGCGGCACGCAAGCCGCCGCCGTGCTGCTGGCCGATGCCATGGCACAGGACAAGCGCCTGTGCATCGTGGCCGACTACGACTGCGACGGCGCCACCGCCTGCGCGGTCGGCGTGCGCGGCCTGCGCCTGCTGGGTGCCAAGAACGTGCGCTACCTCGTGCCCGACCGCGTGGTCGACGGCTACGGCCTCACGCCGCCGATTGCCGAGCGCGTGGGCGACAGCGGCGCCGACATGCTGATCACCGTCGACAACGGCATCGCCAGCGTCGAAGGCGTGGCCGCCGCCAAGGCGCGCGGCCTGCAGGTGCTGGTGACCGACCACCACTTGCCCGGCCCCGAGCTGCCGGCGGCCGACGTGCTGGTCAACCCGAACCAGCCCGGCTGCGAGTTCGAGAGCAAGAGCATCGCCGGTGTCGGCGTGATGTTCTACGTGCTGCTGGCGCTGCGCTCCGAGTTGCGCAAGCGCGGCGTGTTCGACACGGCCACGCAGCCCAAGCTCGACACGCTGCTGCCGCTGGTCGCGCTCGGCACGGTGGCCGACGTGGTGAAGCTCGACGCCAACAACCGCCGCCTCGTGGCGCAGGGGCTGCGCCGCATCCGCGCGGGCGCCATGCCCGCCGGCGTGGCCGCGCTGTTCAAGGCCGCGGGCCGCAACGCGGCGGTGGCCACCACCTTCGACTTCGGCTTTGCACTGGGCCCGCGCATCAACGCGGCCGGCCGGCTGGCCGACATGACCTTGGGCATCGAATGCCTGCTGACCGACGACGCGGGCCGCGCCGAAGAACTGGCGCGCATGCTCGACGGCATCAACCGCGAGCGGCGCGACATCGAGGGCGGCATGCGCGACCAGGCGCTGCTGCTGGCCGAGTCGCTGTTCTCGGCCGACGGAGAAGGCATCGAAGCCCCGCCGGCCGCCATCAGCGTGTTCGACGCGGGCTTCCACGAAGGCGTGGTCGGCATCGTGGCCTCGCGCATCAAGGACCGCTTTCACCGCCCGACCTTCGTCTTCGCGGCGAGCGGCGCGCCGGGCAAGGAGCAGGAGCTCAAGGGCTCGGGCCGCTCGATTCCCGGCTTCCATCTGCGCGATGCGCTCGACCTCGTGGCCAAGCGCCACCCGGGCGTGCTGCTGCGCTTCGGCGGCCATGCCATGGCGGCCGGCTGCACCGTGGCGCGCGAGCACTTCGAGACCTTCGAGAAGGGCCTGGCGCAAGTGGCCGGCGAATGGCTGGCCGAGGCCGCGCTCACGCGGCAGATCGAGACCGACGGGCCGATCGAGCGCGAGTACATGCGCATCGACCTCGTCGACACGCTGCACCGCGAGGTGTGGGGCCAGGGCTTCGCGCCGCCCACCTTCAGCGAAGAAGTCGAGGTGGTGTCGCAGCGGCTGGTCGGCGAAAAGCACTTGTCGCTCAAGCTGCGGCACCAGGGCCAGCCGATCGACGCCATGTGGTTCAGCCACACCGAGCCGCTGCCGCCCAAGGTCAAGCTGGCGTTCCGGCTCGACGCGGACGAATGGCAGGGCGTGCGCCGGCTGCGCTTCCTGGTCGAAGGGGCGGAGTTCTAGGAGTCGAGCCGGGGCGCGGGCCTCAGTCGTCCCTGCCGTGGGCGGCCTCGGCCGCGACGATCTGGTGCAGCACCTTGCCGGGGTCGGTGCGCTCGGCCAGCGCCCGCACTTCCTCGTGCGAGTCGGGCGGCAGCTCCATCTTCTCGGCCATGCGCGTCACCAGGCGCAGCAGGGCCGTCATCTCGCGTTCGTTGAGCAGGTTGATCTGCAGATCAAGGTGGTGCCGGCGCTCGTTTTCCTCGGCGGACATGTTCTGGCTGATGAGGATCATGATTGCCAGCACGATCGCCTCGATCGACACCAGGAACAGCAGGAAGGTGAAGGGGTACGGGTCGATCTTCCACACCCACTGGTTGACCCCGATCCACAACGCGAAGCAGCCCAGGTTCCACCACAGGAAGGCCACCGTGCCGCAAAAGCGCGACAGGCGCGCCACCACCCGGTAAAGCAGGGGCTTGGCGCGGCGGCTTTCTTCCTCCAGGCACAAGATGGCTTCGATGTTGCGGTGCGTGAGCGCCTCGATCGACGGATGCGAGGGCTTGTGCCGTGCGGTGGCGGGGTGGGGCATGCCGTGGTTTGTGCGGCATCGGCGCGGGCCCGCGCGTAGGCAGGCGGCGTAACCCGCTGCAAGAAAAAGCGAGGGCCTGTCTGGCATGGCGGGACGCGCGTGCGGGACGCGCCCCCATCTCTATCTCCAACGGCTGCCGAACGGCCCTGTTTTTGCGCGGCGCACCGGGGCCGCACGGGGCTTCGGCGCTACGATCCGGGCGAATGCTTTTTCGCGCCCTTCCCTTCTTCTTCAAGCCCGCCACCGGCCGCCGCGCATGTTCGACGGCGTGAGCTATGGCCTGCTGGGCGGTCTCATGGCCTGCGGCCTCGTGCTGCTGCTGGTGTTCGGCACGCTGATCCATGCGCACTTCGTGCTGGCCTGCGGCTTCGCGCTGCTCGCGTTCGCGGGGCTCAACAGCCTCGCGCCCGCTGATCCGCTCGCGCATTGGGCGGCGGGCGCGCTCGGGCTCTGGGCCGTCTTCCGGCTGCAGTTCGCGCGGCTGCTGCTGCGGATGCGGCATTTCGCGCCGCGGCTGGACCGGGTCGCGCAGGCGGTCGGCATCGCGCTCGGGCTGACGGTGCTGTACGCCGCCTTCGAAACCCAGCTGGCATGGACGCTGCGCGCCGTGCAGGCGCTGGTGGTGGCCGCCACCGTGGTGCTCGCGGCGGGCGCGCTCATTGCGCTGCGCGGCCTGCGCTGGCCCGCGCTGCTGTTCTGCGGCGGCGCCCTGCTGCTGCTGGCCGGCATCTCGGCCACCCACTTGTCGGTCTGGAGCGAGGCCGGCTGGTCGCCCGGCCAGCTGAACATGGCCCAGGCCGCCGTGATCGCCGAACTGGCCCTGCTCGCCACGGCCGTGGGCGCGCGGCTGCGCCATGTGCTGAATTCCGAAAAGGCGCTGGAGGCACGCACCCACGCGCTGATGGGCGCCATGGGCACCGACGCGCTCACCGGCGCCACCAGCCGCGCCGGCTTCGAAAGCCGCTGCGAGGAATGGCTGCGCGAGGGCCGTCCGTTCTCACTGATGCTGGTCGACCTGAACGGCTTCAGCCGCGTGAACGATCGGCACGGCCGCGCGGGCGGCGACGCGGTGCTCGCGGCCATTGCGCAGCGCCTGCGCCAGCAGGTGCGCGCCGACGACATGGTGGCGCGCCTGGGCGGCGACGAGTTCGCGCTGCTGCTGGCCGGCAGCCCGGCGCGCCAGAAGCTCGCGGAAATGGCGATCCGCATCGAGACGGCGGGCGCCACGCCGGTCGCCTTCGAAGGCCGGCTGCTCGCGGGCGGCGAGCTGAGCATGGGCATTGCCTGCCACCCCGCCGACGGCGACACGCTGCCCAGCCTGATGGCCTCGGCGGGCGAAGCGCTGCAGCATTGCCAGCGCCAGCGCATGGGCCCTTCCTATGCGTTCGCGGGCGAGCGCACGGGCCACGCGGCACACGGCTGAGCGCCTTCGGCCCGTCGTTCTGCATACCTTCTTCATACCTTCTTCTTAGCTGCCGACACTCGGCGCAGCGGGCATGATTCAGGCCTGCGATTTCGTGCGCGCGGCCTTGCGCCGCCGCGCCCTTCGCACCCCATTCATTCGCTGACAACAGATCGCGAAACGCCAGCGCCCGCGGGCGCGTCATCGATTCACAGGAGGACGTTTTTTCCATGCGCCGTTTTGAACTGATTGAAGGAACCGCCAGCAAATTCTGGGAAGTGGAGCAGGCGGACACCGACCTGAACATCCGCTGGGGCCGCATCGGCACCGCGGGCCAGAGCCAGACCAAGTCCTTCGCCGACGCCGCCAAGGCCGGCGCCGCGCTGACCAAGCTGGTGGCCGAGAAAACCGGCAAGGGCTATGGCGAAGTAGGCGTGGCGGCGGGCGCTGCCATCGGCACGACCGAGGCGAAGCCCAAGGCCGAGCCCCAACCCGCGGCCAGCCCCGCGAAGCCCGCCGCGCCCAAAGCGGCCGAGGCCGATGCATCTGCGCCGGCGGCAACGCCCGCGCCCGCGGAAACAGCAGCGCCCGCCGAGAGCATCGACAGCCAGGCCGAGCGCGTGTTCGAAGGCGTGCGCGCCAAGATCGAGTCGGGCGAGCTCACCTTCAAGGACACCCTCTCGGCCGGCACGCTCAAGCGCCAGTACGGCGTGAGCGAGCAAGGCGCGGCGCTGGCGTTCAAGCAGCTCCGGAACGACGGCCTGCTGTACGGCTGGGGCACCAGCTGCACGCCCGCGACGGGCGCGCAGGCCATCGCCAAGGAACTCGGCGCAACGCCGCGCGCGCCTTCGGCCTTGGCCGCCGATGCCGATGCCGCGCCGCGAGCGGCGCCTTCCGCCGACGCCGACACCCCGCCCTGGCTGGCCGCCGGCACGCCCGTGCGGCTGTCGCCCGACATGCTGCGCGACGCCTTCCCCTCGCGCCGCTTTCCGCCCAAGCCCCTGGCCGACACCAGCGTGGCCGCGACGTGCTGGTGGTGCGCCGCAACCTCGCCCTGCACGTCGACATGACCGCCACCGACGCGGCCCTGCGGCCCGCCGTGCAGCGCATGCTCGACCGCGCCACGCCGGCCGCGCCGGCGGCCGACGCCGAGGCCGATGCCGTGCTGCTCGCCTTCGCGCTGAGCACCGGCCGCCACTACAACGAGAGCGAGATAGGCGCGCCCATCGCGCACTACCTCGTGGCGCAATACGGGCTGCCCGGCGCCGTCGACGTCCTGCTGGCCGCCCAGCAGATCCAGGTCAACACCGACTACGACCGGGCCTCGAGCACGCGCCGCAGCAGCTACAGCACCACCGTCACCCGCGAGATGGGCAACGACTACTACGGCCCGCTCGGCGACGGCGAACAAGCGCTGTGCGCGCACCTGGCGCTGGCGCCGGCCGAGGTCTGGCAGGCCTGCCGCGACAAGATCGAGGCCGCCCTGCCCCAGCTGCACCCGAGCCGCCAGCCCACGCTGGCCCTGATGCTGCCCGACGCGCCCGACATCTCGAACGCCATCGCGCTCTCGCTCGGCGCCGACAAGAACCCGCCCGACGCGATGCACTGGCTGCTGCTGACGGCCACCGACCCCGACGCCATCGCGCTGGCCGCCAAGGTGCGCCTGAACTATTCGAGCGGCTTCTGGGACAACGGCGCGATGACGAGCACGCTGGTGCGCGAACGCGGCCTGGACGCCGTGCCCGTGCTCGAGCGCGGCGCGGCGCTGGACAAGGCCGGCGACGCGCTGGCCTGCATCGGCACGCCCGAAGCGGTGCAGGCGCTGGCCCGCGTGGCCGGCAACTCGAAGGGCGCGCTGGCACGGCTGGCGCTGTCGGTCGACCGCTGGCCGCTCGCGGCCATTGCCGCGCTGTCGCGCATGGTCGCGGCGGGCGGCAAGGACGCGAACCTGGTCACGCCCAGCCTCACGCGCCTGCTGCGCGCGCACGGCGCGGCGCTGCCCGCGCTGCGGCCCTGGCTCGATGCCTCCGCGCAGGCCGCGATCGACCGGCAGCTCGCGCTGCTCTCGGGCCCCGCCGAAGTGGCCGACGCGGGCGAGCTGCCCGGCGTGCTGGCGGCGCCGCCGTGGCTTGCCAAGGTGCAGAAGAAGGCGGCCGGCGCGCTGGTGCTGGAGCCGCTTGCGCTGGCCGCCGTGGAGCAGTGGGACGAAGGCGAGCGCGAGAAGCAACTGCGCCTGAACTCGTGGGAAGTGAAGCGCCATGCCTCGGCACGCCAGAGCCTGCCGGTGCTGCTCGAGGAACTGGGCTTCGACAAGAAGAAGCAGAAGGAGCACGGCGAACTCGGCAAGGCCGCCGAAGCGGCCGTGCGCGACGGCGACGCCGAAGCGCTGATCGCCCACTGGCGCGCCATGGTGGTCGAGCGCAAGAAGGAGCGCTACAACTGGTTCCGCTTCTCCTCGAGCTTCGTGACGCTGCTGCCGGCCGCCGTCGGCGTGCCGTTCTGGAACGCGATCGCCAGCGAGGCGGAGAGCGACGACATCGGCATGGTGCTCGCCACGCACGGCCTGGCCGTGATGCCGGGCCTGAGCGCGATGGTGCGCTCCAAGCCTTCCGAGAACCTGTCGTACGCGCTCAACTACGGCACGCCCGAGCTGGCCATGCCGGCGGCGCGCGCCTTCACCAAGCTCAAGACCCTGCGCGCCACCGGCCGCGAATGGCTGCTGAAGTACCCCGAGCACAGCGCCTGCGGCCTGATTGCGCCGGCGCTCGGCAAGGCCGGCGAGGCACGCGACTGCGCGGGCTCGGCGCTGCGCCTCTTGCAAGCCAACGGCCATGAAGCGCTGCTGCTCGACGTGGCCGGCCGCTACGGCCAACCCGAAGTGATGGAAGCGCTGCGCGCCGTGCTCGACGAAAGCCCGCTCGACCGCTTCCCCACCAAGCGCGCCAAGCTGCCCGAGTTCTGGCAGCCGCGCGGCTGGCGCCGGCCCGTGCTGCACAACGGCAAGGCCCTGCCCGACGACGCGCTCGACCACCTCGGCCAGATGCTGACCTTTCCGACCAACGAGGGCGTCTACGGCGGCATCCCGCTGGTCAAGGAAGCCTGCGACCCCGCCTCGCTGGCCGAGTTCGCGTGGGACGCCTTCACCGCCTGGCTCGAAGCCGCCGGCCCGAGCAAGGAAGGCTGGGCGCTCACCGCGCTGGGCCTGTTCGGCAACGACGACACCGCGCGCAAGCTCACGCCCTTCATTCGCGCCTGGCCCGGCGAGGCGGCGCACGCGCGCGCCGTGACCGGGCTCGACGTGCTGGCCACCATCGGCAGCGACGTCGCGCTGATGCTGCTCAACGGCATTGCGCAGAAGGTCAAGTTCAAGGGCCTGCAGGACAAGGCGCGCGAGAAGATCGACGCCATCGCCGAGGCGCGCGGCCTGAGCACCGAAGAGCTCGAGGACCGGCTCGCGCCCGACCTGGGCCTGGACGAGCAAGGCACCATGCGGCTGGACTTCGGCCCGCGCGCCTTCAAGGTCGGCTTCGACGAATCGCTCAAGCCCTACGTGCGCGAGAGCACCGGCGGCGTGGACGGCGCGCGCCTGCCCGACCTGCCCAAGCCCAAGAAGACCGACGACGACGCGCTGAGCAAGGACGCGGTCGAGCGCTTCAAGCTGCTCAAGAAAGACGCCCGCACCATCGCGGGCCAGCAGCTGCTGCGGCTCGAGGTGGCGATGTGCGCGCGCCGCCGCTGGACGCCCGAGGTGTTCCGCATGTTCCTGGTGGAGCATCCGCTGGTGCGCCACATCGTGCAGCGGCTGATCTGGGGCGTGTACGAGGTCGAGGGCGGCGGCAGCTACGGCGGCACGCTGAAGGCCTGCTTCCGCGTGGCGGAAGACGGCGGCTACACCACGGCGGAAGACGATGCGTTCGAGCTGCCCGAGGGCGAGAACATCCGCATCGGCGTGCCGCATGCGCTGGACCTGTCGGCCGCCGACGCCGCAGCCTTCGGCCAGGTGTTCGCCGACTACGAACTGCTGCAGCCCTTCGCGCAGATCGGCCGCGACATCTACACGCTGACCGACGAAGAAAAGAAGAGCCTGAAGCTGGAGCGCTGGAAGGACGTGAAGGTGCCCACGGGCCGCGTGCTCGGGCTGGCCAACAAGGGCTGGCGGCGCGGCCAGGCGCAGGACGCCGGGTGCATCTGGTATTTCAGCAAGCCGCTGGGCGTGAACCGCGTGATCGAGCTGAGCCTGGACCCCGGCATCATCGTGGGCATGGTGGACGAGTACCCCGAGCAGACGCTGGGCCAGGTGCAGGTCGGCAAGCCCTCGGGCTGGGGCGACATGCAGGCGGCCGAAGCGCTGCATCTGCTCGACCCGATTTCCGCCAGCGAACTCATCCGCGACATGGAAGGCCTGCGGGCCTGATCGAACCAATGGCCACTGCCGACAAAACTTCCAAGAACGCCTCGCCCGCCGCCGCGCTGCAACGCCCGCCGGCCGAGATTCAATACGCCGCGCAGCTCGCGCGGCTGCAGGCGCAAGACAAGGACCCGCGCCCCCCGGGCTGGGCGCTGGGCCTGAAGGCCGCGCGCTCTTTCATCCTGGGCGACGCGGCGCTGGACATCGCGCCCAAGATCGTCGCGCCGGTGGCGAGCATCGAACGCATGCTCGTCACCCTGGCCACCGGCCGCGGGCTGATGCTGGTGGGCGAGCCGGGCACGGCGAAGTCGATGCTGTCGGAGCTGCTGGCCACGGCCATCTCGGGCATCTCGACGCTCACCATCCAGGGCGGCGCGTCGATCACCGAAGACCAGATCAAGTACGGCTGGAACTACGCGCTGCTCATCAACGAAGGGCCGAGCCCGCGCGCGATGGTGCCGGCGCCGCTGTACCTGGGCATGCAGCAGGGCCAGGTGGTGCGCTTCGAGGAAATCACGCGCGCGCCGCTCGAGGTGCAGGACTGCCTGCTCGGCATGCTGTCGGACCGCGTGATGGCGGTGCCCGAGCTGTCGGGCGAGCACGGCATGCTCTATGCGCGCGAGGGCTTCAACATCATCGCCACGGCCAACACGCGCGACCGCGGCGTGAACGAAATGAGCGCGGCGCTCAAGCGGCGCTTCGACTTCGAGACCGTGTTCCCCATTCTCGACTTCGACCGCGAACTGGCGCTGGTGCAGGAGTCGTCGGCGCGGCTGCTCGCGCAAAGCGGCATTCCGAAGACGCTGCCCGAGCCGGTGCTGGAGCTGCTGGTGTCGACCTTCCGCGACCTGCGCGGCGCACCCGCGAAGGGCGACAAGGGCAACGGCGGCGGCGATGCGGCCATGGACCGGCTCACCGCCGTGATGTCCACCGCCGAGGCCGTGAACGTGGCGCACGCGGTAGGCGTGCGCGCGTGGTTCCTGGAGCAGCGCGAAGGCTCGCCGGCCGACCTGGTCGACTGCATCGCGGGCACCGTGGTGAAGGACAACGCCGACGACCGCGCCAAGCTGCGCCGCTACTTCGAGCAGAAGGCCGCCAAGCGCACCGGCGCGCACTGGCGCGCGTACTACGAAGCGCGCCACCGCCTGCCCTGACCGCGCGCCGATGCAAGCACCACAGCCTCACATCGTCGGTGTGCGCCACCACAGCCCGGCCTGCGCGCGGCTGGTGGCCGAGCGCATCCGCGCGCTGCGCCCGGCGCACGTGCTGATCGAAGGGCCGGCCGATTTCAACGAACGGCTCGACGAGCTGTACCTGCCGCACCGGTTGCCGGTGGCGATCTACAGCTATCTTTCCGGCGACGACACGCACCGCGGTTCGTGGTCGCCCTTTGCCGAACATTCGCCCGAGTGGCAGGCGCTGACGGTGGCGCGCGAAGTCGGCGCGCAGGTGCGCTTCATCGACCTGCCGGCGTGGCACGACGCGTTCTCGCGCATGGAGAACCGTTATGCGACGTGGCCGACGCGCAGCACGAGGAGCGCGCCGAAGCCTACGAGCGCGCGCTGACCGAGAAGCTGTCGGTGCAAGGCCGCGACGCGCTGTGGGACCACCTGTTCGAAGACGGCTGCGACGCGGCCGAACTCGCACGGCGCCTGTCGACCTACTTCGATCACCTGCGCGGCGAAGACCCCGGCTCGCAGGGCAACCAGGCACGCGAGCAGATGATGGCGCGCTGGATCGCCTGGGCGATGGCGCAGCCGGCAACAGCAGGCCGTGCGCAGGCGCTGGTGGTGTGCGGCGGCTACCACGCACCCGCGCTCGCGCGGCTGTGGCAGGGCATGCCAAGCGAGCTGCCCGCCACGCCGGAGCCGTCGATCGAAAGCGGCGACGAAGACGAGCCGGCGCCATTGCGTTTCGGCTCCTACCTCGTGCCCTACACCTTCAAGCGCCTCGACGCGTTCGCGGGCTATGCCTCGGGGATGCCCTCCCCGGCCTATTACCAATGGGTGTGGGAACACGGCGCCGAGGGTGCGGCGCACCGCGCGCTGCAGCACGTGATGCAGCGGCTGCGCGACAAGCAGCTGCCCGCCTCCACCGCCGACCTGATGGCCGTGCACCTGCGCGCGCAAGGCCTTGCACGCTTGCGCGGCCACGAAGAGCCGCTACGCTCCGACTGGCTCGACGCGCTGGCCGGCGCGCTCGTGAAAGACGCGCTCGACGCGCCGCTGCCCTGGACCTACCGCGGCACCATCCGCCCCGGCACCGACCCCGTGCTGGTGCAGGCGATGGACGTGCTGGCCGGCGACACCGTCGGCAGCCTCGCGCCGGGCACGCCGCAGCCGCCGCTGGTGGCCGCCGTGCAGGCCGAGCTTGCGGCGCACGGCATCGCGCTGCGCGGCACGCTCAAGCTCGACCTTCTGCAGCCGGCCGACCGCGCGAAGAGCCGCGTGCTGCACCGCCTGTCGATCCTGCGCTTGCCCGGCGTGCGCCGCACGCAGGGGCCGAAGCTCGCAATGTCGGGCGAGCGCAACGAGAGCTGGTCGCTCGCCGAACCGCTCGAACAACAAGCCGCGCTGATCGAGGCCGGCGCCTGGGGCGCGAGCCTGCACGACGCGGCGCGCGCCCGCCTCGAAGACGATCTGCGGCAGGCGAACGGCCGCATCGGCCCGCTGGCCGACGGACTCAACCAGGCCGCATGGGCGGGCCTGCCAGCGCTCAGCGACGCATTGCTGCGCGAGCTGCAGGGCGCCATCGCCAACGAGCCGCGCTTCGAGGCGCTGGCCCCGGCGCTGGCGGTGCTGCACACGCTGCTGCGCCACGGCCAGATGCTGGGCATGGCCGACGCGCCGGTGCTGCGCGTGGTGATCGGCTCGGGCTTCGACCGCGCGCTGTGGCTGCTGGAGCCGCCCGCCGCCGTTGCACCGGCCGACATGCAGTCGCACCTCGAAGGCCACCTGGCGCTGCGGCAGATCGTGGCCGACGTGCTGGCGCATGCGTCGGATGCCGCCAGCGGCGCGCCCGCGCTGCTCGACATTGAACCGGCCCGCGCACTCGCGGTATGGCAGCGCAAGGCCGCCGACCCCGGTGCCGCTCCCGTGAGCCGTGGCGCCGCGCTGGGCGCAACGCTGAGCCTTGCGGGGCGCATCGACCATGCGCAGCACGCCGACGACGGCGTGGCCGAAGCGATGGCCCTGCTGCATTCGCTCCCCGCTCCCGTGCTGGGCGACGCGCTCACGGGCCTGCTCGCCCTGGCGCGTGAAGTGCTGGCGTCGGAGCCCGCCTTCGTCGCCGGCATGGACCGCACGGTGCAGGCGCTGGACAACGCCGACTTCGTGCGCGCCATGCCGAGCCTGCGCGCCGCCTTCGCATGGCTGCCGCCGCGCGAGCGCGGTCTGCTGGCCGACCAGGTGCTGACGCTGCACGACGCCACGCACCTGTCGCGCCGCGCGCTCACGGCCCACCACGCCGGCGACGCCGCGCCCGAGCAACTGGCCGAGGCGCGCCGCGTGGAAGACGCCGTGCTCGCGCGCCTTGCCGCATGGGGCGTGGCACTCGACGACACCCGCGACCACCCCCTCGACGACGACGGAAGCGCCCTTTCATGAGCCTCGACATTCCCGATCCGCTGCAACGCTGGCGCCTGCTGCTCGGCGACCCGGCCGAAGCGGCCTGCGGCGGCCTGAGCGCCGAGGCCCAGGCCGCCGACGCCGCGCTCGACTGGCTCTACGGCCGCGACCGCGAAAGCGACGGCCGCGGCGAGCGCAGCGCGGGCCTGGGCCCTTCGGGGCTCAGCACGCCCGACTGGATCAACGCCATCCACACGCTCTTTCCGAAGGAAGTGATCGAGCGGCTGGAGCAAGACGCGGTCGAGCGCTACGGCATCGACGAGGTGGTGACCAACCTCGAGGTGCTGGAGCGCATCGAGCCCTCCGAGTCGCTGCTGCGCGCGGTGCTGCACACCAAGCACCTGATGAACCCGCAGGTGCTGGCGGCCGCGCGCAAGCTGGTGGCCGAGGTGGTGCGGCGCATCATGGAAAAGCTCGCGACCGAGGTGCGCCAGGCCTTCAGCGGCAGCCGCGACCGGCGCCGCCGCTCGCTCATGAAGGTGGCGCGCAACTTCGACTTCAAGCAGACGCTGGCGGCCAACCTGCACCGCTGGGACCCGGCGCGCCGCAAGCTGTATGTGGAGCGGCCGGTGTTCATCAGCCGCACCAAGCGGCACACCGAGCGTGGGACATCGTGCTCTTGATCGACCAGAGCGGCTCGATGGTCGACTCGGTGATCCACAGCGCCGTGATGGCCGCCTGCCTGTGGCAATTGCCCGGCATGCGCACGCGGCTGGTGGCTTTCGACACGGCGGTGGTCGACCTCACGGACGACGTGTCCGACCCGGTCGAGCTGCTGATGAAGGTGCAACTGGGCGGCGGCACCGACATCGCGAAGGCGGTGGCGTATGCGCAGTCGCTGATCGCCAATCCGCGCAAGAGCATCGTCGTGCTGGTCAGCGACTTCTATGAAGGCGGCAGCGAGCACGAGCTGGTGCGGCGCGTGAAGGCACTGGTCGAGTCCGGCGCCAAGGTGCTGGGGCTGGCCGCGCTCGACTCGAAGGCCGAGCCCGCGTTCGACCGCGCGATGGCCGCGCGGCTGGTGCGCGAAGGCGCACAGGTCGGCGCGATGACGCCGGGCCAGCTCGCGGGCTGGCTGGCCGAGAAGGTGCAGGCATGAACGGCAATGCATGGCGCGCCGACCTGCTCGAGCTGACGCCCGAGGCACTGACGGCGCTGGCCAACGCGGGCTTCGTCAAGCGCGCGCAGAAGGACGTGGCGGCCGGTGTGCTGCCGACGCTGGAGAGCGGCGCGGACGGCACGGTGACGGCCAGCTTCGACGACGGCGTGCGCACCAGCCTGCCGCCGGGGCGCACGCTGCGCGACGCGCAGTGCACTTGCCCCGCGAGCGGCATGTGCCGACATCGGGTGATGCTGGTGCTGGCCTACCAGGCACGGGCGCATCGTCATCGGCCGATGCCGATGCCGACGCGGGCGCCGAAGCGGAAGTCGCAGCACCCGCGCAGCCGTCCGACGGCGCATGGAGCCCGGCGCAATTCGACGATGCCGCCCTGGCCGCCAGCCTCGCGCCCTCCGTGCTCGAACAGGCGAACAAGCTCGCCGCCGCGCGACCCGTGGTCGGCGTGCTGGCATGGCGCAGCGCCAACGCGCCGCCGGTCGCACGGCTGCCGATGTGCAGCGTGCGTTTCTTCTCGCGCAGCTCGCTGGTCCATGCGCGCTGCGACTGCAAGCAGGGCAGCGGCTGCGCGCACGTGGCCATCGCGGTCTGGGCCTTTCGCCAGGCCCGGCCGCAGGCGCCGGGCTCGGCCGAAGTGATGGTCGAGGTGCGCTCGCCTTCCTCGGCCGGCGCCGATGCGGCGGACGACCTGCCGCAACCGATGCAGAGCGACGCTGCGCGTGCGCTGTGCGCGGACATCGACGCCCTGCTGCTGTCGCTCTGGCTCGACGGATCGAGCCAGCCGCTGATGGCGCTGGCGGCCCGCTACGAGGCCGTGCGCGACCAAGCGCGCGCGCTGGGTTGGAACTGGGTCGACGATGCGCTCGACGAGCTGTGGCAGCTGCTGCAGGCGCAACAGGCGCGCAGCACACGCTTCGAGCCGCTGCGGCTGGTGCGCGTGCTGGCCGAGCTGTGGGCGCGGCTGCAGGCGGCGGCGCACGCCGGGCGCCCGCGAGCCAGGCCCGCGCTGCCGGCCAGCCAGATCCTGGGCATCGGCGTGAAGGGCGAGGTCGCGCTCGACCACCTGCGGCTGGTGTCGCTGGGCGCCGAGCTCTGGTCCGACGAGACGGCCGAGGGCGCGAGCATTCTCTTTGCCGACCCCGACACGCAGAACGTGACCGTGCTGGAACGCCAGTGGTCGCGCGAGGCCGACGCGGCGGCGGGCGGCGCGGCGCCCAACCTGCTGAACCGGCGCGTCGCGGGCTTTCCGCTGCGGCAGCTGGCAAGCGGGCAAGTCATCACCAAGACCGCGACACGGCGCGCCAACGGGCTGGTCGACATCACGGCGGGGGCGCGGCAGACGGGCGTGCTGCCGCTGTCGCCGAAGTCGTGGGACGACCTGGTCTCGCCGCTGCGGCAGGGCAGCGTGGCGGGGCTGGTGGCGCACCTGCAAGAAGCGCAGCCTGATTTCGTGCGGCCGCGGCAGGCCGCGAGCGGGGCCGCGGGGCAACTGCATGTGGTGGCGTTCGAGCGCATGGCGGTGGTGTCGAGCCACTGGGATGCGGCGGCGCAGGTGCTGCATGCGCGGCTGGGGCAAGAAACGCCGCAGGACGAAGCTTCTGAAGACGAAGCGGCGGCGAACGGCGATCAGGCGCAACTGCACCTGGCGCTGCCGCACCGTGGGGTGTCACCGGGCGCGGTCGATGCGCTGGCGCGCACGCTCGCCGGCGAGTACGGCGCGCTGCGCGCCGTGGCAGGCATGGTGCACCTGCGGGGCGGGCGCGCGGTGATGCAGCCGCTGAGCGTGCTCACGGCGCAACGCGCGGTGGTGCTGCAGGCCGAGGCCGTGGTGCCGCATCCGCTGGGCCTGGAGAGCGACACCGAGACGTGCCCGCGCTCCATGCCCTGGCCGGCGACACGCTCGAGCTGCTCGCGCTGTGGCTGCGGCAGGGGCTGCGGCATCAGGGCGGCGGCGGGTTGGCGCGGGCGCAGGCGCAGGTGCTGCGGCTGAAGCAGGCGGGGTTGGGCCGGGGCGCCAGGCTGCTGGGCGGCGTGCTGGAGAACATGCGCGCCGCGCAGCGGCCGGCGCTGGTGGCGCAGCTGGCGATGCTGGGGCTGTTGATGCAGGGCGTGGCGCAGTCGGCATCGGCATGAAAGACCGCTGGACCGGGAACGACCCGCCCCGGCCTCTTTGCTACCGCCTCAGCTGAACACGCTTTCGAGATCGACTTCTTCAGCGCTGTCGTCCAGCTTCAGGCTCTGCTCGATGTGGTCGAGGTGATGCAGCATCAGCTTCTCGGCGCGCTGGGCGTCGCGACGTGAACCGCTGCGACGATTTCCTCGTGCTCGTCGGCGCGGCAGCTGGTGGCGGTGGGTGCGTCGTACAGCGAGATGATCAGGCAGGTCAGCACCGACAGCTCGCGCATCGAGCGCGCCAGCGCCGAGTTGCCGGCCAGCTCGGCCAGCAGCACATGAAACTCGCCCGACAGCCGCACGATGGCGCGCTTGTCGTCGCGGCGCCGTGCGTCGGCCTCGAGTTCGATGTGGCGTTGCAGGCGCTGCTTCTTGGCGTCGTCGAGCGTGCGGATGAGGCGGCGCAGCACCCCGGGTTCGATGAGGCGGCGAGCCTCGAACACGTCCTGGGCCTGCTCGATGGTGGGCTTGGCGACGAAGGCGCCGCGTTGCGGCACCAGCTCGACGATCTGTTCGTGCGCCAGCCGGGCCAGCACCTCGCGCACCTTGGCACGGCTGGTCGCGAAGATCGTGGCCAGCCGGTCTTCACCCAGCTTCGTGCCCGGCGCGAGACGATGTTCCAGGATGGCCGCCGAGATTTTCTCGACGATCTCGTCGACGCTGTGTTCGCGGGCGTTGGTGGCACCGGTCGCGCCGGTTGCGCTGGTCTTGCGGGCTGGGGCTTTGGTGGGCATCGACGCCGATTCTATCGGTGCCCCCTCCAGGCTGCAGAGCGCCACGGGGCCCACCGCCTCAACCGGGAGCGCGTGCGCCGCCGCGCGCCAGGAGCAGCGCCAGCGGCTCGGGCAGCCCCTGGTTCGGCTTGATCGGCGGCGGTGCGAAGCTGCCCAGGCGTGCCGGCGCCGGCGCCAGTGACACGAGCGTCTGCGCATGGCACACGGCGCTCGAGACGCCGTCGACCACCGGCACCGGAATGCGGTCCTTGATCGAGCGCGCCAGGCCGGCCAGCGGCGCGCCGGCAATGATGATCACGTCCGCGCCGTCGTCTTCGATGGCCGACATGCACAGGGCCTCCAGCCGCTGGCCGTGGTCGTCCTGCACGTGGCCGATGTCCTTGAGCGGGCCGTCGAGGCTGCGAATGCTGGCGAGCCGGTCGACGAGGCCGTTGGCCTGCACGCATTCGCGGTACCAGGCCGTGATGCGGCGCGAGATCGCGACGATCGAGAAGCGCTTGCCCAGCAGGCACGCGCTCATCAATGCCGCCTCGGTGAGGCCGACCACGGGAATGTCGAGCACCTCGCGCAGGCCGTCGATGCCGGGGTCGCCGAAGGCCGCGACCACGATGGCGTCATGCCGCATGTGGTGCTCCGCCGCCAGCGTGGCGGCGGCATACGCACCGATCAGCGATTCGAAACGGGTCTCGATGTAGGCCACGCCGAAGGGCGCCGTGAGCACCTCGATGCGCGTGTCGCTCGCGGCCGCGCGCCGGGCTTCGGCCGCGATCAGGTCGGAGACGCTTTGCGAGGTGTTGGGGTTGATGAGCAGCAGGTTCATGGCGATGTCTCCAGGCAAGTCTCAGGCCGGTCGGCGACGCGGCAGCAAGGTGGGCTCGCCCCGGCGCAGGAATTCTCCGCGTCCGGCGCGCGGATGGAAACGCTCGCCGTCCCACACGACTTCGCCGCGTGCCAGCGTCAACGCCGGCCAGGCTTTCACCTCGATGCCCTCGTAGGGCGTGTAGTCGACGTCGTGGTGCAGGTCGGCGTTGCGGATGGCGCGCGGCGTGGTGCCCCAGACCACGAGGTCGGCATCGGCGCCGACCGCGATCGTGCCCTTGCGCGGATGCAGTCCGTAGGCCTTGGCGGGGTTGGTGGACGTCAGCTCGACGAATTTGTTGATGGTGATGCGCCCGTCGAGCACGCCGTGCGAGAACAGCAGCGGCAGCCGCGTCTCGATGCCGGGAATGCCGTTCGGGATGTGGCGGAACGCCACCTCTTCGCCGCCGGGCTTCTTGCCCTCGGGCGCGTCGTAGCGAAACGGCGCATGGTCCGACGAGAAGATCGTGAACAGCCCGTCGGACAGCCCGTTCCAGATCACCTGCTGGTTCTCGCGGTTGCGCGGCGGCGGGCTGCAGACGCAGCGCGCGCCTGGTAGCTGTCGTCGATACCCAGGTCTTCAGCGGTCAGGAACAGGTATTGCGGGCAGGTTTCGGCGAACACGCTCAGGCCGTGCGCGCGCGCCCAGCGGATCTGCTCGACGGCTTCGCGCCCGGACACGTGCACGATCATGATCGGCACGTCGACCAGCTCCGACAGCGCGATCGCGCGGTGCGTCGCCTCGCGCTCGACCAGCATCGGCCGCGAGTGCGCATGAAAGCGCGGCGCGGTGCGCCCGCTGGCTTCGAGCCGCTTGGTCAACCACTCGATGCAGTCGGCGTTCTCGGCGTGGATCATCGCCATGGCGCCCTGCTCCCTGGCCACCGACAGCACGTCGAGGATCTGGCCGTCGTCCAGCTTCAGATCGTCGTAGGTCATGTAGATCTTGAACGAGGTGTAGCCCTCGGCGATCAACTGCGGCAGCTCGTGCTTGAGCACCTCCTCGGTCGGGTCGCTGACGATCAGGTGAAAGGCGTGGTCGACGTGGGCGCGGCCTTCGGCGCGCTGGTGGTAGTCCCGCACGGCGGCGCGCAGCGACTGGCCCTTCTGCTGCGCGGCAAACGGGATCACCGTGGTCGTGCCGCCGCAAGCCGCGGCGCGGGTGCCGGTGTCGAAGTCGTCGGCCATGCACACGGGCGGCTCCATCGGCTGGTCGAGGTGGCAGTGGGCATCGACACCGCCCGGCGTCACGTAGCGGCCGGCGGCGTCGACCTCCTGCCGGCCGGGCGGCAGGCCGAGGCCCAGCTGCACGATGCGGCCGCCAGCGATGCCGATGTCCGAATCGAAGGTGTCGCTGGCGGTGGCAACGCGGGCGTTGCGCACCACGAGATCGAGGTCACGGAAGGTCATGGTCTTTCTTTGCTTTTCTGTCTGTGTCGGATGGTCGCCGGCGAACGCTCAGGCCTTCGCGTCGAACAGGCGGCCCCAGCCCTTCACGGCGCTCGGCGCGACGCCGACCGTCTTCAGCGCGCGCCAGACCACGGTGGCCACCGAGTCATAGATCGGGATGCCGAGCTCGCGCTCCATCTCCTGGACCAGTTGCGCGCCGCTCAGGTTGGTGCACATGATCGTGATGGCGTCGGGGCGCTGGCGCGCCACCTCGCGCAGCATGCGGCGCAGCGTGTCGGGCTCGACCTCGCTGAAGGCGAAGTTCACCGTGAGGTCCAGGTGCCGCTCGGCCACGCAGTCGATGCCGATACCCGCGTAGTTGGCGACGATGCGCTGCTGCACGTCTTCGACGTACGGCGACACCAGGCCCAGCGTGCGCGCGCCCTGCGCGGCCAGCAGCTCGTTGAGCGCCAGCACCGAGGTGGTCGCGGGGATGCCGGTCGCCTCGGTGATGCGCGCGCACAGCGCCTGGTCTTTCTCGAAGCCGAGCCAGCTGGCCGAGGTGCCGCTCCAGCAGATGGTGTCGACGCGCGCGTCGGCCAGCAGCCGTGCGGCCTCCAGGATCTTGCTGTCGTCGAACTGGTTCAGCGACGCGTCGCGCATCGAGATCTCGGTGACGGTGAAGCGCGAGAAATGCGCCGAGACGCCGGGCACGCCCGCGACCATCGCGCTGGTCAGCGGCTCGAGCGCGGTGTTCGAGGAAGGCGTGAGCACGCCGATGAGTTTGCGAGGGGTCATGGTCGTCACAGGCGTGGGGTGTCGGTCGGGTCGGCCGGCGCGCCGGGCTTGCCCTGGTGGTGCGCGGCCAGGTCGAGCTCGCGCGCCAGGGCCTTGCGGCGCGCGGGCGTCGGGCTTGCGTGCGAGGCGTTGTCGAGCGCGGGCAGCACGAAATCGTTGACCATGCGGCGGATCGCCAGCACGTTTTTCGACTCGCGCAGGCCACCCTCGATGGGCAGCATGCTGGTCATGACGACCACCGCGTTGCGCTGCGGCAGCGCCACGATGAACTGGCCCTTGAAGCCCATCGCGTGCACCTCGGGCTCGGTGGCGACGATGTCGTTGATCCACCAGTACTGCCCGTACCAGGGCGCGGAAGACGGCGCGGTCATGGTCCGCACCCAGGCCTGCGAGGTGATCTGCCGGTCGTTCCAGCGGCCGCCCGAGAGCACCAGCATGCCGAGCTTGGCCATGTCGACCGCGCGCAGCCGCAGGCCCCAGCCGGAAGACACGAGCCCCTTCGCGTCGGCGCGCTCCCAGGCGTAGTGCGTCATGCCCATCGGCTTGAAGATCTTCTGCTCGGCGAAGGCCTGCAGCGGCATGCCGGCATCGGCGCCCAGCGTTGCGCTCGCCAGGATCGGATTGACGTCGGTGTAGTCGAAGGCCTCGCCGGGCGGGCGCCGCGGCGAAGTCCCGGCCGCCAGTTTCAGACGGTCGGGCGCGCCGTAGTAGATCGGGTCGTCGCTCGGCTGGAAGTCGTAGAACAGGCCGGTGGACATCGACATCACGTGCTTCAACTCGATGGCCTGCTTGTCGGCCAGCGCGTCCTTCAGGTCGGGGCGTGCCTTGGCGAGGATGGGCGCCACCTTCTCGTCCAGCCGCGTGCGGCCTTCGTCGATGAGCACGCCGGCCGCCAGCGCGGTGACGTTCTTGGTGATCGAGTACAGCTCGTAGTTGTGGTCGCGCGTGAGCCCCTGGCTGTAGCGCTCGAAGACCAGCTTGCCGTCCTTGACCACGAGGAAGCTGCGCACGTCGAGGTTGTCCTTGCGGATCCACTGCGACAGCCGCACCAGCGGCTGCGAGTCGACGCCCACGGCCTCGGGCGCCGCGACGGGAAGGCCGGGTTCGCCAGGCTGGGCCAGGGCCGCGCTGGCGAAGGCCAGGTGCAGCGCGGCCGCGGCGGCCACCCGGCGAAGATGAGAAACAGACATGAGGGGGTCTCCTTCCGGTTCGCTCGTGGGTGTCAGACCGGCAGCTTCTTGCTGTAGTCGATCAGCATCGTCGAGCAGACGAAGAGGCCCGCGCCGGCTGCCGTGAACAGCATGAGCGCCATGAAGTACGAGCCCGTGGCCTGCACGATCAGGCCGACCACGATCGGCACGCCGATGCCCGCCACGTTGCCGCCCAGGTTCATGGTGCCGCCCAGGAAGCCGACCCGGGCGCGCGTGCCGAGGATCGACGGCACGCACCAGAACAGGCCGCACCAGCGCAGGAAGAACAGCGTGACCGACAGCAGCGCGACCACGGCGACCGGGTCCTTGATCTGGGTCACCATGAAGATGGCGATGGTGGCAATGATCGACGAGATACCGAACAGCGTGCGCAGCACCTTGCTCTGCGATGCGCCGGCCGCCTGCCACTTGTCGGCCAGCCAGCCGCCGAACATTTCGCCGACGAAGCCCGAGAAGAACATGATGAACACCGCGCCGCCCATCTGCTTGATGTCGAAGCCGTGCACCTTCGACAGGTAGTTGGGCATCCACGTGAGCAGGCCGTAGAACAGCGCGTTGAAGCACATCCAGCCGAAGAACATGCCCCACACCGAGCGGTAGCGGAAGAAGTCGAGCACGCGCCCGCTTGCATTGGCCGATTCCTTGGCGGCGTCGGCGGCGTGGCTGGCCTCGATGTAGCGCGCCTCGGCTTCGTTCACGCCGGGATGCTGGCGCGGATGGTTGCGGATGTAGCGCCAGGCGAAGTAGCCCGCCACCACGGTGCCGGCGCCGGCGATGACGAAGGCCAGGCGCCAGGACCCGAGCACGGCGATCAAGGCCGAGATCAGGATGGCACCGAGCGCCGCGCCCAGCGGCGCGCCGCCGTCGAGCAAGGTGGCCCCGCGCCCGCGTTCGGTCTGGGTCATCCAGATGCCGTTGAGCTTGCCGCCCGCGGGGTAGATCGGCGCCTCTGCCGCGCCCAGGCCCAGCCGTGTCAGCAGCAAGGGAACCCAGCCCGTGCAGACGGCGGCGATGGCCTGGAAGAAGCCCCAACCCACGGTGGCACCGGCGATGACCACGCGCGGGCCGAAGCGGTCGGCCAGCATGCCGCCCGGGATCTGCATCAGGGCGTAGGTCCAGAAGAACGAGCTGAGCAGCAGGCCCTGCACGGCCGGCCCGATGTCGAATTCCTTGGCGATCAGCGGCATGGCCACCGAGAGCGAGGCCCGGTCGATGTAGTTGATCGAGATCAGGAACAACATCATCAGGAAGATCTTCCAGCGCACCTTGGTGGGCTGGAGGGCGGCGTCTGGCGCTGCGGCGGTCGCCTTGGCGCCGTCCGTCATGGTGTTTTGCATCGGTTTGTCTCCTTGCAGTGGCACGGATGCCAGCCTGCAAGGAAAAGACCCGGCACGCTGGCGAACTTTGCAGTCGCGGGTCGGGCTGGTCCGGGCCAGTGCCCCGCCGAGGCTGTGGAGCGGAATTTAGGCTTTGTCCAAATTAACGTCAACAACAATGTCGACAATCTTGTTGACGATAATGGAAAGCACCTAGCCCGCAGCCCTTCCCGGCGGGATCACGCGACGTTCGCGGCCGGCGTTTCCGCAAAGTACGCCATGGCCGCCAACACCCCGCTGCCGGCCATCGGCACGCCCGCCAGCTTGAAACCCATCTCGATGCCGGTCAATGCGGCCATCAGCGTCAGGTCGTTGCAGTCGCCCAGGTGCCCGATGCGGAACATGCGGCCCTTGAGCTTGCCCAGCCCCGCGCCCAGCGAAAGATCGAAGCGCTGGTGGATCAGCCGGCGCAGCGCGTCGGCGTCGACCCCCTGCGGCGTGATCACGCCGGTCAGCACCGGCGAGTGCACGCGCTCGTCGGCGCACTGGGTCGGCAGGCCCCAGGCCTGCACGGCCGTGCGCACGCCGCGGCCCCAGCGCCGGTGGCGCTCGAAGATCGCGGGCAGGCCCTGTTCGAGCACCATGTCCAGCGCCTCGCTCAGGCCGTACAGCAGGTTCGTGCTCGGCGTGTAGGGCCAGTAGCCGCCCTGGTTCATCTCGATGATCTCGTCCCAGGCCCAGAAGGCCTTGGGCAGGCGCGCCGTCTTCGCCACCTCCAGCGCCCTGGGCGACACCGCATTGAAGCTGATGCCCGGCGGCAGCATGAGGCCCTTCTGCGAGCCGCTGACGGTAACGTCCACGCCCCACGCGTCGTGCCGGTAGTCGGCGCTCGCGAGCCCCGAGATGGTGTCGACCATCAGCAGCGCCGGGTGGCCCGCCGCATCGATCGCGCGGCGCACCGCGGCGATGTCGGAGGTGACGCCGGTCGAGGTTTCGTTGTGCACCACGCACACGGCCTTGATGTGGTGGGCGGTGTCCTGGCGCAGGCGCTGCTCGATCAGGTCGGCCTGCACGCCGTGGCGCCAGCTGCGCGGCAGGCCGGTCTCGTCGGTGCCTTCGAGCGCGAGGAACTCGGGCTCCAGGCCGAGCCGGCGCGCCATCTTCTGCCACAGCGTCGCGAAGTGCCCGGTCTCGAACATCAGCACGTGGTCGCCGGGACTCATCACGTTGACGAGCGCCGCCTCCCACGCGCCGGTGCCCGACGCGGGATAGACGACGACCGGGTGCCGGGTCTGGAACACCTGCTGCAGCCCGCCGATGACCTTCTTGCCCAGCACGGCGAACTCGGGCCCGCGGTGGTCGATGGTCGGCAGGCTGATGGCCCGCAGGATGCGGTCGGGCACGGGGCTGGGGCCCGGGATCTGCAGGAAGTGGCGGCCGCTGGGGTGGTTGTCGAGGGCGATCATGGGTGTTGTCTCCGTTCTGTGCTTTGGATGGTTGGAAGAAAGGTTCTAGAGCTGCACCGACGCGTGGCCGATGCCCGGGAATTCGGCGGTGACGAGGTCGCCCTCGCCCGCTTCGAGAATGCGACCCACGTGCCGGTCGTGACGACGGTGCCGGCCGCCACGGTCTCGCCGTGCCGCGTGGCATGGCGCAGCCACGCGGGCAGCAGCCAGGCGGGGTCGCCGAGCGAATGCGTGCCGCGGCGCACCACGGCGGCGCGCGCGCCGATGCGCACCTCGCAGGCCTGCGCGAGCCAGTCACGGGCCACGAACGGGACCCATTCGCCGAGCACCAGCGCACCGTGCGATTGCAGGTCGGCCAGCTTGCACAGCGCGGGCGCGTCGATGGCTTCCCGCCAGCGGGAGTCGACGATCTCGATCGACACCGTCATCGCCTCGACCAGGGCACGGGCGCTGTCGACATCGAGCGCACGGGCCAGGGCCGGGTCGACGTCGCGTCCGATCCGCAGGGCGATCTCGGCCTCGATGCCGCGGATGTGGAACGGCCAGTCGCCGGCCGTCGCCGGGCTGGTCCACACGCCGCGCGGCGGCAGCGGCGCATGGGTCAGCACGGCATCGCGCGACGGGCCGCCGGCCTTCCAGTACCGGGGCGGCGCCGCGGCGAACCAGCCGAGCGCCTGCGCCACCTGCTGCTGCACGGCGTAGGCATCGTCGGCTTGCGTGAGCAGGTCGGCCGTCGACGCCGCCGGGCACGTGACGTGCGCGCCGCGCGCACGAACCAGCGCCTCGGCCACGGCGTCGATTCTTGAAAGGGACATATCGGTTGCCTCCAGTGATTCCGGGAAAGAAAACAAACACAAGAAATTCAGAAGCTCGCGCACAGCGGCGCGAGTCCCTTGACGTCCACCCGCACGGCCGTGCCCTGCGAGGCGAACAACATGCCGGTGCACGAACCGGTCGTCACGACCTGGCCGGCCCGCAGGCCTTGGCCCCGGGCCGCGCCCTGGTTGGCCAGCCAGACGAGCAGCGCGCCGACGTCGGGGTGCGCGTGCTCCCCGACCGTGTGGGCCACGACCTGCTCGTCGAAATGCATCACGACCTCGGTCCGTGCCAGGTCGAGCCACGACCGTTCGAAAGGCGCGGGCTCGCCGAGCACCAGGCCGCCGTGGCACAGCAGGTCGGCCAGCAGCGCCGCGGGGCTGGCATCGAGCCAATCGATCAGGCGGGTCTGCGCCACCTCGATCACGGGCAGCACCGCCGCGATGGCGTCTGCGACCTCGTCACGGGTGTAAGGCGCCGCGCGCGGCGGCAAGTCGGCGCCGAGGCGGAACGCGAGCTCGGCCTCGACACCGCGCAAATGCCATGCGCCGCCGACCAGCGACGCACCGCCGGGCACCAACCCCTCGGCCGGC